>JBPYFA010000291.1:0-10189 GCA_051986585.1 Vicinamibacterales bacterium | reverse complement strand
GAGTGGGCCCAATCAGCAGTCCAAATCAGCAATCAGCAATCACACAATCCCTTTCATTCAGCATTCAGACTTCGAAATTCAGCATTTGCCGCATCACCTTTGCACTCGCCCCGACGCATCTCCTCCCGCCAACGCATCCACCTCCGCCACGCTGACGCGATTGAAGTCGCCGGGGATGGTTTGTTTCAGCGCGCTGGCGGCGACGGCGAAGCGCAACGCGGCATCGTTCGCGCGCCCGGTTACGAGGCCATAAATCAGCCCTGCAGCGAAGCTGTCGCCACCGCCGATGCGATCCACGAGACGCAGGGTGTAGCGCTGGCTCTCGTGCATCGTCTTACCATCCCAGAGCGCGGCGCTCCAGCCGTTATCGCTTGCCGAGAGGCTCTCGCGCAGCGTGATCGCCACCATCGGTGGGCCAAGCTCGCGCGTCACGCGTTCTGCGGCTGAGCGATAGGCCGCGACGTCGAGGGTTCCAGCGGTCACGTCGGCGCCTTCGACCTCGATGCCGAGCACGCACTGCAGATCTTCCTCGTTCGCGATCACGACGTCGACGTTGCGCATCAGCGGGCGCATCGTTTGCTGCGCCTGTGCCTGCGTCCACAGCTTCTTCCGGTAATTCAGGTCAACGCTGACGCGTGCGCCGGCCCGTTTCGCCGCCCCGACCGCGGCCACCGTCGCTGCCGCGGCTGCGGCGCCAAGCGCCGGAGTGATGCCGGTGACGTGAAACCATGCGGCATCCTTCATCACTGCGTCCCAATTCACGGCGTCGCCGGGGATCTCGCTGATCGCGGAATTCGCGCGATCGTATAAAACCGTCGACGCTCGCTGGCTGGCGCCGGTCTCGGTAAAGTAGATGCCCATACGGCTGCCGCCCCGGGCGATGCGATCGGTTCGAACCCCCTCAGCGCGGAGGGCGCGAATCGCCGCGTCGCCAATGGCGTTGGCTGGCAGGCGGGTTACGTAGCAGCTGGCAAGGCCGAACTGCGCCAGGCTGACGGCGACGTTGGCTTCGCCGCCGCCAAAGGTCGCGCACAGCATCGGCGACTGCAGCAACCGTTCGAATCCAGGCGGTCCCAACCGCAGCATCAACTCACCGAACGTCACGACCGTTGCGCTCATTTCGCTCTCGCCGCCTTGACGTTGTCGACGAACTTCCGCGCGTTCGCCGTGATGACATCGAACCGGCCGCTCTCGATGGCGGCTGCATCGAGCAGCGACGATCCCGCGGCCACTGCCACCGCGCCCGCTCTGATCCAATCACCGGCATTGTCCGGCGTTACGCCGCCGGTGGGCATGAGCTTGACCTGCGGAAGCGGCGCGCGCACGTCCTTGATGTATTGCGGACCAAGCGTCGTCGCCGGAAACACTTTGACGATGTCGGCCCCCGCGTCGTGCGCTTCAAGAATTTCGGTGGGCGTAAAACAGCCAGGCGCGGCAGGCACTCCGCATTCGTGGCACGCGGCAATCACTGAACGCCTGAACACCGGCGAGATGACGAACTGGGCCCCGGCGTCGACGACGGCTCGCGCCGTCTCGGCGTCGATCACCGTGCCGGCACCGAGGAGGAATCCTTGGGGCAGCGTCGGCGCAAGGCCTCGTATCAACTCGACTGCACCCGGCACCGTCATCGTGACCTCGAGCGCGCGCACGCCGCCGGCCATGATTGCATCGACGACCGCTCGGAGCTTGCCCGGATCCCGAAGCCGTATCACCGCGACAATGCCGAGCTGTTCGATCTGTTGAACCGTGGCATGTCGATCGAGCATGACCTTGCTCATGTGATCCTCTTTTTCGTTCTACCTTTTGTCCTCAGGTGGCGTCGTGAATCCATTGATGATTCGGATCCTCATGCAGCGCCAGCTTTCGCTGCGCCCCTGCCATCGCCCAAAGGTAATACAGGCGGTAGCCCGGCGGAGAAGACACGGGATGATAGCCGTACGGCAACAGCACCGCGTCGCCGTCGCGCACGACGTGTGAGACGCATTCGCCTTCAGCCGTATAGAGCAGCTGCTGACCGAAGCCTTGCGGAGGATCGATCCTGAAGTAATACACCTCTTCGAGCACGGGTTCGCCATCCCGGCCATCGTGCTTGTGCGGCGGATAACTGCTCCAATGCCCAGCCGGGTTGAACGTTTCGCCAACCATGATCCGCTGCGCCGACCCGTCGGTGACGAAGATGTCGTGCACCTCGCGAGCGTAGTTGTCGCGACCGCGCGCATTGACGCGCACGTCGCCAGGCCGGACAAGCGCGGGCCGCCCCGCTCCCGTTGCCGGCGTCGATACGACGATCGCCTCGAACTCTGAGCCGGCGTCAATCGCGATCGATTCACCTGGCGGTGCATAGACAGCGGTAGCGCGTTCCTGGAAGACATCCTTCCGGCTGACCTCGAAATGCTGCCTCGACACCGTCACGGTCGCCGCGCCACTCTGCACCACGAGCACCGATTCTTCACCTGGAATATGAGATTGCGCCTTCGTGCCCGGTGATAATCGAATTCGCCATGTCGTCAGTTCACGGGCGCCGCCGTGGCCGCGCGACTGAAGACATTGTGGGCCCTCCTGTCGGGGCAGACGGTAGAGGGTGTCGCGGAGCATAAAGGACATGCTAACCTGCCCCCCGAGTCATGTCGAAAAACCTTTTCAGTCTGGATGGGCGCGTCGCGGTTGTCGTTGGCGGAACGAGCGGAATCGGACGGGTGCTGGCGCTGGGTTTGGCTGATGCCGGAGCCGACGTCATCGCCACGGCGCGCCGCGCGCCGCTCGTCGAGGAAGTTGCGGCAGAGATAGAGGCGAAGGGCCGGCGCACGCTGCGAATCGAAACCGATGTCCTCGATCGGCGATCGCTGACCGCCGCCTCCGACGCGATCGTGAAGGCATTCGGCCACATCGACGTTCTCGTCTACTGTGCCGGTATCAACAAGAAGGTCGCAACCATCGACATGTCCGACGAGGACTGGCAACGGATTATCGACACCAATCTCACTGGCGCCGTTCGCACCTATCAGGTGTTTGCCAGGCCAATGATCGCGCGGAGATCGGGCCGGCTCATCGCCATCGCCTCGTTGTCATCGTTCGTCGGGCTTCACGAGGTCAGCGCCTACACCGCCTCGAAGGCTGGCGTCGCCGGCCTGACGCGAGCGCTCGCCGTCGAGTGGGCGCCGCATGGCTTGACGGTGAATGCGATCGCACCGGGGGTTTTTCGTACCGACCTGAATGCGAAGCTACTCGAGGGGCCGCGAGGGCAGGAGTTCCTGCTGCGGACGCCGATGCGGCGATATGGCAACCTCGACGAGCTGGTGGGCGCCGCCGTCTACCTCGCATCCGACGCGTCCACGTTCGTCACCGGCCAGGTTATCGCCGTCGATGGAGGATTCCTCGCGAGCGGGGTGAATCAATGACCTCGGTGCCAGCCCTGGTGATCAGCTCACGCGACAATGTGGCAACGGCGCTCCAGCCGCTGGAAACCGGGCAGGTGATTGTCGTGGCCGGACAGTCGATCACGATCGCCGAACCAACACCGAAGGGTCACAAGATTGCGCTGCGGCTGATCCGAGCCGGCGAACAGGTGATGAAATACGGCAGCACGATTGGCACCGCAACCTCCGACATCCAACCTGGTGAACACGTGCACACGCACAATGTGGCAAGCGGCCGAGGTCGAGGAGACCTCCGCCCCGACCCATTGCCCGACGCGGCCCGCCTTGCGGAGCCGCCCGATCGTTCGCCTGTTACCGGCAAGACGACCCAATGAACGCGCTGACCTTTTCCGGCTTTCGACGGCCCGACGGGCGGGTCGGAGTACGCAACCACGTGCTCGTCGTTCCGACCGTCATTTGTGCGTCCGTCGTGGCAGAACGTATCGCCCAGTCGATCGGACCAACCGGAGCCGCGCTTCCACATCTCGCCGGCTGCGGGCAACTGGGACCGGATCGCGGCCTGACACATGACACGCTTGCGGCGTACTGCGGACATCCAAATGTCGGCGCCGCCGTCATCGTCGCGCTTGGATGCGAGCAGGTGATTGCGCAACATCTCGCCGATGCCGCACGGACCGCTGGTAAACCTGCCGCCATCATCGCTATCCAGAGCGAAGGCGGAACGGTCCGTACGACCACGCGGGGAACGGAGATCGCCGCATCATTTGCGTCCGCAATCGAATCCGAACCGCGCGTTCAGTGCGACGCCTCATCGTTGATTCTCTGTGTCAAATGCGGGGGCTCTGATTACACCTCCGGTCTCGCGGCAAATCCGGCGCTTGGCCGGGTGGCCGATCGCCTCGTCGACGCGGGCGGCACGGCGGTACTTGGAGAGATCGCGGAGATCATGGGAGCCGAGCACCTGCTCGCGGCGCGTGCCACGTCGCCCGAACCGGCCGCGCAATTGGTTCGCATCATCCGCCGCGTCGAAGCGGAAGCCGTCGCGCTCGGTCTCGACATTCGTGGCACCCAGCCTTCGCCTGGCAACATCCGCGGCGGCCTGACCACGATTGAGGAGAAGTCGCTCGGCGCAACGCACAAAGGCGGCGAACGAACCCCTCTTACGGACGTCGTCCCATACGCCGGACGAATTACGAGGAAGGGGCTGACGGTGATGGATACTCCCGGCCTCGATGTGGAATCGGTTACAGGGATGGTCGGTGGCGGAGCTCAGGTCGTGGTCTTCACGACCGGACTGGGAACGCCAACCGGCAATCCGATCGCGCCGGTGATTAAGATTACGGGGAACGCCCAGACGGCGCAGTCGATGGCCGACAATCTCGACGACGATGTCAGTGGCGTCCTCGACGGCCGCGAAACGATGGACAGTGCGGCAGATCGGTTGCTGGCAGACGTCCTCGCTGTCGCCTCAGGGCGCACCACGGCCGCCGAACGTCTCGGCCACCGCGAGTTCGCGATCCATCGCCGGAACCCGACGATCTAACGATGTAAATGATGAAGGTTGATTGGTGAATGCTGAATTGTTCGTTGGTTCGTTGTTCGTTGGTTCGTTGGTTCGTTGGTTGCGATTCACGGATTCAAGGATGAGCGATTCGCGATGAGTGATTAGGGATTAGCGATTCGATGTCCATCCCTCTCCGAGCCGAACCATCGATTGCTCCGGTGCGGGTGGGGTACGTACGCTGGGGAATCTGCGCGCTGCTGTTCTTCGGCACGACGATCAACTACATCGATCGTCAGGTGCTCGGGATACTTGCTCCGGATCTGCAGCACAGCATCGGCTGGAGCGAGCTCGACTACGGGAGAATCGTCATCGCCTTTCAGCTGGCTTATGCGGTGATGATGCTGGCGTGGGGACGCATTCTCGACAAGATCGGCATCAAGCTCGGATTCGCCATTGCCGTCGTCTGGTGGTCGCTGGCGGCGATGGGGACGGCGTTTGCACGGACCGCGATGCAGTTCGGCGCGGCCAGGTTCCTCCTGGGCGTCGGCGAGGCGGCAAATTTCCCCGCGTCGATCAAGACGGTGGCCGAATGGTTTCCGAAGAGCGAGCGCGCATTTGCCACGGGCATCTTCAACTCCGGCACCAACATCGGCGCGGTGATCGCTCCGATCATGGTTCCGCTGATGGCAGCAGCATGGGGATGGCAATCAGCGTTCATCGGTACTGGCGCGCTCGGGTTCGTCTGGCTCGCGGCCTGGTGGGTGTTCTACTCCAGCACCTCTGCGCATCCCCGGCTTTCCGGCACAGAGCGCCACTACATCCAGGACGGCATGGACGAGCCGGTGACATCGAAGGTGCCGGTCTCCGCGGTGATTGGCAAGCGGCAGATGTGGGCATTTGCCGCCGGCAAGCTCCTGACCGACCCGATCTGGTGGTTCTATCTCTTCTGGCTGCCGAAGTTCCTGGCTCAGGAACATGACATCCGTGGAACCGCACTGATCCCGTACTTGACAACGGTCTACATCGTCGCCGATTTCGGCTCGGTGATCGGCGGCTACTTATCGTCGACGCTGATCAAGCGCGGATGGACCGTCAACGCCGCACGAAAGATCACGATGGGAATTTTCGCGGCCATCATTCCATTCGTCATCATTGCCAGCCAGACTCGCAGTGCGTGGCTTGCGGTGGGCCTGATCGGCATGGCGACCGCGTGCCATCAAGCGTGGTCGGCCAACTTGTTTACCCTGTCCTCGGACATGTTCCCTCGCCGTGCCGTCGGAACGGTCGTCGGCATCGGCGGTTTCGCTGGAGGCATCGGCGGCATCGTAATCGCCGAATTCGCGGGCCGCGTCCTGCAGCGTGATCCGAGCTTCTATCTGCCCATGTTCATTGTTGCCGGCCTCATCTATCTCGTGGCGCTCGGCGTCATTCACCTGCTCGCTCCACGGCTGGAGCGCGTTGCCCTGGCGGATTCGTGATGAAAGTTGATACCAGCGTCATTGGCACGGGTGCACCAACGGCGAAGTTGACGGTCACCGACATGCGCCCAATCGTCGAGGAAGCGCTCAACGGGATCAAACCCGGATCGCGCGTGCTCGCCGTCGTTTCCGACCGGACGCGCGATGACAACACGCCAGAACTGTTCCCGATCGTCTCGCAGACGCTCGCCCGGATCGGCGCCTCATCGCTCGATGTGCTGATCGCGCAGGGGACGCACGTCGCGATGAATGAGGCGGACAAGCGGGCCAAGATTGGCGCAGGGCTGGCGTCGATTCCGCTCCTCGGCAACGTCTTCGATCACCACTGGGACCGTGAATCGGAGCTGACGACGCTCGGTACCATCAGCGCCGACGCGATCGCCAAGGAGACGGGCGGACTGCTGCGCGAATCCGTGAAGGTCCGGCTGAATGCGCACCTGGCGCCAGGACAGTACGATGTGATCCTGGTGCTGGGCGCGACTGTCCCGCACGAGGTCGCCGGGTTCGCTGGCGGCGCCAAGTATTTCTTCCCAGGTGTTGCCGGACCTGAATTGACGCACCTCACACATTGGCTGGGTGCGCTCGCGACCATTGAACGAGTCATCGGACGCGTCGAAACCCCGACGCGGCGCCTGATCGAAATGGCGGCCGGATACGTTCCCGCACCGGCTATCGCGCTTACCACGGTGGCGACACGCGATGCACACGGCCTGACCACGCGCGCGCTCTTCGCCGGAGACATTCGCGAAACCGTCCGCCGCGCGGCGGCAATCAGCCAGCAGGTACACGTCAAATACACCGGCCGGCGCTACAAACGCGTCGTCGCGATCCTCGACGAACACTACGACGAGCTCTGGGTCGGTGGAAAGGCCAGCTACAAGTTGGGCAGTGTTATCGATCGCGGTGGCGAGCTGATCATCTATGCCCCGCACCTCGCTGCCATTTCGTTGACCCACGGTGCGCTCATCGAAAAGTACGGATACGCGCCGCTCGAGCGGGTTCGCGACATGGTCGAAGGCTCCGACGAGCTCCGGGCAAACTTGTGCGTCGCCGCTCATCTGGCGCACGTCGCCTATGCGGGCGACAAGGGCGAGGACGGCATCGTCGTCCCGCGCTACCGCATCACGCTTGCCGCCAATCTGTCGGAAGACACCTGCCGCCGGGTCAACCTTGGATATCTCGACATGCGTACGTTCGATCCACGAGCGTTCCGTGATGATCCCGACACGTTGATTGTCGAGAACGCAGGGCGCGATCTGTATCTGGTGGAACGGTGACGAGCTGAGCCCAATGTTGGCGCTCGGGCCACAGGGCGGCCTTCCTGCGGTGTTGCGCCGACGGTGTTACGCCCGTCAGTTCCCGGCGCCTCGGCCTACGCGCGGAAAACCACGCCTCCAGCGCGTGCCTCACGACGGCCGCGGCGGCTCGGGTTCGTCACACGCTTGGCGAGAATCATTCGGGCGACCGGGTTGTTCAGTCGGCATTGTCGAAACAGTGCCGCCGCGGATCGGAACGCTTGCGGCGTGGTTTTCGGAACTGACGCAGCGCGCTGGCCGCATCGCTCCGGAGAACTGACGGGCGTAACCCCGTCGGCGTGCGATAAGGACGCTGAGAGACCGCACCTCGACTCGTGCCGCGACGGCGGGCTTGCGTCGCCGCGACCTTTGAGCGGCATGACACCCGACAGTTCTAAATCAGCTTCGCAGGTGTCCCCATCCGCCGGCGGCGATGAGTACGCTATCACCGCAGCGGGCAACCCGGCCGTTGAACAGTCGGCTCACCGGAGCTCGGCGAACCCCTCCGCCTCCGCGCAGTATCAACGCACCAGCGCTACGGCGAGACCTCACCGTAGCCTTTGGCGAAGGCGGGCACCCGCCGGCGGCATCGTCAGGCACGCACCGGAGAGGCTGATTTTCCATGCCGCGAAACGGGAGCAAGACGCAAGTCCGAGGCGCGGCCGTCAAGGCTGGTTCAGACAGGAGCGGCCAGTCAGAATCTATTTGGCGACGCCGATTAACTCCCCTTACGAGCGACGAGCCGTCCGATGAACCCGCCGCCTCCGCGTAGAGCGATGGTGATTGATCCCTGGCGTGTGAGGCTGGTGCGCTCGATCTTTTCTGCCGCCGCGTTGTCTGGATCGTCGCGAACCAACATCGCGCCATACGGAGACGCCCCGAGGAACTTCAGATCGACTCGCAGCGTGCGTGCGTCCGGGCCATTCAGGACGGCGATGAACCAATCGTTGCCCTTACGCCGTGCAAACGCGGCCAGTTCTCCAATCCCGCTGCCCGGCAGGACGATCGTCTCGTCCCAAGTACTCGGCAAAGCCTTGATCAGGTCGACAGCGGGGTTGTCGAGAAGACTCTGCGGATTGGCGCCGTAGACGAGGAGCGGCGACGTGAAGATCGCTGCAGTCGCAATCTGATGCGGCCAGGATGTTTCCCGGCGGCGATCGCCAAAGATCACCGGCGTGAAATCGCCGTGGCCGGCGAGATATCGAGTGAACGGGAGCGTCGTGTCGTGACGCGCCCACGTCTGCGCGCGATGCTCGAGGCCGTACACGCCCTCGCGCGTCAGTTCATTCGGCCACGTGCGCGATTCGCCGGTTGGCTTGTTGGCACCATGGAAATCGACCACGAGGTGAAACTCCGCCGTGTCGCGCAGAATCGCCTGATAGAGATCGATGACTTCCTTCGCCTCATGATCGAAGAAATCGATCTTGACGCCGACGATTCCAAGATCGTGAAGGCGCTGAAACAACGTCCGCCGCGCCTGGGTGTCCTGAATATCGCGGCTGTGAACCCAGAACAGGATGCCGACCTTGCGCGCGCTCGAGTACGACACGAGGTCGCGCAGCTGGTCATCGGTCCACCGTCGCCAGAGCCCCTCGACGACCTGGTACTCGAATCCAAGCTTTGCCGCCATCTCCGAGAACGCCTTGATTCCCTCGAAGGTGTTTTCGCCGCCATCCAGGTAGCGCCACACTGCACGGCCCGGTTTGACCCACGGCGTGTCGACTCCCTGCGGGAACAGCGCCGCCTCCGGAGGAGCGGACAGATTCGTGATGACGTCGCTGTTGACGATCGCGTTCAGATCTCGACCGACCAGAACGACGCGCCATGGCGTCGTGATATCCCCCTTGATCGACGCCGCGAGCTCGAGCCGCCGGACATCGAGGGCCGGGTATCGAAGACGATACGGATACGACGCCGGCGCCGCATGTGCAAGGCGGGCGGCAAATCCCCCACGGCGATCGGTCTGTAGGACCATGCCCGCGTAGGCTTTCAAGCCCGCCTCGGTAACTGAGGCGTATCCCGCGGCGTCGGGCAGCTGCGCGGTCACGGGCGGAGCTGCCCAATCCCCCTCGGCGACGTCTTCGATCTCCTTCTTCTCGTGAACGCCTTCGTAGTGCCCATCGAGGTCGTGGTACCAGACGAGGCTGCGCGGAGGGAAGTTGAAGACGGTCGCCTCGTCGGGCACTCGCACGTCGGCGGCGCTCCTTCCCGGCACGACATATCGGAACCCGACGCCATCGTCGAACGCGCGAATCTCGATGGTGTAATGGGTTCCAGTGGACTGATGGGCGAGAGCCAGGATGGCCGAATTGTAGCGATCGATCGCAACCGAGTGCCCGCCCCGGGTCCGATAACGCTCATCGTGCCGACCGCGTTCCAAGCCGGTGATCGACGCGCCGTCACCCAGATTGGTGCCGTCGACGATGATGCCCGCGCGCGAGAGTTCAACAACCGGCCTGCCTTTTAGAGTGATGCGGTACGAGAGCCGATTCCCCGAGCGCAGGCCCATTTCCATTTTGATCGTGGAGTTCGGGC
>JBPYFA010000290.1:0-5817 GCA_051986585.1 Vicinamibacterales bacterium | reverse complement strand
CAGGCGAGCTCCGCCGTCGGCGGCAGCCCCATCGTGATCACACCGTCGATCCATCCATGGTTGGCTGGATCGGATGCTGCCAAGACGGCGAGCGCAGCCCCTTCCGACACACCCGACACGACGATCGGGGCATCGACGTGCCGCGACTGCCTCAGCGTCTCGATGATGAGCCGGTAGTCACCGGCGACCTCTGATGCTTGCAGGTGGGACTGCCCTGAAGTAAACGAGGAGAGATACTGGCGGACGTTGATGCCAACGACGAGATAGCCGTGCGTCGACAGGTCCTCGGCCATGGATGCACCGAGGCCAACCCAGCCCACGTCGCCGCTGCCCATGACGATGGTGCCGCGTGACGATCCCTGCGGCGAATAGACCTCGATCGTCAGCGTTTTGCCGCGGACTGCGATTCCGACCCTGTCCGACGCATGTGCCGTCGAGGCCGACGCGACGGCCAACACGACGGCACACGCGAACCGAATATGTGCCCTGCGCAACGTCCTCCTCGGCTCGGTCGACGACCCCTCATTCAAGTGTAACGTGAAAGTTGAGGGGCCGAATGGCGCGTGCTATTGCGCCGTCGTTCGCTTTCGCAGCTCGTTGGCGAGAATCGTCAGCATCCGGGCATAGCGCGCGTCGTCCTTTTCGAACATCTGGTTGTACCCGGCTTCGGTGAGTTTCTGTCCCGTCCACTTCCCGTCGAAGGTGACCGAAACGGCACCATCGATGGTGGAACTGTCGAACGGCTGATCGACCTCTGGAACTCGTTTCAAGCCGTCGGCCAGAGAATCCACGATGAAGTAGTGTCCCTTGTGATCGGCGACCGCCTGGAGGTTCAGATACGCCTCCATGTAGTTCCCCGATGCGATCAGCCGATCGAGCACGGCCGGCACCTTGTATGGTGCGCTGACGACCAGCAGCTGCGAGTCTTTGATGTACATGGCGGCGATGTACCGGCCGGCTTCCTCGGGATCGCGGGCCGCAAAAGTCTCCATATTGAGCTGCTCGAGCAGCGCTTTGACCGAAGCCGCAGGTGCCGCTGACTGCGACGGCTGCTCTGCCGACGCCAGGACGGCGAGGGCAAAGGCGACGGCAAAAGCCACAATGAACGCGAAGATGAAGCGCTTCATGGAAGAAACCTCCCGGCCGGGCGGGAGTGCCGTCTTCGTGCCACAACAATTTGCGTGGATTTGCGCCTGTTTTCTGCGGCGGCTGTCAATGTCCGCCGGAAAACCGGCAGCGCCGACGTCTTGGTGAAGCGCGTTATCGGTCCGGACGACGAATCCCGGCTCCCGAATCCCGCACCATGGATCCCGGTTTCAAAAACGCGGAATCAGCATCGGCACTCGCCGGGCGTAGGCATCGTACGCATCGGCGCCGAGCTCGTCGCGCAGAAACCCTTCTTCCATCCGAGCTTTCACGTACCATCCCAAGGTCATGACCGCGGCACCGAGCCACGCCGCTGCCGTCCCACGCAGCGCGGCGGTCGCAATCGACGCGAGCGTAATGCCGCTATAGATCGGATGGCGGACCAGGCCGTACGGGCCGGTGTCGACGACGCGGTGGTCGGCCTTTCGTCCAACGCTGCTGGACCACAACCGTCCGAGGTGAATTCTCGCCCACCAGGTAAAGAGCAGCCCGGTTCCAGCAATCGCGACCATCGCCCATGCAATGGCAAGCGGTGTCTGCCACATGAGCCCCTCTGCGCGCGGGTCGTGGCGATAGAGACCAAACAGGAGAATCGCACCAGCCGCTGCGAGCAGGCGATAAATGATCTGACTTCGTCGCGGTGGCCGCTTGACGGCGCGATCGCTCCACGCCGCCGCAGCCAGCCAAGTGATCCACCAGACAAACCATAGGATCCGGAGGGCGACCTCTGGCGTTCCCATGGGTGCATTATGGCTCGTCCCGCTCATGCGCTAAGCCGCAACCGAATTGAACTGAACTGGAAACTGGGAACTGGGAACTGGGAACTGGAAACTGGAGACTGGAAACTGGAGACTGGAAACTGGACACTGAGAGTGACGCTGATCTGGCAGCCGGGACGCCGGGAGTGTTACCCTCCCCATCATGTTTACGTTACTTCTCGCATTGACCACGACACTCGCGGCCGCTACCCCTACAGAAAAATCCGCCATCATTGTCGAAGCGCAACAGCCGCCCGTGCGCATCACGCATGCGTTTGTCCTGACTGCCAGTCAGGGACCGCCAGTCATCCTCTACGATGCGGTCAATCAGACTGATAAGGAATACGAGCAGTTCACGGTGACGGCGTTCGTGTTCAAGGCGGACGGCACGCCGAGGGCGAGACAAACGGCGCCCGGCCGCCGCACGCTCGAAGCCCACGAGACGAAGTACTCGACCATCGTGCTCGACGGCACTCCGGTGGAAGCGACCGACGTCGTCGTGATCGGGATCGATCAGGCGCAGCTCGCAGGCTCCGAACAATGGTGGCACACGGATCTGCGGCCCCTCGCCGAAGCGGCAGTGCCGGTTAAGAAATAGGGCAAGTGCTGAGTGCTGAATGCTGAATGTTGAATGCTGATTGCTGATTGCCGACTGCCGATTGCCGATGCCGATGCCGATTGCCTAATTGAACACCGATTGCCGGCCAATCAACAATCAACAATCCGCAATCACCATTCAGCATTCAGCATTCACCATTCAGCAATTTCAGTGCTCCCTTAGCGCTTGCTACTTGGCGGCACCATTCCCTTGATCCGGAAGTAGGTCACCAGATTGCCGTAGTGCTCGTTCAAGTGGCCGATGTTCCGAATCAGTGGTGAGGCGCGGCCGGCGTCCTTTCCCCCGAACGGCATGGGCACCACTTCCGCCGCGGTTCGATCGGTCAGTGCGGTAAACGCTTTGTCGCAGTAGGCGTTGGAATCGTTCAGCGCCTTGATGATTGCGGCCTTTGTCGTCGCGGTCTTCTCGAAGTCTCCTTCCTCGTGAGGCGTCTTCTCTCCGCGCGCAGCCGAGCAGTATACGTAGCTCGCGCCAGCCACGTGAGCAATGATTTGACCGAACGTGCGAACCGAATCGGTCGGCTTGAAGTTGTAGTCCGCTTCCGGCATCTGCTCCGCAGATTCGTTCAAATTGCGCTTCGCCCCTTCCCAGCTGTCGCGGATTGCCTGGCTGACCGGGTTGGCGGATGAAGGCGGCTGCTGGGCGGCGGCGATGTGCTCGAGCGCAATCGAGAGCGTGGTGGCGAGAACGGCACAGATCAGGGGACGGCAGGTCATGGCGATTCCTCCGGTCACTGACTATAGCGCACCGACGACGCTTGCCATGGATGCGATCGGCAAACCCAAAAAGCGCGTGCAGTGTTAGGATGCCGCAGCAACAGGAGCCACGGTGATTTATCGGAGCCCGCAACCGGACATCGAGATTCCGGACACCTCGCTCAGCGACTTCGTTCTCGCACCGAGCGTTGCACGTCGGGGCCGCCCGGCCCTCGTCGATGGCATCACCGGTCGAACGATCACCTACGGCCAGCTCCCGGATCTGGTCGATCGAGCCGCCGCCGGCCTGGCCCGCCTTGGTATCGGCCGGGGCGACGTCGCCGCGATCTTCAGCTCCAATGCACTCGAGTATCCGATTGCGATGCTGGCGCTTGCGCGGCTCGGAGCAATTGCCACGACTGCGAGCCCCCTGTACACCACGAAAGATCTCGGCCGTCACCTGACTGACTCTGGCGCACGAGTCCTGATCACCTCGTCGCTGCTGTCACCGGTCTGGGGGAAAGTTGCCGGAGAGATCGGCATCGAGCATGTCCTCACGTTCGACCAACCAACAGAGAACGCGATCGCCTTCAGCGAGCTGCTCGCCGAACCAGGTCCCGCCCCGCGGACGGTCGTCAATTCCAGCGACATCGTCGCGCTGCCGTATTCCAGCGGGACGACCGGGCTGCCGAAGGGCGTGATGCTGACGCACCGGAATCTCGTCGCGAACATCCTGCAGCTGAATGCGGTGGATCATTTCCAGCACGACCAAGAGACGACGATTGCGTTCCTTCCCTTCTTTCACATTTACGGGATGGTCGTGGTGGCGATGGCCGGCCTGTGGTCAGGAGCGACCCTCGTCGTGATGCCCAAGTTCGATCTCGAGACCTACCTCGAACTGATCGAGCGATATCGCGCCACGCTGCTGCACGTCGTTCCGCCTGTGGTCGTCGCGCTGGCGAAGCACCCGTCGGTCAGCGGCCGCGACTTTTCTTCCGTCCGCAAACTATTCTCGGGCGCCGCGCCGCTCAGCTCGACGACGGCCGAGCAGTGCACGTCCCGGATCACGTGCGTGATCCAGCAAGGCTATGGACTGACCGAAACGAGCCCTGCGACACACGTCACGTGCGAGACGTCCGGAGGCAATAAGTTCGGCTCGATCGGCCAGCCGCTCTCGAACACCGAATGCCGGATCGTCGATCCGGCGACCGGCGAGGATATGGCGCCTGGCCAGGACGGCGAGATCTGGGTACGAGGTCCGCAGGTGATGCGTGGCTACCTCAATTGCCCCGAGGCGACACGCGCCACGATCGACGACGAAGGTTGGCTGCATACCGGCGACCTTGGCCACGTGGACGCCGACAACGATGTGTTCATCGTCGATCGCTTGAAGGAACTGATCAAATACAAGGGGATGCAGGTCGCGCCTGCCGAACTCGAGGCCGTGCTGCTCACGCATCCCGCGGTCGCCGATGCGGCGGTCGTTCCGCTGAAGGACGAAGAGGCCGGTGAAATTCCGCGAGCGTTTGTTGTCCTGAAAACGCCAGCCACGGCCGAAGACCTCATCACGTTCGTCGCCAATCGCGTCGCGCCCTTCAAGAAGATTCGCCGCCTCGATTTCATCGATGCGATTCCGAAGTCGCCGTCAGGAAAGATCCTGAGACGGCTGCTGCGGGATGTCCCTGTGAGGTAAGGATCCGGCGTCGTTCGGCAATCAGCATTCAAAATTCAGCACTGCACTATCAGATTTGCAACTCCCTTGTGCCAAGCCGGCACACCGCGCCCCCGATACGGTTCTGTAAGACGGCTAAGTTCTTTATTTCCAGTAGCTACGTGGTGGCGCCTCCTCGGCCCTCTTCTTGCGCTGCGCGCGTCTGGGCCCGGGGTAGCAGGAATTATGTTGAAGCCGCAAATCGGCCGCATCGAACAAGTGAACAAGGAGCTGTGGATCCTTCTGTCGCTGTTTGCCATCTGCCTGATGCTGAATCTGGTGGTCGATGGGCAGCGGATGGTCTTGAGCTTTTACACCCTGCCGACACTCGGAGCGGCATACCTGTATGGCCGCCGCCAGGGAACGTTGACGGCGCTTGGGAGCGTGCTGCTCGTCTGCATCATGACCTGGTGGAACCCGATTCTGTTTGCCGCCACGGCCAAGGTGCAGGTCCCTGGGAGCCGCTGGATCGACATCACGGTGTGGGGCGGAGTCCTCATCATCACCGGCTATTCCATGGGCTCGTTGTACGAGCACAAAACGGCGCAGCTCTCCGAGCTCCGCGAGACCTATCACGGCGTGCTCATGATTCTGCGGCACTTCATCGCCAAGGATGAGTACACCGAGAACCATTGCTATCGGGTATCGGTCTACGCCGCGAAGATTGCATCGAGCTTCGACCTGCCGGCCGATCGGATTGAAGACACCCGCGCCGCCGCGCTCCTGCACGACATCGGCAAACTCGATGTCAGCCGCGATTTGCTCTACAAGGCCGCCAGGCTCACGAAGGCCGAATACGAGGAGATGCAGCAACACGTCAGCAAAGGGGTGGCGATTCTCGAGCCGGTGGGTGGGTCACTTCGTCGGGTGATTCCGATCGTGCTCGCC
>JBPYFA010000289.1:0-6836 GCA_051986585.1 Vicinamibacterales bacterium | reverse complement strand
CTGGGCGCCTGCCTAAAGCATGAATGATCTCCGGCCCTTTTCCGAATGCCGCAGGATTCGCCTCTGTAGCTGGCGCGGACCAGGACTGCTTCGGCTTTCCACCAGGTCGACAGACTGTTAAGGGGTGCTCTAAGACAGCTAAGGGGACACCTTGAACGATGTCCCCTTGACTGAGTGCCTCTGCGAGAGGTGAGTAGAATTCAGGTTCGATTTCTGATGGTGCTTCGCCCTCAGATGCCATAGTCAGGATCAGGCGTCGCTTCCGCTCGATCGTGGGCTGCAGGCCTCATAAAGAGACTCGCCATACCGGCCTGATACGCGAGGCGCCCCGACAGTCTCGGTGCGATGAACGCAGGTTTCAGACCGCGCGAGGCACGCTCGTGCAGATGGTCGCTGTAGGAATGCAGCCGTGTTGCAAGCGTCCCGACGCAGTCCATTGCCAATCGCTCAGGCCATCTAACGCCATGGCGAACATGGTTGAAGCGATTCACCTGAATCGAGAGTTTGTCCGCCTGCCTCGCAAACAGATCGCCGAGTTGCGTAATGGCAGGGTCTCGCAATTCGTGCGGAGCTGCGTGATGAATAGCCAATCGGAATCGACGGAACTGACAGCGAGCCAGTGCAGTGTAGAAACACAGCCCTACAAAGCTGCCATCTACGGCTACTCACATACATGCGGCGGCTACGACGGCGGCCAGGCGGAATTCGTGCGCGTGCCCTTCGCCGACGTCGGTCCGAGCAAGATCCCGGAGTGGATGGAAGAGGAAGACGCCGTCCTGCTGACCGACGCCTGTCCGACCGGCTATTTCGGCGCGCAACTCGGCGAGATCAAGGAAGGTGATGTCGTCGTCGTGTTTGGCGCCGGTCCGGTCGGTCTCTTCGCCGCCAAGTCCGCGTGGCTGATGGGCGCCGGCCGCGTGATCGTCGTCGACCACATCGACTATCGGCTCGAGTTCGCGCGGACGTTCGCGCATGTCGAAACCATCAATTTCACGCAGGTCAACGACATCATTCAGTGGGTGAAGGAAACCACCGATTTCCTCGGCGCCGACGTCTGCATCGAAGCGGTGGGGGCGGAGGCGGACGGCGCGTTCTTCCAGCACGTGACCAGCGCAAAGCTCAAGCTGCAGGGCGGCTCGCCGGTGGCGCTGAACTGGTGCATCGATGCCGTGCGGAAGGGCGGCAACATCGGCGTCGTCGGTGCGTTCGGGCCGCTGTTCAGCGCCGTGAAATTCGGCGATGCGATGAACAAGGGCCTGACGATCCGGACCAATCAGTGTCCTGTCAAGCGGCAGTGGCCCCGCCTGTTCGAGCACGTCCGCAACGGCGTCCTGAAGCCGTCCGCCATCGTCACCCATCGCATTCCGCTCGACGAGATCGCCGAAGGGTATCACCTGATGTCTAACAAACTGGATGGCTGCATCAAGCCGCTCGTCATCCCGACAGCGCATTGATGAAGGAGCGACCTGTGGCTTACACACGTGAGAAACCGCGTATCGCGCGAAGCACCGACGAACTCCGCAACACCATCCCCGGATGGGGCGTCGACTTGAATCCTGCCGATCGGCCGTCGTTTCCGAAAGAGGCGATGCAGGACACAGGGGCGCACTGGGATTTCCCTGAACGGCAGCAGCCGCGCGGCTTCAGGGAAAAATCCACGGAACACAAGTTCCTGACGCCGGTCTTCGGTACCGCGCAGCCGCTGCACGGGCTGTCCGGAATGGTTCGGCGTTACGCCTATACGTTCAGCGAAGGGCGGACCCCGCACTGGCTTCTGTTGATGGCAGGCGACCGGGTCGACGTGCTGGAAAGCCGCATCAGCGCGCTGCTGCAGGGCAAACCCGACAACCCGGTCACGGAAACAGGAGTGCTGCGCGAGTTCAAGGGCAACGCCTACCGGACGAGATTCGGTCAGCATCGAGCCGACCTCAAACATCTCCCGCTGGACCTGGTTCTATGGGCGGCGCCATACGCGGTGATCGGGTGCGGCGTCTATCTGGCTACGAAGCAGCTCTCGAGCCGGAGGTAGTGACTCCGCCGAAAGCTATCGATTCCGCGGCGGCTCTCGAGGCGGAGAGGCCTGAAGATCACGAACGCCTGCTTCCGGCGCGTCGGCCGGCAGCAGGTCGTCTCGTACCACGCCTCACACGCGGCTTCCGGGTTTTTGACACGAGACGGGCGACCTCCTCCGGCATCGTCGTTGGGTTGCTGACGAGCGCGGCTGACGCAGTCATTACCAAAGCCTACGCGGCAATTCCTGTGACCGGCGTTTCGTTCGCTGCTGCGGCCGGATGGGTCGTCGGCCGGTCGGCGTACCGTAGGTGCTGCGCTGCTGTTCAACGCCGACGGCGAGATCCTGTTCGTGAGGACCGAAGGGACGGCGTGGGCGCGCGGCGGCTCGTTCGCCTGGCAGGTGGTCGCGATCGCAAATTGCGCGGCTCACGCGGGCCGCGCATGCGGCGTTCGATCCTCTCCGCCTCTCGACTCGACGTAGTAGCGATACGTTGACGACACGATCGCCAGTACGGGCACCGACAGGAGCACCCCCACCGCGCCGCCGAGCTCGGCGCCCGCGAGTACCGCAACGATCACTGCCAGCGGATGCAGGTGGATGTTCGACCCGATGAGGCGCGGATAGATGACGTAGTCCTGGACCACGCGGACCACGCCGAAGAATACCAGCACCCAGACCGCGAGCATTGGCGCGTGCATCGCCGCGACAACGGCCGAGACGGCGGCAATCACCAGCGGGCCGATCAACGGCACGAACTCGGCGATCCCGGCGACGACTCCCAGGACTGCCCCGTACGGGACACGCAGCACCGTCAACCCGACGGCGACGATTGCGCCGACGATCAGGCAGGCCACGAGCTGCGCACGGATGTAGGACGCGAGCGCTGCGTCGATTCGGTCCAGCACGTCCTCGGCGCTGTGCCGCTTATCCGCCGGAACGAACTCGAGCGCACCGGTCCTGAACGAGGTCGCATCTTTCAGGAGGAAGAAGGCAAGGATCGGGATCAGCACGAGCCAGGGCACGTACGCCGCCAGCCTCACGAACGCCCCCCCGATGCGGCGCGCCGCACTGGCGATCGCCGACGTGATCGTCGAGACGCCGTGCTCGACGAGCGTCGACGACAACCCGAGCTGCTCGACCTGGAGGTATACCGACTTGAACGGTTCGCCGTTCGCCCGGGCCGACTCGACGCTTTCCGGCGCCCGCTTCGCGACCTCCGAGACCTGCTCGAACACTTTCGGCGCGACCCCAACGATCACCAGCCAGATGAGCCCAAAAATCACCACATAAGTACTGAGAATGGCGACCGCAGGCGACAGCTCCCGCCCACGTCCGAAGGTGACGCGCCGCTGCACGAACACGACGAGCGGCTCGATCAGGTACGCGAACAACAACGAGAATATGACCAGCAGGATGAGCGTGCTCAGTTGGTAAACCAGCCAGAGCGCACCCACCACAGTCGCGACGATCAGGACGGTCCGAGCGACTGCCCACGCGCCGGCCCAACCGGTTTCGACGTCTGCGGCGCGGCGCCCACGGGTTCGGTTCACGGCAAACAGATCGGCCACGCTCGTCCTCCGGTGAGACCCAGAAGCAAGACGATGACCAACGGCGCTCGCCAACCTGAATTTACGATCCGCTCATCTTCCCGCGGGGTGCGTGCTCAACGAGATGCAGCAGTGCCTCAGGCGCGACGGGCTTCACCAGATGGGCGTCGAATCCTGCTTCACGCGTCTTGCGGCGATCGTCGTCTTGCCCCGACCCCGTGATCGCGACGATGAATAGCGACTTTCCCTCGGGAACCGACCGGATCTGCCGGCACACCGCCAGCCCGTCAACCGCGGGCATGCCGATGTCGAGCAGTACGACGACCGGCTCGAAGTCAATGATCTGCGCCAGCACCTCTCCGCCACTGTAGAGCACCCGAGTCACGCATCCGGCAACGGTGAGGAGCGCGGCGGTGGTATCTGCCGCATCCACGCCGTCATCGACGACGAGAACGCGACGCCCGAGATTTCTGGTAATTGGCTCCTTTCGCTCTCGCGCCTCCTGCGTCTGTTGTGCAAGCCTGATCGTCGGAAGCGACACGATGAAGGTCGAGCCGCTTCCAACACCAGGGCTCGAGACGGTCAACGTCCCGTCATGGAGTTCGACAAGCGTCCGCGCAAGCGCCAGGCCGATCCCAAGCCCGCCGACTGTTGTATTGGAGTTCCCCGATCCTTGAGCGAACAAATCAAAGATGCTGTCCAGCCGCTCCACGGCAATGCCTTGACCGGTATCTGTCACCTCCACATCAACCTTCGTCGGGTGCGCCTTGATGAAGATCGAGATCATTCCGCCTTTCGATGTGTACTTCGCCGCGTTGTTCAGGAGGTTCGCGAACACTTGCGACAGCCGCGCCAGGTCGCCGCTCAGGGGGACGGGAGCCGTACCACGGCGCTGTTCCAAGCGATGTCCATGTTCTTCTATGACTGGCCGCGCGGTTTCAATCGCAGCATCAAGCACGTGATCGAGCAGCAACGGCTCGTGTTGCAGGCTCATTTTGCCGCGCGAGACACGCGAGATATCGAGCAGATCGTCGATGAGCCGCGTCATGTGCGCGACCTGCCGCTCGATGATCGCACGTGATCGCACGCGCAACGACTCGGGGACGCCGTTGGATTGGAGTATCCCGACGGCGGTTCGAATCGGCGCAAGTGGGTTTCGCAATTCGTGTGCGAGAATGGCGAGAAATTCGTCCTTCCTACGGTTGGCGTCCCGCAACGCCTGCTCCGCATGCTTTCGTTCTGTGATGTCGAGAACGATCGCGACGCCGCTACCGGTGCTCTGGATGCGGCGTCCGGCGAACAAGGCCCAGAACCGCTCCCCATCTCGTCGCAAGTATTCTTTCTCGTACGGCTCGATGCGACCGGTCCGTCCGTACTCCGCGACAGCGTCTCGGGTCCGTGGCATCCATTCGGGCGGTGTGAGCCGATCCCAACGCACTTCCCCCGCCTCCAGTTCCTCGCGCGTGAACCCCACCATCCGGAGGAACTCGTCGTTGGCGTCACTGATCCCGCCGTGCAAGTCGAAAAAGGCTATCGCCACGACGCCGCTCTCCCAGACGCTCCGGAAGTGCTCCTCACTTTGGCGAAGGCGGTCACCGGGTAAACCACGCGGGTTCGTCAAGAACGCACCTCACGCGCGGTCGTCGACGACCTCCGCATCGATGACGTCCTCCTCGGTGCGGCCCGTCGATGCAGGGCCGCCCGACGCGGCTCCCTGGGCGGCGGTCCGGGAGGAGGTCTCAAGCACACCGGCGGCTCGAACGAGCTCGTCGTGTGCCCGCCGGATCGCGTCGACATCCGGGGCGGCCAGCGCCTGGCGGGCTGCATCGACCGCCTGCTCGATAGCACGGCGGTCTCCCTCCGAAATACGACTCCGAAGCTCGCGCAATGAGGGCTCGACCGAATAAACGAGCGCGTCGGTCTTGTTCCGGAGTTCGATCTCTTCGCGCCTTCGCGCATCCTCCGCGGCATGCGCTTGGGCCTCCTTCACCATCCGATCGACTTCATCCTTGCTCAATCCTGAGGTTGCCGTGATCGTGACCTGCTGCTGACGGCCGGAAGCGACGTCCTTCGCAGAGACGTTCAGGATCCCGTTCGCATCGATGTCGAACGACACCTCGATCTGCGGCGTTCCACGCGGGGCCGGCGGGATGCCCTCGAGCCGGAAGCGCCCGAGCGTGCGGTTGTCCCTTGCGAGCGGGCGTTCCCCCTGCACGACGTGGATGTCCACCGCCGTCTGATTGTCCGCAGCCGTACTGAAGGTCTCGGCCTTCTTCGCGGGAATCGTGGTGTTGCGCGGGATGAGGACGGTCATCACCCCGCCCTCGGTTTCGACGCCGAGCGAGAGCGGCGTCACGTCGAGCAGGACGACGCCCTTGACATCGCCTCCGAGCACGGCGCCCTGAATCGCGGCTCCGATCGCCACCACTTCATCCGGATTGACGCCTTTGTGTGGCTCGCGCCCGAAGATCTCGGTGACGCGCTCCTGCACTTTGGGCATGCGTGTCTGGCCACCGACGAGAACGACCTCCTGGATGTCACGCGCCGCGACATCGGCATCCTTCATGGCGGCCTGGCACGGCGGGATGCTGCGCTCGATGAGATCCCCGACGAGCGCTTCGAGCTTCGCGCGGGTCAGGGTCATGACGAGGTGCTTGGGCCCGGTCGCGTCCGCCGTGATGAACGGCAGGTTGATGTCCGTCTGCATCGTCGCGCTGAGCTCGATCTTCGCCTTCTCCGCCGCCTCACGGAGTCGCTGCAGCGCCATCCGGTCGTTGCGGAGATCGATCCCGTGCTCACGCTTGAAGTCGTCAGCGATCCAGTCGACGATGCGCTGATCGAAGTCGTCGCCGCCGAGATGCGTGTCGCCGTTAGTGGCTTTGACCTCGAATACGCCCTCGCCGATCTCCAGGATCGAGATGTCGAACGTGCCGCCGCCGAGATCGTAGACGGCGATCTGCTCGTTCTTGTTCTTCTCGAGTCCGTAGGCAAGCGCCGCCGCGGTCGGCTCGTTCACGATCCGCATGACTTCGAGCCCGGCGATCTGGCCGGCATCTTTCGTTGCCTGGCGCTGCGCGTCGTTGAAATACGCCGGCACGGTAATGACGGCTTGCGTGACCTTGCCTCCGAGGTATGCTTCTGCCGCCTCCTTCAGCTTGCGGAGAATCATCGCCGAAATCTCCGAAGGCGAGTACTGCTTGCCGCGGACCTCGATGCGCACGTCGCGATTCGGTCCGGCGATCACTTTGTACGGCACACGTGTGATTTCGTCCTGG
>JBPYFA010000288.1:0-19371 GCA_051986585.1 Vicinamibacterales bacterium | reverse complement strand
ACCGCGACCACCGCTCCGTCGCTGCAGTGGCCGACGGTAGCGCGACGCGCAACTGACGCCCGTGTGCGCCGAACCGACGCGCTCGCCTTCGGGCAAATGGTGGTGTCTGCCGCGTTGCAGGCCATCGCGCGCAACAAGCTCAGATCGGCGCTCACCATGTTGGGCGTGTTCATCGGCGTCGCGGCGCTCATCGCGATGGTCGCGGTGGGGCAGGGCGCCAATGCCGCAGTACGGCAGCAGCTCGCCAGCCTCGGCACGAACATGCTCGTGGTCGTGCCCGGCGCGACGACGAGTGGAGGCGTTCGCGCCGGATCGGGGAGCGCGGCGACGCTCACACTTGGAGATGCCGACGCAATCCGCCGCGACGATCCGGCCGTCGCGTCGGTGGGCTACATGACGCGGTCCACCGGTCAGGTGCAGTATGGGAACCATAACTGGACCACCAGCATCCAAGGCGTCTCGCCTTCGTACCCCGACATCACGAATTGGACGCTGACGGTTGGTCGTGGCCTTACCGAGGAGGACGAAGCTGCCGCAGCGCTCGTGGCGGTCGTCGGCCAAACCGTCTCACGCGAGCTGTTCGGCGCCTCCGGAAACCCGGTCGGCGCGATGATCCTCGTCAAGGGATCGCCAATGCGCGTCGTCGGCCTGCTCGGCGCGAAAGGCCAGACCGGCTTCGGGCAGGATCAGGACGACGTTGTGATGATCCCGTTCTCGACGGCGGAGCGGAAGGTCCTCGGTGTAAGCGCACCATCCCAGGCGAATGCCACGACCGGTGGGACGCAGTATCCCCCGCCCCCGAACCCATTTGGTGTTCCTCCGCGCCTCACCGGGATCGTGAACTCCATCTACGTGCAGGCGACGACGCAGTCGCAGGTCGAGACCGCGATTGACCAGGTCTCGCGAACGCTCGCCGAACGGCATCACATCCAGCCCGGGCAGACCAACGATTTCTCCGTCCGGAATCTCAGCCAGATCGAGAACGCTGCCGAGGGATCGAGCCGGACGATGGCGCTGCTGCTCGCGTCGGTCGCATCCATCTCGCTGCTGGTTGGCGGCGTCGGAATCATGAACATCCTGCTCGTGTCGGTGACGGAACGGACCCGGGAGATCGGGTTGCGCATGGCAATCGGCGCCCGGCGAGTGGACGTGCTGCTGCAATTCCTCGCCGAGGCGATCATTATCAGCATCGCCGGCGGCCTGGTCGGCATCATCGTCGGCATCGTCGCCTCGCGGGTCGTCTCTGCGGTCGCCGGCTGGCCGACACAGATCTCGATCGCCGCGATTGCCGGCGGGTTCGTCTTTTCCGCTGCTGTGGGCGTTTTCTTCGGCTACTATCCCGCGCGCAAGGCGTCCCGTCTCGACCCGATTGAGGCCCTCCGGTACGAGTGAGCCCGTCACGCTTGACCTTGGAACCGTTCCAGGCTGTAGCCTGATCTCGTGGAGGTCTCCATGCAGCGTGGTGCGATGTTTCGTTTTGCGGTTATGTTCCTCTTCCTGGCCCGTGCGGCAGCCGGTCAGGATCACTCGTCCGATCATCACGGAGCAACCGTGATGGGCTTCGACCAGAACCGGACGACGCATCATTTCGCCTTGTTCGCTGACGGCGGCGCCATCGAAGTCGTCGTGAAGGACCCGGCGGATGCGAACAATCGTGACGCAATCAGGACTCATCTGCGCCATATCGCGATGATGTTCGGCGATGGCGACTTCGATGCGCCGATGCTGGTGCACGATTCGAAGAACGTTCCGGGAACGGCGGTCATGGCTGCGCAGAAGGGCCGTATACGCTACGACTACGTCGAAACTCCGAACGGGGGACGTGTCAATATCGTCAGTACGGATCAAGGCGCGGTGGACGCCGTACACCAATTCCTCAGGTTTCAAATCAAGGAACACAAGACCGGCGACTCGACCGACATTCGGACGCGATGACATCAGAACTGGGACCAGCCGCGATCGCCCGTGCTACGGGTGTGAGCAGCGACACGCTGCGGCACTACGAGCGAAAGGGTTTATTGCCCGGCATACGTCGCACCGCGGCGGGATACCGACGATATCCGGAGCAAACCATCGAGCGCGTGCTGCTCATCCAGCGCGCGCTCGTCATCGGCTTTTCACTCGACGATCTCAAGCGTGTGCTCTCGGTCAGAGATCGGGGTGGCGCTCCATGTCGTGGCGTACGCGCGTTGGTGAGTGACCGGTTGGACGCGCTGGATCGGCAGATTGAAGACCTTTCGACACTTCGTGAGGAACTCCGCGTACTCCTGACGGAGTGGGACCAGACGCTGGCCGCCACACCGACCGGCAAACCTGCACATCTGCTCGATGCGCTCGCAAACAGGGACCGGATAGAGCGTGCGCGCCACACGCGCCAGCGCCGACCAATCCCACCCGATCGGATTCGCGATACCTGATCGGTTTTGCCGTTCCCTGAGCCAGACGCCTCCAGCGCACCCGGCAAACGACGACGCGTTTTGCTCTCCCGCGGCGTCCGCGCATCGAGTATTCTCTGCGGCAATGATACTGGTCCCAGGTACCAGGCTCGGACCGTATGAGATCGACTGTCTGCTTGGCGCGGGAGGCATGGGACACGTCTACAAGGCGCGAGACAGCCGGTTGCATCGTGACGTTGCGATTAAGCTCCTCCGCCGCGAGAACCCCCTCCAATGGGACGCTTATACACGGTTGCAACGAGAGGCAACCGCGGCGGCAGCGGTAACGCATCCGCACATCTGCACGCTCTACGACATGCACCAGGAGGGAGACGCGTCGTTCCTGGTGATGGAGTACCTGGAAGGGGAAACGCTGGCCGCGCGCTTGAAAAAGGGGCCGCTCGAACTTCCCGAGTTCATGACCATCGGTGCGCAAATCGCGGACGCGCTGGCAGCAGCGCATGCCTCGAACCTCATTCACCGGGATCTAAAACCCAGCAACGTCATGCTGACTCGCGCGGGCGCGAAGTTGCTGGACTTCGGCCTGGCCCGGATTCGCGCCGATGTTCGCTTGCAGCAGGTGGCGACTGAAGCTACGGCGACCTATCCAAGCGTTCACGAAATGCTCGTTGGGACTCTCCAATACATGGCGCCCGAACAGATCGAGGGCGCAGCCGTCGATCATCGCGCGGACATCTTTGCGCTGGGAGCCGTTCTCTACGAGATGCTCACCGGTCGCGCCGCGTTCAGGGGCGACAACCGTGGTGACATCATCGCCCTGATCCTTCGAGGGAATCCTCCGCCAATTAGGGCGGTCCGGCCGCACCTGTCAGCGCTGGTGAAGACCTGTCTCGCCAAGAACCCCAACGATCGATGGCAGAGCGCCGCCGATGTCGCGACAACGTTGAAAACGATGGGCAGCGCTCCGACGCGTCGAAGATCCGGGAGCGCGGCAGACCGCGGATCGCCTGGGATCCGCAGCCTGGTAGTCCTTCCCCTGGCAAACATGACTGGGGATCCCCATCAGCAATACCTCGCCGACGGCATGACCGAATGCTTGATTAGTTCGATGTCGCTCATCGGACAGCTGCGGATCATTTCCAGAACTTCAGCCATGAAGTACCGATCCAGTTCGCAACCGCTTCAAGCGATCGCGAACGAGCTTGGCGTTGACGGGCTGGTTCGTGGTTCCGTCCGGCGATCGGAGACGGGCGTAGGCGTGAGCGTCGCGCTGATGCGACCGACAAACCCGGAGCCGCTGTGGAAGGAAGAGTACGATCGGCCGCTCACCGACCTGTTCAGAGTGCAGGGGGAAATCGCAGAAACAATCGCAGCGGAGATCTACTTGAAGCTGTCCGCGACCGAGCGTCGACGCTTTCGATCTCACCGGCCGATATCTCCCGAGATCAGCGAAGCGTATCTCCGCGGACGCTATTACTGGAACCGCGAGACGCCGGAGGGGTTGCAGCGAAGCATCCAATATCTCTCCGTGGCCGTCCAGCGGGATCCTGATTATGCCGCCGCACACGCTGCGTTGGCCGACTGGTATCTGTCAGCTGGTAATCATGCCCTGGTTCCCGTGTCGGAAGGAGTCGCCAAAGCCAAATCGGCGGCGCTGCGCGCGTTGGAACTCGACGCCGGGCTCGCCGAAGCCTACGCGTGTCTAGGGCGGATCGCCATGCACGAGTGCGACACGCAGCGCGCTCGTGCGGAGTTCGAGACCGCGCTCCGCCTCAATCCGAATCTGGTCGAGCCGATCATCTGGTCCGCCCGCCTCTTCAGCAACCTCTCGCTGCATCGCGAAGCCGTCGAGAGGATCGAGCGCGCGAAGCAGCTCGATCCGGTCTCGCCGCGACCTTACCTTTCGGCATCAGCGGTTTACTACGTCGCTCGCGACTTCGAGCGCGCGCTGGAGGAGAGCCGCCGAGCGCTCGAGTTCGAGCCTCAGCTTCCGCCGGCCTTCTATTACGCCGGCATGTCGCAGTTGAGCCTTGGACGATTCAACGATGCGATCGCGAGCCTGGAAACGTCGGTTCGGCTCGGACAGGGACATGCCGCGGCGGTTGCGGGAACAGCAGTCGCACTCGTCCGTGCTGGTCGATCGGATGATGCGCGACGGGTGCTCGAAGAAATGAAAGAGCGTGCGACTCGCGCCGAGATATCGCCGTACTACTTTGCCGAAGTGTATCTGGCGTTTGGCGATGCCGAGAAGGCGCTCAGTTATTTGCGCCGCAGCTACGAGCTCCGCATTCCCGACATGATTGGAATCGCCGTCGACCCGCTCTTCGACGCGCTGCACGATCATCCTGCATTCCAGCACCTTGTCCGTGATCTCGCGGTCACGCCTCGACATTCCTAAAGAGCTCAGTTCACGAACGACCGTCGGCTGCTGCTCAGGTCACGCGGCTTGCTACAACTTTGCCGATGCGAGCTGAGTGTGTCTCGACCAGCTCAGCCTGATCGAGCGAGCGAACGACTGCAGCCGAGACGGATGGAGGATCGATGAGCACGACAAATGCCTTGACCCGCATGGCCGATCAACCCGCGTTGGATGGGATCGCCGACAAACTGAGTGGCGCCGTGCGCGGTGCGTACGAGGCAGCCGGGCCGGCGGGTGCATCGGCAAAGAACGCCATGCACGGTGTCTGGCTTGGCCACCCGCTTCATCCTGTCTTCACCGACATCCCTGTAGGCGCATGGACGACGGCCTTGGCCATGGATTGCGTAGGCAACGGAGACTACGGCATGCGGCGGGCGACGACGTTTGCGATCGGCGTTGGCCTGCTCGGTGCGCTCGCCTCGGCGGTCACGGGGCTAACCGACTGGAGCGAAACCGACGGCCAGTCGCGCCGGACGGGATTGGTGCACGGGCTGCTGAACATCGCCGCGACCTCGTTGATGGCGACCGCGTACGTGCAACGTCGAATGGACTCGCACGCAAATGGCCGCGCTTGCGCATGGACCGGCTACGGGATCGCGGTGGCGTCCGCCTATCTCGGCGGCGATTTGGTTTACGCGCAGCGGATCGGAGTGACCCACGCCGACGATCAGGCACCGGATGGGTTTACTGCTGTTGCCGACAGTTCCGCGTTGAGCGAAGGGAAGATGATGTGCGCCCGTGCCGGCGACGCCGACGTCCTGCTCGTGCGCCAGCATGGCCGCGTCTCTGCGCTGGCGCACTCGTGCGCGCATCTCGGAGGCCCGTTGTCCGAGGGCACACTCAAGGACGGATCGGTCGTGTGTCCATGGCATGGATCGGAATTCTCGCTCGATGACGGGCGAGTGCTGAATGGACCATCGACGCACAATCAACCGGTGTTCGAGACGCGCGAGCGAGATGGAAAAATCGAGGTGAAACCGATCGACTAAGGCTCGCTCACGGAACGATTCGAAACGCTGAAATCTGTTTCCGCGCGCCGGCAGGGGAGGTCGTGGCAGTTTCGATCGCGTAGTCGCCCATGGCGAGCGGCGCGAGAGTCAAGTCGGCGGTGAGCCAGCGCTGATTCGTACTCTGGTCTACGCGCTCGCCGATGGTGACAGGGAGCGACAGCGGTTGACCGGTCTTGTCGAGCAGACGTGCCACCGACAGAGCGTCGCCAGTCGACGCCGGTATCTCCACGTGCACGCGCTCGGTGCGCGTGAATCGCCTCGACGCGGCAGGCTGCAATCGGTTGCCGGTGGTTGGGCCTCGCCGAAACAGGAGCGCATGGCCGGTCGTCATTCCGAAATCCAGCCGCGTTGTTTCCCGGTCGGTGTCGGGCGTGCCAGCGATGTGAACGCGAACGGTCACGACACCGGAGGCGATGCGCGCCGGCACCTTGACTGGCGTGACGAACCCGCCGTTGCCGGGCGGCAGCGCGATCTGAGCGGTTGCCGTCGTCCCTTGACCGGTAACTTCGATTTCAGCAGCTGTCGCCATTACTGGTGCCGATAGCGCGTGCGGCATTTCTCCGGCGACCCATAAGGTGGCAACCATCCCGCCCTCGGTTGCGCCCGGTATCGCAGCCACGTAAAGCTTCGCATCGGTTCGAACGGCGGCGAGCGCAGCGATCGCGGTCGCAACCGGCGACGCCGCAGGTGCCGGCGTTGACGCCGCAGTGATGCTCGCCATCTCCGCTTCGGTGGCGGCCCGGTAGCCGCGCCGGGCACGAACGTCGATGCCGGGTTGTTTGATGCGGACCTTCAGCGTCCTGAACTTGCCATCGAGCTTGGCATTCGTCGAGTAATAACCAAGCAGGTAATACGAGCTCACATCGTCGGAGATCCGCTGGAGTCCGCGATCGAGATCGGTGTTCACGACCGTGATGCCATCGGTATTGGCGGAGAGCATACGCAATACGTCCTGCCGATGGTTGAGGGCATCGACGCTGGCAGACGTGGGCTCACCCGGAATGGTGACCCTGCGCGTGGAGCCGACCTGCGACACGGTAGGTTTCCCGCCAGGTCGGCTCTTCTGCTCGAGCGACGCATCAAAGACCTGCACGCCGCGAGGGTCGATCGTATAGAACGACGCGTTTGCGCGGTTGGCGGCGTCGATCAATTCCTGGAGATACCTCACGTCGTCGATGGACGAGAGCCGAATGCGGTCCTTTTCGCATGCCGACTGGTTTGCACTGTTTGCGGCGTCATTCGTCTTCGCCGGAGCTTTTCCGGCCGGCCCGATCGGTTCGAGCCCCGGCACGGGTTCTGTCGCACCACTCTGCGGATCGACTTTCAGCGTCATCAGCGAGTCGGTTGGCTTGTACAGTTGCCACCCTTCGCTGACCGTCAGGATGGCCTTTCGCTCTTCGCGCACGACGCGCAGGTGCTCGACGAGATCTCTCAGCGTCTCGAGTGTGGCACGCTCTTGGGCGCGCAAGGTCATCTCGGTCACCCGATCGGGAGCGAACGAACCATAACAGCTCGCGTAGATCTGTTCAGTCTCGGTGGTGCGCTGTCGCTCACCCCAGGGAATGCGATCACGGAGCGACGATTCCAGCACCTCCGTCTTTCGGGACAGGACCAAATCGGAAGGACGCATTCCCGGCGTCATGACGCCGATGAGATCGTCCGGGCCAAGTAAGCGATCGAGCAGCCGAATCAACGGTTCAACGGTGTTGCGAGAGGCTTCGACGCTCACGTGTGGAAGATCGAGGAACAGAACAAAGACCCGGTTACGCGCGTCCGCCGCGAGTTGGCGGGATTCGGCAACGGTGTTCGGTTCGATTCGAGCCGCGCCCGGCTGGCTGTGCACGACGACGTGCTCGAAGGCGGTAATCGCCTGCGGGACATCGTCCTCCTGGACTTCGAAGTCCTCAGCGCGCAGGTCATCGACGGGTTTGCCGCTGCGAGTGGGGTAGACGTCGACCCGGACGAAGTTTGTTCGCGCTTTGAACGTCGGCGGCTGGCTTTGCTCGGCTGCGGTCTGGGACTGTGCGATAAGGTGGGAGGCAAAGATCGCGACGAACAACAAAGCCACTGCGCGTCGTGTCATGAAGACTCCGGATTAACTGTCGCCTTTGAGAATACGGACACACCAGTCGGACACGAATTCCGTCACCAGCGCAAAGACCAGCTGCAGCAGACTGAACATCGGCGGAGTTTAGGGATGTCCGTCTAAGTTCGTCCTGCGGGCGCGGATACGACCACGCGGCAGCGTAGCAGAAACGTATTCTTCAACCAAGGATGGCGCATCGCGCTCGCACGTCGTCTGAGACATCGGCACCTTGCACAATCCAGGTGCATCCATACGCGACCTGGGCTGGGTGCCATTGGCCGTCTTTCTTCTCGAGTGGCATCGTGTCGCCCGCTTCGCAGAATGTGCGGCCATCGACGGGCGGCATGCAGTTTCGCTGGACGGTGACGATCGCGCGTGTCTTCTCAGCATTGAAGCCGATCGCCGAAAACACAAACAGACGCTCACCGGGAAATTTTGAAAAGACGCGAGCGCCTGGAGCGTTGGTGATTGGCGCGTCCGGCGAGAGATAGCCGGCATCGGCCAGCAGCTTTCTGACTTCAGCTGCAGGGATGAGCGAATATGTTCTCCCGAGCGGAAAGCCGGGACGGAGGAATTTGGTGTGATTGTTTTCGCGTCGATAGGCTGCGATCACGGCGCGCCACTCCTGGGACACCGGCCTGTTCATCGGGCACACCTCGCTCATCGCGGTCTCGAGCTGAATCGTGATCGTTGCTTGACGCGGATCGTTTGCATCGGAAGCGTGCGGAAGCGCTGCCGCATATACGGCATACGATTCGTCATCTGTAATCACTGGACTTGGCTCGGGCACACCCTGCGCGCTCATGTGCGTGGAAGCGATCACAGCGAACACAGCGGGGATTACGAGAGTACGCAACATCTCCGACGTCAGACACCGCCTCCGACGCGATTGTTCCGCGTCGGTGGTGCTCATCCGTTGCCACTCGTGGCACTCCTGGCACTTCTCGGCACTCCTGGCACTCTTAGCACCCGTGGCACTCCTGGCACCCGTGGCACTCCTGGCACCCAGTCACGATCAGCTCCTCCGCTTGCGCTTTCCGCCGACCCGCGCCGAAGCCAGTGGGGCGGTGGCCTGCGCGGCCGCGACACCCTCGCCCGTCAGCAGATACAACCGGCGGCCAGGACGATTCTCACGCGCGGCTATTTGTGGGTCTTCCTGCCGGCTGGCGAGCAGTCCCATGCGCTCGAGGCGGAAGAGCGCGCGATACAGCGTGCCGTAAGCGGTCAGTGAGGTCTGGCGCTCTGATTCTTCAGCGACGTGCTTCGCGATCTCGTAACCGTGAAACTCCGCGCTGCCAGTTCGCCAGAGCCGGATTGCGGCGCGGAGAATCGCGTCTTCGATCGGAAGCAGCGCACCCGGCTTTCGGCGCATGGTCCCTCATTATAAGCATATATCTGCTTATAGTGGCTGTTCTCAGTTCTGGGTTTTCAGTTTTTGGTTGGGGTGCGAAATCCTCAATGAACCATCCAACCAACGAACCATCCAACCAACGAACCATCCAACCAACGAACTAACGAACTAACGAACCAACGAACTAACGAACCAACGAACTAACGAACATCAAGAACCGCTCTGTTTCACGTAATGGGTACATCCCCTTTGAAAATGATGAACACCAGAGCGATGTCGAGAATGGCGACCCACGTGATGAAGAATCCGTCGGCATTCAGATAGGGCAGGCCGACCCGAGCCGCGAGCCAGAGGCCGACGAACACGCCGATGCCCGTCGGACTGAGCTCATTCCAAAACCAGCCGTAGATGAGCAGCAGCCAGAAGCCCCCGAGCGCAATCCAGGCGGCGATCGTGATCGAGCCCATGGCCGCTCAAATCTACAACCGGACGACTGGGAAGTCGAAACTGGCAGTTGGCAAGGGGTTTATCGAACATTCAGCCGCAAGCTCCGTATTCCGGTAAATGGGCTTCAAACATATCGTCAGGCGGTTCCTCCGCACTCCGCTCTTCACCGCGCTGACAGTCCTTACCCTCGGCATCGGCATCGGTGCCAACACCGCCATTTTCAGCGTCATCGAAGGCATCCTGCTGCGGCCTCTGCCGTTCAACCATGCCGAGGAGTTGGTCGCCGTCGACCACTCGGCCCCAGGCGTCAATCTTCCGAACGCCGGGGCAGCTCCGTTCCTGTATTTCACCTATCGCGACGAATCGAAGACGTTGCAGGACGTCGGTCTCTGGAACACCGGCACGGCCAGCCTGACCGGGCTCGCCGAACCGGAGGAAATCGCATCGCTCTACGTGACGCCAAGTGTTCTGCCGATCCTCCGTGTGCAACCGCTACTCGGCCGTGTGTTTTCGGAAGACGACGGGAAAGACGGTCAGCCGCATACAGCCGTCCTGGCCTACGGCTACTGGCGATCGAAATTCGGCGGCGATCCGACCGTCGTCGGACGACGGATCAGCCTCGACGGCGAGCAGACGGAAGTGGTCGGCGTGCTGCCCGAGACTTTCAGGTTCCTGGACGTCCATCCCGCCGTCGTGCTGCCGATCCAATTCGATCGCAGCAAGATCTTTCTCGGCATGTTCAGCTACCAGGCCGTTGGACGCCTCAAACCGGGAACGACGATCGCGCAGGCGAACGCCGACGTCGGCCGGATGATTCCGATTGCGATCTCGAAATTTCCGCCGTTCCCGGGCTTCAGCGCAAAGATGTTCGAGGAGGCGCGGCTTGGACCGCTGGTGCAACCGCTGAAGGAGCGTCTGGTTGGAGATCTCAGCCGGGTGTTGTGGGTCCTGATGGCCACGGTCGGCATGGTGTTGCTGATTGCGTGCGCGAACGTCGCCAACCTGCTGCTCGTGCGAGCCGAAGGGCGACAACACGAACTGTCGATCCGGGCCGCGCTTGGCGCAGGCTGGGGTCGGATCGCGCGCGAGATGCTGGCCGAGAGCCTGACGCTCGGGGTCATCGGCGGCATCATCGCGCTGGCGCTCGCCTATGGTGCGCTCGCCGTATTGAAGGCACTCGCCCCGGCCAACCTGCCGCGCGTCGATGAAATCTCGATAGGTCCCGCCGTCCTTGCGTTCACGGCGGTCGTCGCGCTCGTGTCGAGCGCGCTCTTCGGCATGATTCCGGTGGTGAAGTACGCCGGACCACAGCTGGGAACGGCGCTTCGCGCTGGCGGACGGTCGGTCAGCGAGAGCCGCGATCGCCACCGCGCCCGCAGCGTGCTCGTCGTGATTCAGGTCGCTCTGGCGCTGGTCCTGCTGATCAGCTCGGGGCTGATGATTCGCACCTTCCAGCAACTTCGCAATGTCGATCCCGGATTCACCCGGCCGCAAGAGGTGCAGACGCTGCGCATCTCGATTCCTGAGTCAGCGGTCAAGCAGCCCGATGCCGTCGTGCACATGGATCAGAACATCCTCGACCGCATCGCGCAGATACCCGGTGTTCGATCCATCGCGTTCACGACGGTGCTGCCGATGGACAACGGCGGCTGGCACGATCCGATCTTTGCCGAGGATCATGTTTACGCCGAGGGACAGATTCCACCGCTCCGTTTCTACAAATTCGTGTCGCCTGGCCTCCTTGCGACGATTGGCAACAAGTTGATCGCCGGACGTGAGCTGACCTGGAGCGACACCTACGAGAAGCATCCGGTCGCGATGATTTCCGAAAATCTCGCGCGCGAGTTGTGGAAAGACCCGCAATCGGCGATTGGCAAGCGGATTCGCGACAACCTCAAAGCACCGTGGCGGGAAGTGATCGGCGTGGTCAGCGACGAGCGCACAGACGGTGTCAACCAGAAGCCGCCGACCACGGTGTATTGGCCGGTGCTGATGGACAAGTTCTCAGGCGACGAGGTCTCGATCCGCCGCTCGGTCGCGTTCGTGATCCGCAGTCCGCGGACCGGGTCGCCGGGGTTCGTCAACGAAATCAGCCGCGCAGTATGGTCGGTGAATCCGAACCTGCCGCTTGCCGGCGTCCGCACGCTTCAGGACATCTACATGCGATCGCTGGCGCGAACGTCGTTTACCCTGGTGATGCTCGCGCTGGCCGGCGGAATGGCGCTGCTTCTCGGCATTGCCGGCATCTACGGCGTGATGTCCTACTCGGTCTCGCAACGCACACGCGAGATCGGGATTCGAGTCGCCCTTGGCGCACGTAACGACGAAGTGATCCGGATGTTCGTCTCGCACGGCGCACGGCTCGCCGCCGTCGGAATCGTGTGTGGCCTGATCGCAGCGGTGTTGCTGACGCGCTTCATGTCGTCGCTGCTGTTCAACGTCCAGCCACGCGATCCCCTAACCTATGTGATCGTCTGCGCCAGCCTGGTGTTGGCCGCCGTCGCGGCGAGCTATGTCCCCGCGCTGCGGGCAACGTCGGTGGATCCGGTGGAAGCGTTGAGGGCGGAATAAATACATTGAGTGCCAGGGGTGCCAAGGGTGCCAGGGGTGCCAGGGGTGCCAAGGGTGCCAAGGGTGCCAGGGGTGCCAAGGGTGCCAAGGGTGCCAAGGGTGCCAGGGGTGCCAAGGGTGCCAGGGGTGCCAAGGGTGCTAAGGGTGCCAAAGGTGCCGCGGGTGCCAGGAGGGCCAAGGGTGCTGCCGCCGTGCGTGCACTCGAACGTCCACCGGGTGGCACTTCCGTGCGCGGACGCCCGTGCACTCCCAGCACCCTTGGCACTCATAGCACCCTTGGCACTCATAGCACCCCTGGCACTCCTAGCACCCCTGGCACTCATGGCACCCGTGGCACTCACGGCACTCACAGCACCCGTGGCACTCATGGCACCCCCGGCACGCTTGGCACTCCTGGCACCCCCGGCACTCCTGGCACCCAGACACGGATCATTAAATACTTGACACCAACTCTCCTGTGCGCGAGGCTTCCCGGCGTCATGACGATTCGACGCCTGCTGCTGCTTGCCACGCTGATCAGTGTCGCCGCTGCTCCCCAGGGGACTGAGTGGAAGTCGCTCTGGAATGGAAAAGATCTCGACGGTTGGACGACCTGGATCCAGGCGCCCTCGCCGACGTCAGAGGTCCCTGGACTGAAGCGTGATGCCGACGGGAAGTATCTCGAGCCGATCGGGTCCGGACGCGATCCGCTGAAGGTGTTCACGGTCGCCGAGGACATCGACGGCCGTTCGGCGATCCGAATCTCGGGCGAAGCGTTCGGCGAGCTGCGCTCGAAGGCCTCGTTCAGCAACTACCACCTGAAGCTGCAGTTCAAGTGGGGAGAGAAGAAATGGCCGCCGCGTGACCGGCCCGAAACGCAGCGCGACAGCGGCCTGCTGTATCACGTCCACGCCGAACCGGGGGCGCAGGGGCGCACCTGGGCGAGATCGATCGAGCTGCAGATCCAGGAGCACGACGTCGGCGATCTCTACGCCGTGGGGTCGACGATTGCCGTGCGTTCGAAAGTCCGCAGCGGGACGAATCCGCCGCTCTACGACTACGATCCGTCGGGCGAATGGTTCTTCTTCTCACAGAGCCACGGGTCATCCGGTCGGTGCATCAAACAGCCGGATAACGAGAAGCCCACGGGCGAGTGGAACACCGTGGAGCTGATTGCCTTCGGCAACGAAGCCATCCACATCGTGAACGGCAAAGTCGTGATGCGGCTGCGCGAGCCAATGCGGATCGACACCGACACGCCGACGCCGGTGACCTCGGGTCCGATCATTTTGCAGTCGGAAGGGGCAGAGGTCTTCTATCGCGACATCCAGGTGCGACCGATCAAGGCGGTTCCGGCAGAGTACGCGGAGGCCAAGTAAAGTAAAAGAGGAAGCTCTGCAGTAAGAGCGGCTCAACCATTCCCATTGAACTCTTCCGGCAGGGCTGCCGGATGCATACAATGCACGGCAGTCCATGTCGCTCCAGCCGCTCGAGCTTATTCGAAAACTCAGTCTCGATCTTCAAGAACGGCCAGAAGTCATCGAATCGATGCTCGATCTGCTTCCGATCGGCATCGCCATCGCCGACGATCCCGAGTGCAAATCGACGCGCATGAACCGCGCGCTTGTGCGACAGTTGGGTCTCGAGAACTCCGAGCACGCGACGCTAAAAGGTACGCCACTCGGGCAGTCGCCTCTGAAGTCGTTCATCAACGGCCGGCGAATGACCCTCGAGGATCGCCCGATGTATCGAGCGGCCCGCGAGGTCGCCGAAATCACCGGCGTCGTCGTTGACGTGATCCGGGGCGACGGCGAGTTGCTGACCCTGATGGAGTATGCCGCGCCGTTGTTTGGCGCGTCCGGCGAAGTGCGTGGCGCCATCGGCATCTTCATGGACATGACGGAGCACCGTCGCGTCGAGGAGGAACAGCGATTCCTTGCGCACGCCAGCGCATTTCTGTCGTCGTCGCTCGACTATGAAACGACGTTGCGCGCGCTGGCGCGCCTTGCGGTTCCGATGTTCGGCGATTACTGCGCAGTGGACGTGCTCCGTGAGGACGGCACGTTTGCCCGGGTCGATCTCGTTGTCGACGATCCGAGCCGGAAGGAGATCGGTGAGGCGCTCCGACGATATCCGCCCAGGCTGACGACCGAAGGGCCGGCGGTCAAGGCAATCAGATCGGGCGAGCCAGTCATCGACAACGCTACCGGGCCGGAAAAGGCCGCGAGAAGCGCGCAAAATGCGGAGCACCTCGAGCTGATTCGGCGCTTCGGCGTGCGATCTTTTCAGATGGTTCCCCTCCGAAGCCGCGGCCGCACGCTTGGCCTGTTTACCACCGGTTCATTCACAGGCCGCCAGTACAACGAGCACGATCTGGCGCTGGCGAAGGACGTGGCTACCCGCGCGGGACTGGCGCTCGACAATGCGATGCTGTATCGCACGGCGCAGGAAGCGGACCGTCTGAAGGAGGACTTTCTCGCGACCTTGTCTCACGAGCTGCGCACGCCGCTCAACGCGTTGCTCGGCTGGATGCACATCATGAAGATGCCGTCTGCCGACGAGCCGACGCGGAGACGCGCGCTCGAAAGCATCGAGCGCAACGCGCGCGCGCAGGCGGTGCTGATCAACGACCTCCTGGATGTGTCGCGAGCGATCAGCGGCAAGCTGCGCGTCGAGGCCGCACCGGTCGATCTGCAGGCGGTGCTCCTTGCGGCGACCGATGCGATGCGCCCCGCGATCCGCGCCAGAGACATGGAAATCACGCTGTCGATCGGCGTCCTCACGGCGAAGGTGTGGGGCGACGCGAATCGTCTCCAGCAGGTCATGTGGAACCTGCTATCGAACGCGGTCAAGTTTACGAGGCCCGGTGGCCGAATCGATGTGACGGTCGAGGAAATCGCCGATGCCGTGAAAATCTGCGTCGTCGACAACGGGGTCGGCATCGATTCGGCGTTCCTGCCGCACGTCTTCGAGCGGTTCAGGCAAGCCGACAGCAGCACGACGCGGGCACAGTCTGGGCTCGGACTGGGTCTGGCGATCGTCCATCATCTGGTCGATCTCCATGGCGGCTCGGTCACGGTGCACAGCGACGGGCTCAATCGGGGCTCGACGTTTGTGGTGACGTTGCCGACGAGGCGAGTGACTGACTCGGAATCGATCGCGCAGCCGCCGCCGATAGAGACGCCGACCCTCAGTGGCATCCGGGTGCTCGCGGTCGACGACGATCAGGATTCGCGGGAACTGATGTTGTTGATCATGCGTTCCGCCGCGGCCAAGGTCATGGTGGTCAGCTCAGCCCTTCGCGCGCTCGAAGTCATTCCAACGTTCCGGCCGCACGTGGTCATTTCGGATCTCGCGATGCCCGGCATGGACGGCTATGGCCTGGTTCGCGCAATCGCCGCAAAGGTTCCCGATCCTCCTCCCGTGATCGCGATTTCGGGCCACGCGAGCGACCGGGATGTCGAGCGGTCGCTGAACGCCGGCTTCGCGCGGCATCTCGGGAAGCCCGCAGACTACGAGCGGCTGGTCGCGACGATCGCGGAGCTGACCGGAAACGTCAATTTTGCTGAGTAGGAATTACGCAGCTACACGACGGAGGCGCGACAGCATCCGCTGCGGCAACCGCCGCCCGCGCAGCATCCGGACGATCGGAATGTGTGCGGTGGTGGGGCACGTCGTGAGCATCCGGACCGTTTCGCTGACGTCGATCCCGGCCAGCGAGTCGTCGAGCAGAATTACATCCGGCGTGTAACAGCACGCCTTGACGATCGCCTCAAACCCAGTGCGTGCAATCGATACGCGGAATCCCGCGGTGCGGAGCTGGACTTCCCGGACATCACGCGAAACGGCGTCGCCGTCGGCCATCAGGATCAGCGGGGCGACCGTCGCTGCCGCCGGTGTAGCCGGAAGAAGGACGGTTGGCATCCGCGAGGGCGAGCCGGCCACTGCCTGAGCATTACGATGCACGCCCGCGTCGCGAGCAAAAATGAGGCCCACCTCGATTCGCTGTTCGCGTCTCGCCATTCGCAATCCGCCGTTCGCAATTTCCCGTTCGCGGTTCGCGGTTCGCGGTTCGCAATTCGCGTTTCAATTCGCGGTTCGCGTCTTCGCGATTCGTGGTTCGGCGTTCGCGATTCGCGGGTCGCGATTCGCCGATGATTCACTGCCAAATCGAGAACGCGCGAGAATCCGTGTGAAGTCTGATCGGGCCGGCGCGTACGTTGTCGAGACAGGAGCGGCGAACCGAAACTGGCGGGCCAGAGCGAATAGTGAACACCGCAGATCGCGAATCCCGAACTGCGGCTCGCGAAGCGCGAACGGATCACGGACTTCGTAGTGCGCGGTGCAGTCCGATTGCAATTACGGCACCTGCGATCACAGAAATGGAATAGTCCGTGTCGGTGATTTGCCCGGCCCGGTCGAAAATCGCGACCAGCAGCAGACCCACGACGCCTCCCGCGAGAGCGGCAGCCGTGATCTCGGCCGCCACGATCAGGGGCCGCCGCGGGCATTTGTGCGAATCGGTCAGATGCCCCTTACAGCGGGGACAGGTGGCCATTGTTCAGGCGGGAAAACAATAGCACGGCGCGGCCGACCTCACATTTCTAGTTGCTGTCTTTCAGCGCGAGCTCGATCAGGTAGTCGAAGTACTGCGGCGGCGTGATGGTCGTGCCGGTGATCTTCCGGCCGTTGATGTAGAACGTCGGCGTCTGGCTGATGTGAAGCGAGGCGCCCAGGTTCGCATCGGCCTTCACTTCCTCGAGCACGCGCGGATACTGCGCGTCGAAGTCGTCTATGCCGCCGATGTCCTTGGCGGCCCTCTTCACAGCTTCCGGCGTCAGCCCGATTTGATTCGAGAAGATCCACTGTTCGAGCTTTTCGGCGGTTCCTTTCGGCTTCGCCATGATGACCGCGGCTGCCGCTTCGCACGACGCGTAATGATTGTTCGGTGCGCTCGGGTTGCACTCCGCCTCGAGCGGGTAGTGTTTGACGACGTAACGTACGTGGCCGCCTGACAGGTATTTGCCGAGGATCGGCTTGTAGAACTCGTAGGTCTGCCGGCACGCCGGACACATGTAGTCGCTGAACTTCACGATCAGCACCTTTGCGCCTTCGTTCGGGATCGGCAGATCGACTTTCGGCTGGACCGACCACCACTTTTCGAGGTCCGCGCGCTGCTCGCTGGTCAGCGGCGGGAAATCGGGCGCCGACGCAACTGCACGGCTTTCACGTGGAAACACCCCGATTGCCACCGCGATGCCGGCGACGAGCAGGACAAAGGCGGCGCTCAGGCCAGGGCTGCTGAGGAGCGACCGAATATCCTCGGTCGCACGCCCCGGAAGCGCAGAGACGGGAACGGTCAGCGCGCCGCCAGAAAGAATGAAGATCGCAATCACGGCAATGTAGGTGGTGGCGCAGAACAAACAGACCGTGCGCAACTGGAAGAACGACGCCCACGCGAGGTACATGGTGGCGGCGAGGCCGATCGTTGAGGTCACGAAGATGTAGCCGGGGATCGACTCGCGGACGCGTGCGTCGCCGCGCATCGAGGCGACGACGAGCAGCAGCACGACGGCAAAAAACAGCACGCCGAGTATGGCGACCGGCACCCCCCAGAGCGATCCGTAGCGGCTCAAATAGGCTTGCGTACAGCTCATCGACGCATTGACGTCGCACAGGCTGCTGTATCCCGGATCGGTGATCAGCCGGTAGTGCACGTAGGTCGACATGCTCGCCGCGCCGAGTCCGATGATGCTGAAGATGAGAAGCAGGCGTTGACGCAGTGGTGTCATCGGCACAGTTGTAATCGTGACGGGGATCACGGGTCAAGCCGATTCACTGGCGCGTCAGCGTCACCTTGTGATCCGGTGCGGTGCACGTGGTCATGTCGTACGTGAGCACACCATTGAGCGTTCCGCGGATGACAGTGCCAGACTGGGTCGCCGTGATCGTGCCTTCGGCGCGGTAGCACAGCGAATTCGAACATCCATCGATAGTGTCGAAGATGTACCCGCTCAAGAGCAACGAGCTTCCGTGCGCGGTTCCGGCCAGGTTCGTTTGCGAAATCACTGCCGATTCGGAGTAGCCCTGGATCGAAGACGAGACCGCCGATCCCGTTGCGACCAATCCGATCTTCCAGTTTCTGTTGCGCCCCGGGTCCGCCAACGTCGAGCAGCTCTCGGCAGCGACGATGTTCATCGCGAAATTCCCGGAGGAAAAATCATTCGGCGGGGACGCCGGGTTGGAAATGCTGCTGCACGACGCCACCGACACGAGGAGGGCGACACCGGCCAATGGACGGACGCAGTGAGCGATCACGATGTTCCTCGGGCAGGCGGCCGGCGGCACAATCATACATGGAGAGGGGAGAATAGAACATGCGACGCAGTCGAATTCCGTCGATGCAACGTGGCGACGACGGAGTTGTGAAAGAGCCGTCATGGCATTTTCTGCCAATATCAAATGTGGAGGCGCGCGAGATTGCAGGGGCCGCAGTGGGCTGATAGGATCGATAGCTCGACGGGCCGCTAGCTCAGTGGTAGAGCACCTGACTTTTAATCAGGGTGTCCCGGGTTCGATCCCCGGGCGGCCCACCAAGAGAGTCCAACAACTTACGGCCCGGCAACGATCGCCGGGCCGTAGCTTTTTGCAACGAGATTGCAACGGATGACGATATCCGATGAACGGCGGCGTCGCGAGCAAGAGGCCATCCTGCGCCACATGTTCTCCGTCGCCCGTGACGACCAGCCTCTCCAGCAATCGTTTGTGGCGGTGGATGCGCCGGAACTCGCGAGCTTCGCGAACACCTCATTCGCGGAGCTAGGGAGCAAGGGTTGATCGAGCGCCGAGTCATCTCCGGTATACCCAAGTTCATCTCACACCTCACCGGATGGCTGGTCGCGCTGAAGCTGAGCGGTCAACTCGATGATCGAGGCGTGCGCGAACGTGTTTGACGCTGATTAGATTCTTCAAGGCTGCGGTCAAAGATCGACCGGTCGGTTCTGTTCCGATTTCGCACCACTTAACGGAGGGGACCACACAGATTCCGTTTCCTTGGACCCTAAACGCGGTCAACAGCGGACTGTTGCAGGACCTCTTCCCTGACAAGCGGA
>JBPYFA010000287.1:0-10294 GCA_051986585.1 Vicinamibacterales bacterium | reverse complement strand
CTACGCGATTCCGGTACGCGGTCGACATCGGAGTGGCCGGAGAGCACGGAAGAACCCCTAAACACGGAGACACGAAGCACCGAGTTTTATAAGAAAACCACTCCGTGTCTCCGCACCTCAGTGCTGGATCCTGTTTCCGTGTCCCCGGTCTCCACCGTCGACGCGTTACGGCGAACGGGGTCAGAACCAAACTGTCTTGCGCCTCCCGAGTCGCGATTCAAGGATTCAACGATTCAGGGATTCAAGGATTCAACGATTCAACGATTCAACGATTCAACGATTCAAGGATTAGCGATTCACGATTAGCGATAAGGGATTAGCGATTCACTTGCCCAGATGCTTGTCGAAGAACCTGGCGATCTCTTCGAACGCCTCCTTGGTTTCGGGCGCGTTGGCATCTCGCATGTACTGCGCATGTGACTGGCCTTCGTAGACGTGGAGCTCGGCCTCAACTCCGGCTTGGCGCAGTTTTCGGTGCACGCGGACGGTGTTGCTGAGCAGCAGATCCCGGGTGCCGGTCGTCAGGATGGTTGGCGGAAAGCCTTTCATGTCACCGTACACCGGCGACAGCATCGGATCTTTCAGATCGTGGCCGTTGGCATAGAGGCGCGCCATGGCATCGCACCGGCCGTCGTAGCCGACGAGCACGTTATCCACCATGTGATTGGTCGCGAACGAGTCGCCGGCACCGGTGAGATCCGACATCGGCGTGCCCGGCGCGATCGCGGCCGGCAGCGGCAATCCGTCCTGCTTTGCGCGAAGAACCATCGATAGCGTCAGCGCGCCGCCGGCCGACGTGCCGAAGATCGCCATGTTCTTCGGGTCGGCAGTCTTCACCGCCCACTTCCACGCGGCGATTCCATCGTCCAATGCGGCCGGATAGGGCGCGTCGGGCGGGCGGCGGTAGTCGACCGAGAGGACCTTCATGTGGCCGAACCCCGCCATGTAAATTGCTTCGCTCGTGGCTGACTCGCCACCCTGGAGGACGTAGCATCCGCCGTGCATGTGCACCAGGAGTCGATTTCGGTTCTCGGGCGGGATGACCTGCGGTGTGACCATGAACGCGGCGACGCCATTCACGGTCATCGCCTCGGTCTTGACGCCAAGACGGTCGCGCAATGCGGCAAGGTTTCGGCCAGCCGAGGGGGCCGACAGCTTTCGCCATTCGTCGACGGTCGTGGGCGCGCTGTTCCAGTTCGCCGCCGGCGCCCCCGCGATCAGTGCCTGCATCTCGGGACTCACCGTCGTTGGAGTCGGCAGCGGCCTGGCTGGCGCGCTCCGCGGTTCCGGCGTCGTGGTTTGAGTGATCGCATCTGACACGGAGAACACAATAATCGCGGCTGACGCAAAAACAAACCCGAGTGCGGCAGGGCGTAACAGATGAGAGCCATTCGTCATGGTGCTCGGTCCTCGCGTGAAGGGAGTGAAGTTGCGGTATCGTCTCACAATAGAGGCGAATGCGCGAATCGTGGGATCGATGTATCGAACGAGCGGCGGAACTTGCCGTCCTCACCGAGGCGGTGCGGCCTTTGCTGGAGTTCTACGTGAAGCTGCTCGAGCAGCAGAAACATCTCGCGTTCATATTGCGTGCCCGGCAAAGTGAAGGACTCACTGGAACGCCGGCGCGCGACATCGATTTGTTGAGGCCTGGAATCGAAACGCTGCTGAGGGCCATGGCCGCGCAGGCCCCGCAACCGCTCGCGGATCAGGCGGAGCGGCTCTTGGAGGGATCGCCGTCGGCGGTCATCGATCTCCTGGTGACCTGCTGGCACCACCCGTCGGATCGGCAGTTCTTTGCCAAGGCCGTGCTGCAGCCGTATGCCCGATGCCTCGCCGAGTCCTCGGTCATGCCGATCAGTCGTGAACTGACGATGGCTGAGAATCGGTGCCCATTCTGCGGCGGCACGCCGCAACTTTCCGTTCTCCATGGCGCCGGTGGTCCGCTGCAGGGCGGCGGGCGATCGCTTCTCTGTGCGACCTGCCTGACGCTGTGGCCGTTCCGGCGCGTGTTGTGTGCGAGTTGCGGCGAAGAAGACGAGCGCAAGCTCGGATACTTTCAGTCGCCCGAGTTCGATCACGTCCGGATCGACGCGTGCGACACGTGCCGCCGCTACCTGAAGAGCGTTGATCTCACTCGTCTTGGCATCGCGGCTCCGCTGGTCGATGAGGTGGCGGCCGCAGCGCTCGACGTGTGGGCGCACGAGCATGGGTACGAAAAGATCGAGTTGAACCTCGTTGGAATGTAGTTGCCAGTTCCGGGTTCCAGCTGCCGGCTGGTTCCCGGCGAACAGCACTGGCGATTGGAAACTGGTAACTGGAAACTGGTAACTGGTAACTGGAAACTGGAAACTGGAAACTGGAAACTGGAGACTGGTAACTGATCGCCAAGCTGGCAGCCGGTAGCTGGAAGCTGGAAGCTCTGTGTTATCGTTCCGCCGTTCGCGTATTCGGAGGCTGATTGATGGACATCTCTCGCAGGGTATTCATCCAGACGACAATCGCCGGTGGCGCCGCGGTTAGCGCCTTTGGCTTTGATGTGACGCCCGTCTATGCGCAGGCGAAGACCCTTAAGATCGCCCGCACGAGCGAGACGCGCAGCACGTGTCCGTATTGTTCGGTCAGCTGCGGCGTCATCATCCACACGCTCGGGGACAAGGCCAAGAATGCCATTCCTCAGGTCGTCCATGTCGAGGGTGATCCCGATCATCCAATCAACCGCGGCACGCTGTGTCCGAAAGGCTCGTCGCTTCAGCAGGACATTCTGAACGACCGGCGCCTGCTCAAACCGCAGGTGCGTCGTCCTGGATCCGACCGCTGGGAAGATATCAGCTGGGACGAGGCGATCGACGAGATCGGTCGCCGCGTGAAGAAGACGCGTGACGACACGTTCACCGAACGAGACGCGCGCGGCCGGCTCGTGAATCGCTGCGAAGGCATCGCCTTCACCGGCGGCTGCACCGACACCAACGAATTCAACTATCTGGTCGTCAAGACCATGCGCAGCCTGGGGGTCTGTTACCTGGAAAACCAGGCCCGAGTTTGACACGGGCCGACGGTCTCCAGTTTGGGGCCCACGTTCGGACGCGGCGCGATGACCAACGGCTGGGTCGACATCAAGAACACCGACATGATGTTGATCATGGGTGGGAACCCGGCCGAGAACCACCCGTGTGGTTTCAAGTGGCCGATTGAGGCGAAGCTCGAGCGCAACGCCAAGATGATCGTCGTCGATCCGCGGTTTACCCGCACCGCCGCCAACGCCGATCTCTTTCTGCAGATTCGTGCCGGCTCCGACATCGCATTCCTCGGCGGGCTGATCAAATACGCAATCGAGCAGAATCGGATCGCGCACGATTACGTTCTCAACTACACCAACGCGTCATTCATCGTGCAGGAAGGGTTCAAGCTGCCCGAGGACGGGTTGTACTCGGGATTCGATGCTTCGAGTGGCGCTTACGACCGATCGAGCTGGAACTACGAGTCGGCGTCGGGTGCGACGAGCCCCGGCAGCGGTGCTGCCAGCCACGCGCAGGGGCCGTCGAAGCCGGAAGGCGGCGGTCATCAGGCAGGAGGGCCGGCGGGTGCGAAGACGGTCGCCAAGCTTCCAGAAACCGTTGCGCACGACGCCACGCTGCAGCATCCGCGCTGCGTCTTTCAGTTGCTCAAACAGCAGTACTCCCGCTACACGCCTGAGGTGGTCGAGCGCATCACCGGCATACCCAAGGATCAATTCCTGAAAGCGGCCGATCTCTTCACGTCGATCCGCAAGGACGGCGACACGACGAAAGTTGCCACCATCATCTACGCGGTCGGCTGGACGCACCACACGTTTGGGACGCAGATCATCCGTGCGGCGGCCATTCTTCAGCTGTTGATGGGCAATGTCGGCCGCGCGGGCGGTGGTGTCAATGCGCTCAGAGGTCACTCGAATATCCAGGGTGCCACCGACATGGCCGGCATCTTCGATATCCTGCCTGGCTATCTGAAGATGGCGGCGCCAGACGACACCGATCTCGCAACTTATCTGAAGCGTACGACTCCGACTTCATCAAAGCCGGCGGAATGGGACTCGTTCAACTACTGGTCGAACAACCCGAGATTTACCGTGTCGCTGCTGAAGGCGCTCTATGGCGACGCCGCACGGAAAGAAAACGACTGGGCATTTCACTACTTGCCGAAGATCGATCGGAATTACTCCTGGACCGAAATCTGGAATGGCATGCACGAGGGACGCGTCAAGGGAATGTTTGCCATCGGTATGAATGGCGTCCAGATTGGCCCAGACAGCCGCAAGAACATCGAAGCGTTGAAGAAGATCGATTGGCTTGTGGTTGGCGAGATCTATCCGGACGAGACGAGCGAATTCTGGAAGGCGCCGGGGACGACCGCGGCCGACATGAAGAGGATTCAGACGACCGTCTATCGTCTCCCGTGCGCCGGGTTCGCCGAGAAGGACGGCAGCTTCACGAATTCGGCGCGCTGGCTGCAATGGAAGAATGCCGCCCTGCCGATGCCCGGTGACGCTCGTCTGGATCAGGACATCCTCGCGCAAATCTTCATGCGCGTTCGCGACCTCTATCAGAAAGAAGGCGGCAAGTTTCCGGATCCGATCATGAACGTGCGCTGGCCGTATACCAGACCGCTCAATCCGTCGTTGTCGGAAGTCGCCCGCGAGATCAACGGGCAGGCGATCAGCGATGTAACCGATCCCGCATCCGGCCAGGTGATCAAGGCCGGACAGCAGTTGCCAGGCTTCGCGTTTCTTCGCGACGATGGGAGCACGCTCTGCGGCAATTGGATCTACTGCGGATCCTGGACGGAAGCTGGAAATCAGATGGCGCGGCGGGGCACCGAGGATCCATCGGGGCTGGGGATTTTTCCCAACTGGGCCTGGTCGTGGCCGGCAAACCGCCGCGTGCTGTACAACCGCGCATCGTGCGACCCGTCAGGCAAACCCTGGGACGCGACGCGACGGCAGGTGTGGTGGAGCGACGGAGCAGGCCGATGGGTTGGCAATGACGTGCCGGATTTCAAACCGGACTCGAAGCCGGCGGATCATATGGGCCCGTTCATCATGAACCCTGAAGGCGCCGGGCGGCTGTTCGGACCGCTGACCGCATTCCAGGATGGGCCGTTCCCGGAACATTACGAACCAATCGAGAGTCCAATCGCCAACCCTCTTCATCCGGAGCGTTCGAACAATCCCATTGCGAAGAAGCCAACGGCAGCAGGCGAAAAGTACGGCACCCCGGCCGCCGGGTTCAACGTGATCTGTACGACTTACCGGCTGACCGAGCACTATCACTACTGGACGAAGAACAATCCGATGAACGTCCAGCTCGTGCCCGAGCCCTTCGTGGAGATCCCGATAGAGCTTGCGAGCGATCTCGCCGTCAAGGGCGGCGACAAGGTCAAGGTGTCGAGCGCACGTGGATCGTACGTGGCCAAAGCGATGGTCACCCACCGGATCAAGCCGATGATGATTGACGGCAAGAAGACATATCAGATCGGGATCCCGATTCACTGGGGCTATCGCGGCATCGCTGAGGATGATGGGCGCACATCGCTCGATCCGATCAACATGTTGCCGCCGCCGGTCGTCGATCCGAACTCGTACACGCCCGAGTTCAAGGGATTTCTGGTGAAGGTGGAGAAGGCATGACAAACGTCTCGCGAGTTGCCGTTCGCCATTCGCGGTTCGTGGACTCGAGCTACTGCAGCCGGCTGTTGCCGATTCGACGATTCGGCGATTCAACGATTAGCGATTCAGGATCAGTGATGAGGGATTAGCGATCAGATGCCGAGCGGAACCCTTCAGATCAGAGCCATCTCCGGCCACTCGGGCTCAGTTCCCGGCCAGGGCGCCCATCGTGAAGAAGAGGTGTGCAAATACATCGACACCACCACGTGCATCGGGTGCAAAGCGTGCGAGGTGGCGTGCGTCGAATGGAACGACATGCCGTTCGGCCAGACGACATTCGACAACACCTACCAGACGATGCCGTCGACGGCCTGGAACTACTGGAATCTGATCAAGTTCAACGAGCATCCGAAAGACGACGGATCGTTCATGTGGACGATGCGCAAGGACCAGTGCATGCACTGCGAGGATCCTGGCTGCCTGCGCGCGTGTCCGGCCGACGGCGCCATCGTCCAGTACAGCAACGGGATCGTCGACTTCAATCAGGAGAACTGCATCGGGTGTCAGTACTGCGTGACGGGTTGCCCGTTTGATATTCCGAAATTCAACCCGGCAACGCAGAAGGTCTACAAGTGCACGTTGTGTTCGGATCGCGTGGGACAGGGGCTGGAACCGGCCTGCATCAAGGCCTGTCCGACCGGGTGCCTGAAGTTCGGGACCAAGGTCGACATGCTCGCGCTGGCGGAGAAACGTGCAACCCAGTTGCGCGAGCACACCGGGCACGCGAAGGCTGGCGTTTACAATCCAGCGTCGATCAGCGGGACGCATGTGATTTACGTGCTGCACGATGCAACGAATCCGGAAATGTATGGCGGCCTGCCTTCGAATCCCAGAATCCCGGCGACGTTCACGATGTGGAAGTCGTTCGCCAAGCCGGTCGGCCTGCTGCTCGCGCTGCTCGCGGCGCCGGTGGCCTTCTTCCACTACATTGCGGAAGGGCCGAAGGAGGTCCAGCCGCCGCGGCGGGAGCAGGACCGATGACCACGGTGGTCGACCGCTTCGATGACGAAGCGCGCCGTCGAGTGAATGCTCACGGCCAGACGACAGTGCATGCGGGGGAGCTGCTGCGTCATCGCGTGTATACGCGCCTGCTGCACTGGTCAGTCGCGGTGTTCTTTCTCCTCGCGTTCCTTTCAGGCTTTGCCCTCTACACTCCCTGGCTCTATCACACATTGACGCCGGTGTTTGGCGGCGGGCCGATGACGCGTTTCTTGCACCCATGGTTCAGCCTCGGGTTCGTTCTCTTCTTCGCCTTGCAGGTCGTCAACTGGATCGATCCGATGCGGTGGACGACGGCTGATTCCCGATGGATGAAGCGGATCAAGACCTATGTCAGCAATGAAGAAAAGGTCGAGGCCGAAGACGTTGGATTTTTCAACGGCGGACAGAAGATGTACTTCTGGGCCATCGTCGTCAGCGCGCTCCTGTTCTTCATCACCGGAATTCCGATGTGGTTCCCACGGTCGTTCGGACGAGCGGTGGTCGCGATCAGTTACGTGCTGCACGACGTCGCCGCGCTCGTCATGCTGGTTGGATTCATCGTCCACATCTACGAGAGCACTGCGCAACAACCGGGAACCTTCCAGGCGATGACACGTGGGACCGTATCGAAGCGCTGGGCGTGGACGCATCATCCTGCGTGGTATCGGCAGGTGACCGGTCGCGATCCTCGCGCCGACTATGAGCGGGCACGGGAGCATGAACCGCCGTCGTGATCGCGTAGAGCTCGGCGGAATTGGTGAGGGATGAGGCGGAGTGCACGGAACGAGCTTCAACACGGAGCCGCGGAGAAACGAAGACGTTCCGAAAGGCAACAATCTCCGTCCCTCCGTGTCTCCGTGTTGAATCCTGTTCCGTGACCTCCGCTCCCTCCGCCGCAAAAGCATGATGCATCTCCCTGGATCTCGCCTTGCGCTGCTCGCCGCGGCGGTTGTCCTGGTCAATGTCGCGGCGCACGAGCATGCTGCGCAAACGACGGCCAGCATCCGATTCCGCAACGTCGCGACGACGGCGGGTCTGCGTTTTATCCACAGTAACTCCGCGACGGGGAGCAAGTACTTCGTCGATAGTGCACCCGGCGGCGTTGCGGTTTTCGATTACAACGGCGACGGCCGGCCCGACATTTTCTTCACCAATGGCGCCGAGATCCCGTCGCTGCAAAAGACCTCGCCCGCCCAGTTCAACCGGTTGTTTCGCAACGACGGAAACATGCGGTTCACCGACGTCACGGACGCGGCTGGCGTGCGCGGCGTGGGCTACGCGATGGGTGCTGCGGCGGGCGACTACGACAACGACGGCCATGTCGACCTGTTCGTTGCCGGCGTCCGGCAGAATCAGCTGCTTCGGAATCGCGGCGATGGACGCTTCGAAGATGTGACGAAGCAGTCTGGCATCGCCAGTGGCGAATGGGCGGTCGCGGCCGGCTGGTTCGATTACGACAATGATGGCCGTCTGGACCTGCTGGTTGTGAACTATGTCGACTGGTCGATCGAGGCCAATCGCTCCTGCGGCGAAGAAGGCCGTGGCGTTCAGATTTACTGTGACCCGCGAGTCTTCAAGGGACTGCCGAATCGACTGTATCGAAACAAAGGGGATGGCACGTTCGAGGACGTCAGCGCCAAGGCGGGTCTGCTGTCGCATGTCGGCAAGGGCATGAGCGCCGCGTTTGCCGACTTCAACCACGATGGACGGCTTGACGTCTTCATCACCAACGATACCGTGCCGAATTTCCTGTTCAAGAACAACGGCGACGGCACGTTCACCGAGGATGCGTTGATGGCCGGCGTGTCGGTTTCCAATTCTGGCCGTCCGATTTCCAGCATGGGCACCGATGCTCAGGACTACGACAACGATGGATTTCCGGACATTCAGTTCACCGCGCTCGCCGGCGAAACGTTTCCTCTGTTTCGGAACGACGGGCACGGGGCGTTCATCGAAGAGACGCAGGCGAGCGGACTCGGCCGACTGACGGTAAGGCGATCCGGGTGGTGCTCGATCCTTGCGGACATGGACAACGATGGCTGGAAGGACATCTTCACGGCCAATTCGCACGTCAACGCGCGCATCGGTGATTTCGAGGCAATCCCATTCAAAGAACCGAACAGCTTGTTTCTCAATGACGGTCGCGGCCACTTCACCGATCCCTCGGATGCCGCCGGTTTCGGTTCAGCAGTCGCCGCGCACCGTGGATGTGGCGTTGCAGACTTTGACGGCGACGGGCGCCTGGATGTTGTTGTGTTGACGCTCGGCGCGCCGGCAGAACTCTGGCACAACACCAGCGCCTCGACGAACGGCTGGCTGATCGTGCGACTGGTTGGAACCAAGAGCAATCGCGACGGCATCGGCGCCGTCGTCAGGATTGGCAAACAGGTCCGCACTATGACGACGTCGATGGGCTACGCGTCGTCCTCTCACGCAGGACTGCATTTCGGTTTCGGCTCGTCGTCGGAGCCGGTGCGGATTGAAGTCGACTGGCCTTCTGGGACGAAACAAGTCCTCGAGAATGTGAAGGTGAATCGAGTCGTCCAAATCAACGAATCATCACCGACAGCTGTGGCGTGGCGCGTTAGCGCCGTGTCAGAGTCGGTCAACCGCACGACTCCGGCGCGCCGCTAAAGCAGTGCGCTGCGAGCGTCGCCAGGTCATTTCGGCGGCGTGATTTGACGCGTCAGCTGTGCCGCCCGCCGCTCGTCGTCAGCCTTCCGCAGTTCTTCCGAACGAGTCATCAGCGGGGTCGCCTTCTCGCGCTGTCCGGTCGCGGCATACGCGCGCGCCAGCTGCATGTGCAAGCTGCCATCCGTGTCGCTCTCGAGTTGTTCTTCGAGCAGCGGGATGGCATCGTTGAACTTGCCAGTCAGCGCGTAGGCGCGGCCGAGGGCGAGGCGCGCGCGCGGATCGCTCGGGCTTCGATCCGCCAGCTGTTTCAGAATCGGGATGGCCTCGTCGACTCGCTGCAACTCCATCAGGGCTCCGGCCTTCAGGTTCAGGAGGCGAGTGTCGTTCGGATAAGACTGGAGGAGCGGCGAGAGCGTCGCGAGGGCCCCGTCGTAGTCGCGTGCCGAGTACAAAGCCGACGCCAGCTGATATTGAAGCTCGGGCTGTCGCGGCGCAAGTTGGACGGCAGCCCTCAATTCGGTGGCGGCATCGTTATAGCGTTCCGCCGCTTGTGCGACAGCCGCACGAACGCTTCGACGTTCTGGTGAGTCCGGTAATGTTTCCAGATGCTTGAAGGCGCCGAGGGCAAGCTCGTTAGCCGCCCGGGCCACCCAATACCGCGACTCGGCATCGGGGTTCTTCAAGGCGACATCGAGTGATGTGCCATATCGTCCTGCACGAAATTCACACATCGCCTGCCGCGCGGCGCAGGCATCCGCAGCGAGGGTCACCTTCCGCCGTTCGATGGTGGCCCAATTGGCGTGCCCGGAGCGTTCGTAAATTTGCGCGATTGAGTCGTGGATGTTGACCATCGCAGGCAGCGCGTCGAGTGCCGCGCGATATAGCGCGAAGGCGTCCGTCAAGTGATCGTTCTCGAGCAGCGCATCCGCGGACAGCAGCGTGCGCCAGGGCGCGTCGGACGGGTTGGTGAAAGTCGCG
>JBPYFA010000286.1:0-5176 GCA_051986585.1 Vicinamibacterales bacterium | reverse complement strand
GTTGCGCAGCTGTTCGCCGCGGTCGCCGAAGAAATGGCGTCGCACATGCTGAAGGAAGAGCAAATCCTGTTTCCGTACATTCTCGACATGGAGCAGGCGGCGTTCGGTGCCGGCCAGCTGCCACCGGCACGCTTCGGGACCGTCCGCGCACCGATCCGCATGATGGAAGCCGAGCATGAATCGGCGGGCGACGCGATGGCGCGAATCCGATCGTTGACGTCAGGCTATGCCATCCCCGATGGCGCGTGCACGACATATCGCGTCTGCCTGCAGGAGCTGGAGGCGTTCGAGCGCGATCTGCACGAGCATGTGCATCTCGAAAACAACATTCTCTTCCCAAAGGCAGCGGAGCTCGAGTCGAAGCTGGGATCATGAAGATATCCAGACTGCCGGTTCACCCGAGTCGCCCTGAGCGCGTGTGCTGGGGCTGCGACAAGTACTGTCCCGCGTCGGATTTGGCGTGCGGGAACGGCACAATTCGCACGCCTCATCCCTGCGAACTGTTCGGCGACGACTGGCTGGATTGGTTCAACCGTCGCCCGGCGAGTCGCCGAGATCTCGAATCGCCCGTCGGCGGTGGCGACGAGATCTCGACAGGTTGAGCGTCGTTTCACAAATCCCCGCGCAGACTCGCGGCTCTGGAAGGGAGTTTTCACACAATCCGAATCGCTTGTATCCAACGGGTACATGCACGCGATGGCATTGTGATTGCGACCTCGGCGTCCATGGAGCCACACCCATGATTGACCGCGAAAAGGTCCTGGCTGTCCTCACGAAGCGCTTTCCTGAGGCCGCGCGCGAAAACGTTGCCGCGGCTGCCAATGCGATTGTTGGCTTGGACGAGGAATGGGAAGAGGTCACAAATCGCGATGACGATCGTCGCTATCACGACTCTTCACACTGCGTCGATGTCTGCTATCTGGCGCAACGAGCCGAGCGAGGGGACAGTTTCAGGCTGTTCCGGCGGCGTGCCGTCAGACGGTCGTAAGCTCCTGCTCCTGATACGCCGGGGGCAGACTGGAAGTGGGTTCCCAGTAAGGGCAGTCCTCGCAGCTGCCGCGCGTAAGATATTTCCTGGCGCCCGGTCGCGCACACGTCCAGAACACGAAGCGCCGCGACAATGTCGGCCACGATGACGTGGTCTCACCGAAGCGGCCCCATAGACAGGTCCAGGGTACGTGACGCAGCGTATTGACGGTTCTCATGGCGATCCTGCCGGATAACTCGATGCACCAACACTCAACGCAAGGGAGATGCCGGGATTTCTGCCGAAAACCCGGCAGTCGCCGCTTCCGAGCGCTGTGACCGCGTCGTTTTTGGCCGTAAAATCACTATCCAGCGCCTCGGTACTGGCCTTGCCATTCCCGAGTGCATGAGCCCGATTGCCCGCGTTCTCCACGACCGCTTCGAGGAAATCTGCCGCGCGGAACTTGTGCGGCTCCGCCGGAAGACGGCGTCGCTGTCAGCGACCGATCGCGGCGAACTGGACGACATCAGCCTGTCGGTCGTTCGGGCGATCGCTGCGCGACTGGGCGAAGCGATCGATCAGGACACGGCGCCTGAAACCGGCACGATCGTGACGCATCTCTTCGCGGTCAGACCCGGGGACTCGCGCTGATCGCCGAGGCCTGCGGCAGCGGCCGCTTCTGCGGGGCCGGGGTTGAACGTCGAAGCGGCGTGGCGCGAACAACCCGACGGGGGTTCATCGTGCGAGTGCACTCATCCGAGAAGGAGAGGAACAACATGAGACGGATCGTCATGACAGCGCTGATCGCGCTCGCGGTGAGCGCCGGATCGGCCGCCGCACAGGATGCCAAAGCCCAGAAGGGCATGCAGGTCTTCGCGGCACAGAAGTGTTCGCAGTGCCACTCGATTGCCGGTAAGGGCAACGCCAAGGGCAAGCTCGATGATGTCGGCAGCAAGCTCCCGCCCGCCGAGATCAAGGAATGGATTGTCGATCCGGTAGGAATGGCGGCAAAGAACAAGAAAGACCGGAAGCCGCCGATGAAGAAGAAGCCGCTGTCCAACGACGACGTCGACGCGCTCGTCGCGTACTTGTCAACGCTGAAGTAGGACCGTGCGCCGGTCGGCCGCGGTCCGAGCACGCCTCAGGCCGCGGCCCGCTTCCGATCGGGCACCAGGCATCGATGCTCCGGGCGTGCCCGCAGGCGGTTCAGAATCCGCGCGATCAAGATGCGTGAATCGTGAGACTCGCCGACGAGATCGTCAAAGCCGGCGGTGATCGCGTAGCGGCGCTCGGCCGCCGACGGCGGCAGGATCGTCAGCCCGATGAGTACTCGATTTCCGAACCGTGGCTTCGCGCGCATCCGCGCCACCACCACCGACACCGGGTCGGTCTCGCGCAGGACGATGACGACCACTTCGTAGTCCTTCACGACATCGTCAGGCGGCCAGCCCGTTGTCTCGACCACTCGAAAGCCGCGTTGCTGAAGCCGTTGATGGTGCGAGATTTCGCGGCCGGCACAGTTGACGATCAACACGGAGCATTGCTTCACGTTGCCATCCCTCCCGAGTTCCAGTCGGGAAGAGTGGCAACGGCTGTGCCATCCAGGGCCCGGGATTACTGAACCGTTGAGGTGAAGGTTGGCTCGATATCCACCGGTACATTGGTCAAACGATCGAGCACCTTTTGAACCTGCGGCCGGACGACTCCGAGCCGATCCAACAAATCCTTCGCTTTCGTATAACTGCCTTCGGCCTGCAGCGTCATGATCTCGCGCGTCAGCGCCGTGATCGCATCGGCAATCTTCGCGTCGTCGACCGCAAACGTGCCGCCCGGCAGCACCTTGAATGCGCCGGCGTCGATCAGATAGTTCAACTGGATGGCGATGCCACGGCCGTGCGCTTCGTTGATGCCGAAGCGAATCGAGCGGAAGGCCGAGGCCAGAAACGTCGTGTACATCGTCTTCGCGATGGACGGATCGATTAGTTTTCGATCCGCGAGCTGCCTCAGTGCCCACAGGCCTGAAACGTCGGCCTTGGCTTCTTCAATCGTGCTGTAGAGCTCCTTGAGTTCCTGCCTGACGGTGGTGGAACGGCCGGCGACCGTGATGTTGTGCGGGCCGAGGCCGTGCATCAGCTCGTGCATGAGGATGTGGGTAAAGAACGCGTCGAACGACACGTTCTTCTGATCGGCGGCCTGGAGCGCCACCTTGCTGATCGGCACGAGGACCCGGTTGAACTTCGCGTCCTGCATGTTCTTCAGCATGACGCGCTTGGTGCCTTTCTCCTTCACCACTCGCTCGTCGTTCGGCAGATTGAAGGCGGCGGTTTGCACGCCACGGTTTCCGTCGCCAGCGGTGAACACGACGTTGACGACGCGAATCGGTGCCAGCGCACCGAGCTGCGGGTTGCGATATTTGGGATCGATCGGCAGTGTGTTCTCGAGTTCCTGCAGGTGGGCGGAAAAGGACTGCAGCTTCTTCGACTCGGCTTCGTCGCGAATCGTGATGAAGGCTTCGAACGCGGCCTTGAAATTGAACCACTCGTCCTCGTACACCTCGTAAGGGCCGATGGTCGGTTCGATCGAGGCATCGAGTTCCATCCATGCGACGTCGCTGGCGTAGTAGTCGTCGTTGAGGAAAGCATCGGCGCGCGTGGTCAGAAACTTCTTCAGTGTCGGTTGGGTCGTCAGGTCCGCGGCCTCGCGCAGCAGCGATGCGGCGCGAGCGAGCTCGCCTTGGTACTCGACGCTGTACGGAACAGCCATGAAGCCGCCCGACGGAGTGCGCCGAATGGTCGTAAAGAACCCGGTGGCTCTCGCCTTTTCGTCTCCGGTCAGGGAGTCCAGCCAATGCTGGACCTCGGCCTTTGTCGCCCCAGCAGGATAGAAGTTCGCTCCTTCAGGTTTGGGCGGCGCACCCTGTACGAACACGCGGTTGTGATCCAGGCGCGACCATGGTCCTTTGTTGATCAAAAAATAGTGGAGTCTCGCATGAACGGCCTCAGGCGGAGAGGCGGCCCGGGAACGGCTCAGCGCATCATGTGCGAGCTCCTGGAGCATTGCGTCGTTGCCGGCCCAGACCTGCCGCAGGAACAAGCTGTCCATCAGCCGCGCGGCATCGACCAGCTTGATCAGCGCACGGCGTTCGCTGTCTGGCAGCGTTGTCAGATCGGCGCGAATGTCGGCCGGCGCGAACCGGCTCGCCATCATGGCCACTTCGCGCGTCGAAGGCACAGGTTCGGCGGTCTGCACGAAAGCATTCACAGAAAGATCTCCTGCCGCGGCGAACAATCCCGCGGCGGCCAGTGGCAAAACCAAAACGACGGCACGGACGGTTGGGTTCATGTTGTTTCACACATACGCGCCGTGCATGGGTCCCATGACTAGGCGTCCACTCGGCGCGGGACTACAATAAAGGATTGTAGGTCAGGACAGTGGACCTGGGGTCTGTAGACGCCGGTCTATATTCGATAGGATTCATCTCATGAGGAATATCGCACCCCGGGACAACTCCGAGCTCGAGGCACTCGAACAACGCGAGTGGCGAGAGTCGCTCGACTATGTCATTCAGCAGGGTGATCGCGAACGTGTGCATCGACTGCTGTCTTCGGTTCGGGACCACGCTCGAGCGCAAGGCGTCAGCCTGCCGTTCAGCGCGGTCACGCCCTATATCAATACCATTCGCGCCGCCGAGGAAACACCGCTGCCCGGCAGTCAGGAAATCGAGCGGCGGATCAAGAGCCTGGTGCGCTGGAACGCGATGGACATGCTCGTGCGGGGCAATCGTGCCTCGGATGGGATCGGCGGCCACATCTCCACCTACGCGTCCGCGGCGACGCTGTACGAGGTCGGGTTCAATCACTTCTTCAGAGGGAAAGGCAAGGACGGCTCCGGCGACATCATCTATTTTCAGGGCCACGCGTCGCCGGGCATCTACGCCCGCGCGTTCCTCGAGGGGCGACTGTCGGTCGAGAAGCTGACCAACTTCCGTCGCGAGCTTGCGCCCGGCGGCGGCCTGTCTTCGTATCCGCACCCGTGGCTCATGCCTGATTTCTGGGAGTATCCAACGGTTTCGATGGGGCTCGGCCCCATCATGTCGATCTACCAGGCGCGCTTCAATCGCTACCTCGAGGACCGCGGCCTCAAGAAGCCGTCGACGACGAAGGTGTGGGCGTTTCTCGGGGACGGCGAGACCGACGAGCCCGAGACGCT
>JBPYFA010000285.1:0-5633 GCA_051986585.1 Vicinamibacterales bacterium | reverse complement strand
CATCGTTCACGAGTGCTGAACCGTACGGCAACGGGACGTCCTTGCAGTCGATGTATCGCGTTTCCTTCTGATCGACGATGAACAGGTGACTCTCGCCCGGTCTGCCGGCGATATCGATGTTCTTGCGAATTTCGATGAAGCCGTCGGTGCCAATCACCGTCAGCCGTCCATCACCCCAGGTGGCGAGGCCGCCGGGGGTAAACCAGTCGACGCGAATGTAGCCAAATCCCTTGTCACCCCGAAGCGTCACGTCGCCGAAGTCCTCGAACGTTGGATGCTGCGAATGATGGACGTTGGCTACCTGCGAGGCGACCACGTCCCCACGTGTTGAACCAGTGAAATACAGGAACTGATCGGCCTGATGCGAACCGATGTCGCAGAGAATCCCGCCATAACGCGGCTTTTGCCAGAACCACTCCGGCCGATCCGGCGGATTGATGCGGTGCGGCCCCAGCCCGATGGTCTGGACCACACGGCCGATGGCTCCCGCTTTCACGAGCTCGCCAGCCTTCACCGTCGCCCGATTCTCGAAGCGTTCGCTGTACATGATCGAGTAGATGCGCTTGGTTTGTGCCTGTACCTTGCGGACTTCCGCGAGCTGTTCGAGCGTGGTGATTCCCGGCTTATCGGCCATGTAGTCCTTGCCGTGCTGCATGACGCGAATGCCGATGGGCGCACGCTGATCGGGAATCGCCGAACTGAGGACGAGTTGGATCGACTCGTCCTCGAGGATCTCGGACTCGGTCTTCACCCGCTTCACTTGCGGGAATGTCTTCATGAACGCGGCGGCCAGATCGTCTTCCGCCGCATACAGCGAGACGAGCGCGCCGCCGCCGCGGAGCACGGCATTCACCTGACCGTTGATGTGCGAGTGGTTGATTCCGATCACGGAGAACCGGATGCGCGGTCGCGCACTCTGCGTCACGGCCATACCGAACCCATCCTTCGGAAGTGCGGAAATCGCTGCCGCGGAGGCCATGCCTTGCATGAAGCGGCGGCGGCCAATTCGATTAGAAGCCATAGGGGGGGCCTGCAATTTCTGAATGTTGAATGTTGAATGCTGAATGCTGATTGGCTGATTGCTGATTGCTGAATGCTGATTGACGATAGTTGTGGAAAGGAATATACACCCGACCAGCCGCGCCGACAGGCGAGGCGAACACGTCCGGCGCTGACGCGAGGCGTTGGACCTGAAAGGGAGGTTTGCCCGGAGCGGGCATCGTACGCGGACAGCCGAAAAAAAAGGCAAAAGGTAAATTACCCTTTTGCCTTCTGCCTTCGACCTTCTTGCCGTTACTGTTTGGTCAGACTGACGTTCAGATTCACCGTCTCGCCGCTGCGGACGCGGACGGTCGACGTATACGGAACGTAGCCCGCCTTTCTGACTTCGACGCGATGGGTTCCGTCGGCGAGTTGCACGAGCACGCGCTCGCCATTCGACGCCTCCCAACGTTCGCCGTCGATCAGCACTTCCGCATCGAGCGGCTGCGCACGGACGCCGATCGCGCCGAACCGATCGGACCCAGGCTCGACTTGTATTTGATTGTGCGACTCTGGCGGCGGACCGATCGGGGCGCGATATTGATATTGAGGCGGCGGCCCCATCGGCGGTTCATTCGGCGGCGGTCCTTGCGGTTGCCGCTGTGGACGTGGTGCAGGCGTCGGCCGTGGGTCGTCTGCGACGCCGGTGCCGAGCGGCTGCATCGTGTCCTTGATCTTGTACGACTGGAAGGGCCGGAACAGCATGCGCTGCGCGATGGTGTGGTAGCCAGGCGCGAAAATCGCGACTTCATGCTCGCCGAACGGCATGTGCACGCGCTGGAACACGCCGTCAAAATCATCGACCGTCCCAACCAGATACCCGTCGACGTAGACCTCCGCGGTGCGCGGCGTTACCTGCAGTCGGAGATCGGACGACGGATCGTAGAAGCCGTAACCGTAGGGCGGATAGGGATACGGCCCATAGGCGAAGCCGGGGTACGGATATCCCCAGAATCCATTGAAGCCCCACCAGTACGGATTGTAGAAATAAGGTGCCCCGTAAAAGGGATGGCCATAGCCATACCCAAACCCGACACCGATTCCGACCGAGACGTGGCCATGACCGTGCTGCGCATCAGCCTCGACCGGCCACAGCGTCAGAAGCGCGGCGGGAATCAGGGCGGGCATGAAACCGAGGACGCGTTTGGGATTCACCGAAATCCTCCGGACGGATGGCAGGCGGCGTAAGTATAAGCAATCCAAATACCACGAGCACAACTATTTTTGCGGCCGTTTTCCGCTCAATCGGGTAATTGGACCACGGGATATCGTCACCTGCTCCGCGCAATTCCGGCGGCTCGCGCTACATATTCAGGACGGGACGTTCACACCGCTCCCGCATGCTCGATTCCGTGTGCCCGCCTTTGCCGATCAGTCAGGATGAAGTGCTCGTACTGCTCCCCAACGCGCGACAGCATTCGGGGATCGTCGTTCTTCAGCACCACAACCGCGAGCGCAAGCGCCATTTCGATATCGGGAGCGGCTCGGGGCAACCCAAAGATTGCCGCTCGTGCCATCCAGATCGACAACCCGGCCACCAACCCTAGCGGCACGCCGGCCAACTCAGGAAGCGCGGTTGCCGTAGCCGGATACGCCATCGCGATCAACGCGCACGCGGCGGTCGGAATGGCGGCCGCGAGCACGGCCATCGCCGTCGCCAGCGGCAGCCCCGCCGCCCACCCGACGACGCCATCCGGCGCGGAGCGTGTAATCCGACGATAGGGGTCAGAGCCCGGTAACCAGGCGCCGTCGGCTGCGTCGAGCGTCGCTCGGAGGCCTCGCCACAGCGGGTGACCGACGATCGTGAGCCATACGTAAGTGATTGCACCCATTAGGGTGGTGAGGGCAATCGGACCGACCATATCGATTCCTTCCGGCAGGCAGCGCGCTGGCAACGCGCGAGAGAAGCGCGAGGCTTCTTCGTCCGGATAGACCGGTGTCACATGGCAGAGGCGTGACGCGGCCGAGACAAATTCATGTCACTGCTCTGGACTGCCTCGTCTCCGATAGACTGATATCGTGACTGCTGAGACAGCCCACGGCGACGGTCAGTCGCGTGGCCGTGTGCTCGTCGTCGAAGACGATCCGCATATCCGGGACCTCGTCGTGCTGCATTTGCAGCTGGAGGGGTTGACCGCGGTTGCCGCCGGCGATGGGACGACCGGCTTGCGCCTCGCCAAAGCCGACCCTTTCGACCTGCTGATCCTCGACGTCATGCTGCCGCAGCTCGACGGCGTCACCGTATGCCGCGCGGTGCGGCGTGAATCGATGAACGGCGACGTGCCGATTCTGATGCTGACCGCTCGGCGGGAAGAGTCCGACAAGGTGCTCGGCCTCGAGAGCGGCGCCGACGACTACCTGACGAAGCCGTTCGGCATCCGCGAATTCATCGCGCGGGTGCGCGCGCTGCTGCGCCGCCGCCCGTCGCGCGCGCCTGGGCATGCGGCCGCAGTGGTCGCCGGCGGCCTGACCGTCGATCCGGCACGGCGCCATGCGCGGCTCGGCGATCGCGAGATCGAGCTGACGGCGCACGAATTCGATCTGCTGTATCTGCTGGCCACCAATCGCGGCATCGTGTTCAGCCGCGACGCGCTGATGCAAAAGGTCTGGGGGGACGACACGCACATCACCGAGCGGAGCGTCGACACGCTGGTCAAGCGCGTGCGCCGAAAGATTGAACAGGATCCGGCGGATCCACAGTTCGTGTTGACCGTGTGGGGCACGGGATACAAGTTCGCCGATGTCTGATCCGGTCTGGTATCGCAGCCTGTATTGGAAGATCGCGTTCGGCTTCATCGCGATGCTGGCGGTCCTCCTGCTCTCGCAGGGGCTGTTGTTCCTCTGGCTGACCGATCGGATCTTTGGCACCGCGCCGCGAACGCCAGCGCAGCTGGCGACCTACGTCGCAGAAGAAGTTGCGACCGAGCTTCAGCAACGCCCGGATACCGATCTGGAAGGGTTCGTCCGCGAACGGTTCTCGCATATCTATCAACCTTTCCTGGTCGTGCTGACCAATGGACAGCGCGCGTCGAACCGGCCGGCCGGCCTGCCGCCGGAATTCGGTCGGGCCGTCCAGGGCCGACTTCGGGGGGAGATCTTCGGCGGCGGCAGATTTGGTGAGCCATCCGGCGCCCCACGGATTCCGTCCGGATCGAGCTTTCCCGATTCGCGCGGCGCGGTGTCTGGCCCACGTCCACAGGGGGATACACAGGCTGTTCCTCAGATCGAGCCACGCGGCTTCCCGGGAGTTGGCGGAACTCCCGGCGGATTCGGTCGACGGGGGGGCGCGCGATTCGCAACGGAGTATGCGCCGGTCAACGTCGCCGATCGTCAGGTCGGTGTCGTGGCGGTGCCGTCGAATCCTCCGCCGGTTTCCGTCGCACTGACCGAACTGGGTCCGACGCTGATCTGGGCTGGTCTCGGACTGCTCGGACTCGGTGCCACGCTGACGGCACTTTTCGTGTTCAGACCGGTGCACAAGCGGCTGCGCTCACTCGAACAGGCCGCCCGTGCGCTCGGCGAAGGACGCACCGACGTGCGCGCCACCGAGTCAGGCGGCGACGAGGTGAGCTCGCTCGCGCGCACGTTCAATCGGATGGCCACCGATCTCGAGAGCCGAGCCACCGCGCTGGGGGCATCCGATCGCGCGCGGCGGCAGCTGCTCGCCGACGTGTCACACGAGTTGATGACACCGTTATCGGCGATCCGCGGCTACGTCGAAACGCTGGGCATGGCCGATGTGCCGATCGATCAGGACACCCGCAAGCGTTACCTCGACATCGTCGAGGAGGAAACGCACAAGCTCGAGGCGATCATTGGCGACCTGCTCGATCTCGCCCGGCTCGAAGGCGGCGGCGACCGGTTAAAAGCGGAGCCGGTCTCGGTGGACGATCTCTTCAAGCGGATCGCCGATCGTCACGAGCGATCGCTGCGCGATCGCAGCATCTCGCTGCAGATCGACATCGCCCAGAACACGCCGCGCATCCTCGGCGACGCGGGACGCCTCGAGCAGGCGCTGCAGAACCTCGCTGCCAACGCGATTCGACATACGCCGGCCGGCGGCAGCGTTCAACTCGCCGCCGCGGCGGCGGAGCACGGCGTGCACATCTCCGTCCGCGACACCGGTCCTGGAATTCCCGTCGAACATCTCCCACGCGTCTTCGATCGCTTCTACAAGGTGGACGCGTCGCGCGCCGGAACCGCCGTGCCTTCGGGCAGCGGCCTCGGCCTTTCGATCGTGCGTGCCATCATCGAACGCCACGGCGGCAGCGTCACCGCGGCCAATGCCGCCGACGGCGGCGCGCTATTCGAACTGGACCTCCCTGCAGCGGCCTAAAGATCTGGTTCCACGGGGTTCTACCGGGTTCTGCGGGGTTCTGCTGGGTTCGGTTCTTCGGTTCTACGGGGTTCGGTGCTACGGGGTTCGCCATACCTCGGGTCCGTCACTCTCGAGGACTGATTCCGTTCTACGGCGCCCCAAATCGATCTGAGGATGAACCCTGTAGAACCCAAGAACCCCGCGGAACCCAAGAACCCCGCAGAACCCAAGAACCCCGTAGAACCCAAGATGAGATGAAGCGGCTGGCTGTCCT
>JBPYFA010000284.1:0-35657 GCA_051986585.1 Vicinamibacterales bacterium | reverse complement strand
CAGGAGTGCGACGAGTGCCAGGAGTGCCACGGGTGCAGTGAGTGCCAATGGTGCAAGGAATGCGACAAGTGCTGGAGACGCCCTAGCACCCCTGGCACTCTCGGCACCCCTGGCACCCTTGGCACCCATGGCACTCCTGGCACTCATGGCACTCCTGGCACTCATTCCGACGCCGTGCCTGGCCGGCACCAACCATCGTCAGGCGACGCAGACATCGGCGCCGCGATCCAGCGAAACAGCGGCCCGCATGCGTGGACGCGTGTTTGCCGGCGACACCGGCAAGCCGGTCCCCGGCGCGATCGTCACGCTTGTCGACACGCGTGCGTCGAACCCAACCGATCGCCAGGGGCGCTGGCTCCGCACCGATGCGGAAGGACGATGGGAAGCGCAGGATCTGCGGCCCGGCGCGTACATGCTCAGCGCCGCGAAGACTGGATATCTGAAGATCGAATACGGGCAGAAGCGACCGTTCGAGCGCGGCAAGAGCATCGAAGTCGCGGCCGGTCAGGTGCTCGATCGGGTTGACATGGCGCTCCCCCGCGGCGGAGCGATTACCGGACGAGTGTTCGATGAGTTCGGCGACCCGGCGGCAACCGTGTTCGTGCGCGGTTTGCGTCAGCGATACGTTGATGGACGCCGCGAGTTGACACCGCTGGCCGAGGCGCTCGAAGGGTTGGCAAATGGCGGAGGAGACATCACCGACGATCTCGGACAGTTCAGGATCTACGGGCTTGCACCAGGGGACTACTACGTCTCCGCATCGTTCACTCCGGCCGGCGAAGCGGCAACCGCGGTCGGGTATCCGCCGGTCTATTACCCCGGCACACCGTCAGCGGCTGAAGCGCGACGGATCCGGATCGGACTGGGTGAAGAGGCTCAGAACATCAACCTCACGCTCGTGAGTGCCCGCTACGCGGTCGTGTCGGGAACGGTGCTCAATTCCGTGAATGCGCCGGCGAGTGCATCGATCCAACTCGTTACCGCGGATCCATTCGCGGCCATGCCGGTGGCGCCCGCGAGGACGACGTCGAACGGGACGTTCACGCTGCGCAACGTGCCGCCCGGCGAGTACCGGCTGAACGTGTACGACGTGCGGCCGGCACCAGGGGCGCCGGAGTTTGCCTCGGTGCCTGTTTCAATCGGCGGCGAAGATGTGACGGCGCTGGCCGTCGACACCGCCCCCGGCGCCACGGCGACAGGGCGGGTTGTGTTCGAGGATGGATCCAAGGTGAATGCACGGATGTTCGTACGGAGTGTGACCACCATGGCCGGAGCGCCGACGTTCTCGAACATGTCGGTGGGCGTGGATCCGGACTTGACGTTCGAGCTGAGTGGCCTCTCCGGCAATCAGACCTTGCGCACCGGAGTGCTTCCCGACGGCTGGTTCTTTAAGTCGGTCACTCACGACGGCGTCGACATCACCGACAGCGGCTACGACTTCAAACCGGGACAACGCATTTCCGGAATCGAAATCCATCTGACCAGACGCGCGACGACGGTGTCGGGCACGGTGCAGGATGACCGAGGCGGGCCGGTCGGCGACTACACGGTCGTCGCGTTTTCCACGACTGCGAGCCGATGGGGATACCAGACCCGCTTCGTCCGCAGCGCGCGGCCCGATCAGAGCGGCACGTTCACCCTGCGTGCGCTGCCGCCGGATGAATATTTCGTCGTCGCGCTCGAGTATGTCGAGACCGGCCAGGAGTTCGATCCCGAGCAGCTCGCTAACTGGAGGGCGCTTGCGACGAGGGTCGAGCTGCAGGAAGGAACCTCGAAGACCATGACTCTGAAGCTCGCGGCGCAGTGATTAGTGACTGGCGTTTGGTTTGATCTCTCGGAGCACGCGGAGAAGCTCGCGCGGAGATCGCAGAGGATTTCACTGCCCGAGCTAATGAACCGTGCTGTCCTGCATCAGACGAGCCACCGCATCGATGAGGCCGGCAGGATCGATCGGCTTCGTGATGTGCTCCTGAAAGCCGGCGGACCGCGCGGCGTCCGCATCTTCCCGGCGTGCCAGCGCGGTGAGCGCAATCGCCGGCGTTGAGATCCCCGCGGTGCGCAACGATTCAATCAGCGAGTAGCCGGTCTCTTCGGGCATTCTGATATCCGAAATCAGGATGTCTGGGGCCGCGTCAAGCATTTCTCGGCGGGCTTCCCTCGCCGACGCGACGGCGTCTACCGTGGCCCCCGCCTGCTCGAGTGTGATTCGCACCAGCTCTCTCGTATCGTCGTCATCTTCGACGAGCAGCACCCGAATGTCTCTCAGGCTCGCCGGCAGCGGGCGGAAGGCGGCCCGGGACGGGGACTGCGGCGTGCTTGCGCTCTCGGCAACCTGGAGTGGCAGCGTCACCACGAATGTGGCCCCGCGCCCTTCTCCGAGACTCTCGGCGCGGACGCTTCCGCCATGCAACCTGACCAGGTGGCGCACGATCCCGAGGCCCAGGCCGAGCCCTGACTGGCTGCGGGCGCGCGCATCCGCTTGACGAAACCACTCGAACACGTGCGGGAGAAAATTTGACGAGATACCGACACCGGTGTCGGCGACGCTCAAGATCGCTTCGTTGCCGGTGTGCACCAGACTCACGGTGATCCGTCCGCCTGGCTGCGTGAACTTGACCGCATTCCACACCAGGTTCCACACGACCTGTTCCAGGCGGCGCGCATCGCCCAAGACCGTTGCCGAGCCGTCGAGCGTCATCTCGATGTTGACCTGCTGCTCACGCGCCTCGGGCCGCACGGTATCGACGGCCGCCTCGACCACCTCCGCAAGATGTACTGGTTCACGCACGACCTGCAGCCGATTCGAGACGATGCGGGAGACGTCGAGCAGATCCTCAATCAAGCGTCGCTGCGCGCGTGCGCTCCGCTCGATGACCTGGATCGCGTGCGGCACGCCTTCGGGCGGGAGGCGCTCGGTGCGTAGCATGTGCGCCCATCCGAGGATCGCCGTCAGCGGCGTGCGCAGCTCGTGCGACACCGTCGCCAGGAACTCATCCTTCGATCGATTCGCGGCTTCGGCTTCACGGCGTGCCGCCTGCTCCTTGGCGACCAGCTCGGCGAGATCGTTGCCCATCGCATTGAACGCTCGGCCCAGCGCGCGGACTTCGGACGGACCCGATAGCGGGATCGGCCGATCGAAACGGCCGCTTTGCAGTTTGCGAGCCGAGAGCGCCAGACGACGGACGGGCGATGCGATCCATTGAGCGGCAACCAGCGAGACGATGATGCCGGCGAGCACGAACCACGCGCCGCTGATGAAGAGCTGCCGCCGCAGCCGTTCGGCCGGTTCGAGCGTCTGATCGTAGTCGACGCGTGCCGCGATACATGCGCTGCCTAATGCCGCAATCGGTCGAACGCTCTGAAACGCGCGCCGGCCTTTGTCGTCGACATCGACCGATGCCTCGACACCTTCGCGGCAGGTCTGGAGGAACGCGGCGGTCGTGGCCGGAACCAGCGGTCCGGTGGTGGCCAGCACGTCGCCGTCGTAGTCAATCACCGACAGATCGCTACCAGGGAGAAGGCCGGACGGCGATTCCAGCAACCGTTCCACCTGCGTCCGATCGAACATCAGCGTCAGGGTCAGTCCTTCGCGCACGGCTTGCATCGCGTATCGCAGCTCGCCATCGGCACCGCGAATGGCGCGTGCGAGCGAACCAGGCAGCGGCGCCACCGGAGGAACCCGAACCCCCGACCGGCGCAAGACCCGGTTGCGATAAGTCAACATTGCCGACAACGCGCCCTCACCCTTGCGGAAGTCATCGACCATCGGTCGCACGCAGTCGCCAACCCAGGCAAGCCGGTGGACATCAACCGACTCCGTGCACAGCGATTGAAGACTCACGAGCAACGCCTCGGCCCGTTGCTGGCGCAGCTGGAACAGCTGCGTGATGTTCTGCTCGCGCGTGCGTGTCGCCGCACTCACCGTCCGTCGCGCGTCGGCATCGAGATTGTGGAGAAGAGACGTGTAGGCCGTCGTCGTCAGGACTATCGTGATCCCGACGAGCAATCCGACAAACGACAGGAGCAGCTGGACCGAAAGAGGGAGTGCCGGTCGCATGATCTTCGAATCAAGGTTGGGACTCCGCCATCAACCGCGTTACTGCCGAGCAAAAAATTCGCCGCCCATCCTTGCAGCCTTCGATCACCTTACGCCCCTGAAATCCCCCAGTCACGCACAAACCGCGGCCACAGGTCTCGTCCGCTCTACCGATGAGCTGGAGCTCCTGGAACAAAAGGAGTGGTCACGCCGACAAAACTGTGATGGAAGATTCTGCGTCAGAACCAAGCCTCGTAGACCAGAACCTTGCAGAACCAGAACCCTGTAGAACCAGAACCCTGTAGAACCCAAGAACCGAACCTTGTAGAACCCAGCAGAACCCTGTAGAACCTCGTAGAACCTTTGTAGGACTACTTAAAGGAGAGCCCATGCCCCATCGTCGGGACGTACTTCGCGCCGGGGTGACTGCCCCGCTCGGTCTGCTCGGCTTCGCCAGCGAGGAGACCAAGGCAGCATCCGCAGGCTCGCCACCGCCCTACACGCTCTCGATCAATATCGAGATCATGTTCAACACCGGCCGCGGCAATCCGCCGATGCCGCGGGCGGATCGGATCCGCGCGGTCGCCGCAAAAGGATTCAAGGCGTACAGCTACTGGAACGCCACCCCCGACGAGCGCAAGGCGATGATCCAGGCGCAGCAGCAGACGGGACTGAAGTGCGTCAGCCTGGTGGGCACTGGCAATGCCGGAGGAACCACCGGCTTTACCAAGCCCGGAGCGCAGGATGCGCTGCTCGCAGAAATCAAAGAGCGGGTCGAAATTGCGAAGGAGTTCGGAACGCAGCCGGATCTCATCTCGTTTGTCGGCATCATCCAACCGGACGTCCCGTGGGAAACCCAGCGCGCACAGATCGTCGACGGCTTGAAGCGCGCCGGTGATATTGCGGCAGCGGGCGGAGTGACGATTGCCGTCGAGCCGCTCAGTGTCAATCCGAATCAGGCGCGCCGTGCGCTGGATCGCTGCCTCGAGGCATTTCCGGTGATCAAGGAAGTCAACCACCCGAACGTGAAAATCTGCTTCGACATGTACCATCTGCAGCGCACCGAAGGAAACCTCGTCGTCAGTCTGCGCAGCGGTCTGCAGGACAAACTGATCAAGCTGGTACAGATCGGCGACAACCCCGGACGTCTCGAGCCCGGCACCGGCGAGATCAACTATGCATTCATCTTCAAGGAGCTCCGGCGCCTCAACTGGACCGGTTACGTGGACACCGAACACGGGACGTCGAGTACCGCCGATTACGCGATGGACCTCGACAGGAAATTGTCCGAGGAAAACTAAGAAGGCCGCGTGACGCCGAGCCTTTTACCGTGGAGCGCGCGTACCGCAATCGATCGTACGGCTTCTGGAATGATCGAAATGCACCATGTGCGCGGCTTCGCAGAGCAGGATGACCGTGCTCCCGGGGGCCGACACCTTGAGTGGCAGCTGCTGCACGAGAGCGAGTCTGATATCGGGTGGTTGGCTACTGCCGTTCGACGATGCGCGCGTCGCGATAGCCGCCTGGCAGCTCGCGGATGAGCTCGAGAGCGCGCTGGACTTCGGTCGCCGTCGCATATCCGCCGACGTTGACCTGCAGCAGACGTCCCCGCGGCGGACCCCAATCATGCTCCACCGCTCGCGCTCGATACCCGGCGTTTGTCAGCTCCTCGACCAGATGCTGTGCGCGCTCCGGACTCGTAAATGAAGCGACGACGATGGTGTAGTTCCCCTCGTCTGGCGCGGTCACGACAGCAGCGGACGCCGCGACATCTGAACTCTCGTCAGCGGTCTTCTCGATGGTGGGTTCGCTGTCGGCGTCAGCCGCGGAGAACATGGCAGGAGGGACTGGTGCCTCTGGTGCGGCCACCGTCGGGTCATCGATCCGGTGCGCGCGCACATACCACGCGGGCACGCCCACAGACGCCGCGACGATGAGGACCGACGCGCCCGCGACGGCAGCCCATTGTCGCCGGGCCGGGGACAAGGCGTTCGATCGGGGACGCGTTCCCAGAAGTTCGGCCTCCGATCTGAATTCTTCGAACAGCGCTGAAGACTCTTCAGTCCTGGGGCCGGCGATCGTGGCCGGCTCGGGTGCCGGCGGGAGCCCCGGTGTTTGAACCATTGGGATCTGTGCCGCTGGCTTCTCGGCGGCCGCTGGTTCGTGGCTGTCCTTGACGTAGCCAAGATCTTCGACCGCGTCCCATATGAACTGGCTCTCGATTCGTTTGGTCCGCGCAGCATACGCGCGCTCGAGCGCGCGATCGCAGAGACGGTTTATCACTCGCGGCACGCCCGCCGATCCTTGATGGAGGGCATCCAGCGCCTCGGGCGTGAACTCGACCGTGCTTCCCCCAAGTCCGGCGACGACGAGGCGATGGTTCACATAGCCGACGACTGCTTCCGCATGCAGGGCTGCCAGTTCGCAGCGCACCGACACGCGCTGGTCGACCTGCCGCATCTGCGGCAGGCGGAGATTCGCACGCAGCTCGGGCTGGCCGACCAGCACGACCTGGAGGAGCTTTTCGCGCCGTTCCAGTTCGGAGAGGATCCGAATCTCCTCGAGCAGCGGCAACGACAGATTCTGCGTCTCGTCGATGACGAGCACGGCAAACGCCTGCAGCGGCACAAGAGAATCGAGGAACTCGTAGAGGAGATAGCTCAGCTCCGATCGCGATGCACCGTTGAAGCGGCCTCGGGTGATATCGCTGATCGCAATCACGCCGAAGTCGACGAGCAGCGTCTTCAGAAGATCTTCGCGCGAGACGAATGGATCCGGTATGAAGGCGGCAAAGGTTCGCTTGTCCAGATGCTGCACGACGGATCGACACAGCGTCGTTTTGCCGGTGCCAATCTCTCCGGTCAGGACGATGAGGCCTTCTCGCCGGCGAATCCCCGCGAGGATCGCATCAAACGCTGGTCCGTGCGCGGGACTGCGGTATAAGAACCGCGGATCGGCCGACAGGCTGAAGGGTTTCTCGCGCAGGCCGAAGAACGGCTCGTAGGTCAGAGACGCGGACGTCGCAGTGCCCGGCGCGGACGCGTCAGGTAGCGGACTGGCCGAACTGTCACCGGGAACGTACATATATCAGAATCGATCGTCGGATTCAGGCGCGATGCGCTTCGGCAAACCCGCCCGACCGCGTAGCAACATTCGAGCCTGTTGGCAGAGCAGCGAAATCGTTCGAGAACGGCGCCCCAGTAACAGGATTGTTCGAGGACTTTCGTAAATGTCTTTTCAGGTGACCGGCAATCCCGATGCGGTCCTCAGGAGCGCATGCGCGCTCGCCGACGGGCTCTTCCCGCACCAGATCGAAGGCGTCGCCTTCCTGCTTGGCCGGCGGCGTGCCATCCTCGCCGACGACATGGGCCTCGGCAAGACGCGGCAGGCGATCGTCTCGCTGCGCCACCTCACTCCGTCGGGACCGCGGCTCGTCGTCTGTCCCGCCTCGGTCAAGCGAAACTGGGCACGCGAGATCGCGGTGGTTGCCGCCGACGCCTCTGTCGTCGTCATTGAAGGAACTGTACCCACGTCCGCGACCGCCGAGTGGATCATCATCAACTACGACATCCTGGGAAAACACGTCGATACGCTGCGGAGCGTGCCCTGGTCGGCACTCGTGTTCGACGAAGCGCACTACTTGAAGAATCACACGAGCGCGCGCAGCAAGCTCGCGCGCCAGCTCACGATTGAGGCCGGGCGGTCGACGCCCACGCTCGTCGTACAGCTCCTGACCGGAACGCCGCTCACCAGCCGCCCTCGTGATTTGTTCGTACTGCTGCAGCTCGCCAACCATCCCCTGGGCCGCAGCTTTCTGGCATTCGCGAAACGCTACTGCGCCGCCGAAAAAGGAGACTACGGGTGGAAAACTGGCGGAGCCTCGAACATCGAGGAGCTGACCGTACAGCTGCATGGCGTCATGCTGCGGCGCTCGAAGGACGATGTGCTCGCGCTGCCGCCGAAGCTGCGGACGTGGCTGCCGGTCACGGTGCCTGCGAGCACTGGAACGCGTGCGATCAAGAAGGTGTTCGAGCTGCTCGCGGGCAAGGACAGTCGGCCTGTTCAATCGCGCGATGCCGCATTGCGTCGGCGCGGCAAGCTGCTCGCGTTCCTGGTAGAGGCACGCCAGGCGCTCGCGTTCGCCAAGGTGACGTCGACCCTTGATTTCGTCAGGGGCGCGATCGATCAGGGCGAGAAGGTGATCGTCTTTTCATGCTTCGACGACCCGATTCGAAGGCTGGCGAAGGAGCTCGGCTCGACCGCTGTTGTGGTCAGCGGCAAGACGCCTGCCGTCGCGCGGCAGCCGCTGGTCGATCGGTTCCAGAACGATCCTGACATTCGCGTCTTCATCGCAAACATCATCGCCGGTGGCACAGGACTCAACCTGACCGCGGCGACCCAGGTGGTGTTCAACGATCTGGACTGGGTGCCGACCAATCACTGGCAGGCCGAGGATCGAGCCTACCGGATCGGTCAGACGCGGACGGTCAACGTCACCTACTTCGTCGCGCGCGACACTATCGACGATTTCGTCCAGGCCGTGCTTGAAACCAAGGCGGCGCTCGTCAACGCCATCGTCGAAGGCGATGCGCTGGCTCCCGGCTCGGGCGGCGATGTCCTCGATGAGCTGCAGCGCGTGCTGCACACGATTGCAGCTGGCGCGGACTCAATCGGGCGCAGCGACGATGGTGAACTGATCGGTGAGCTGTTGTGGCGAGCCTCCGACCAGTTCCGGATTACTCACAGGGGAGAGAGGAGCGACGCCGCTAACACGCGCGGCGAGCGAGAGACGCAGGCACTCGCGCGCGCGCTGGAAGCATTGGTCAAAGTACTCTCGGGTCCATCGTCTCGGCGGTTCCGGATTTCCAGCACGTCGCACAAGGGAGTCGACTACGAAATCGTCGCCGTCGACGCGGACGTGACGTGCACCTGCCCGGGATTCGAGTACCGGGGGCAGTGCCGCCATGCCCGCGACGTCAAAGCGGCGATTGCGTCGGGCGCCTCGGTGCCCGCGCCTTACGTGGAAGTGAGTGATGTCGAGACAGCCCACGCGTCAACAGAGGAACCTGAGCCTTAACACAGCCCGCATCGGGCCGGTCCAAGCCCTCGGCTTGCTCACTTCATCGCAACCCCGTGCGGTCTCGCCGGTCCGGTGGTAAACGCGGTGTTGAAGTCGATGTCGAAATGCGGGTCGAGTGCGAGCCTGCGCCTGGAGACTCTAATCACGCGAACGTGATGATCGCCTTCAAAATGAACCTTCCCGAAGTCGTCTTCATTGAGAAAGTAATCGCTGACGACCAGCCGCTTGTCGTCGTCGGTGAGCGCGATCATGTGCGGCCCCGCATCCAGGCCGAGGCTGACGATCCCTGTCTGCACGGGGTGCTCGGGATCGGTCACGTCGAGCATGCCCACCTGGCCAGCCTGAAACGACGCGAAGATCAGGCGGTCGCCAGATCGCGGCATCGCCAGGAGCTGTGTCATTCCACCGCGAACAGGAACCTCTACGTGTGGAACGATGTCTTCGCAGTCGAACACAACTTGTGATGTCCCATTGAGAATGTCAACCAGGTAGACGAGGCCGTCGAACATGCCGGTCGTAAACGCGCGGCCGAGCGGATCGCCGGGAATCAACTTGACGTCCATGGTCCCGAGCGCGCTCGGGATCACGATCGTGCGCACGATCGATCGGTTCTGAAAATCCCACACGCGGATAATTCCACGCAGCAGTGGATCGCCTGGGACGATGTTCAGCGAGCTGGCGGGCATCATGAAGTCGGAGGTCACCATCAGGTTGACTTCCGGTCGCGCGGAAATGCCATGCGGATTGAAGTCGTGTTCCGGTGGCTGCGCCGGCCATTCCCCAACCATCCGCAAGTTCTTGTCGAACTCGGCCACTCGGCCAGGAGTGCCGCCGGTATGTGAGCCCATCTGGGTCACAAGGAACCCGCCTTCATTCAACGGCAGAAAGTCGTCAGTGATATTGGAGAGCGTACCGCTGGTGGAGAACAGGAATTTCGGACGCCGAGCGTCCGACACGTCAAAGAAGAAGATGCTGTTCTGGCCTCGCAGCAGGGCAAGCAGGCCGCCGCAGGCGAGGATGTTCTTGTCAGTCGAGAGATGGCAATGATGCGGCTCGTTTCCGGATCCGCCGGGTCCGGGGACCGGCACGGTTCGGATGACCTTTCCATAGGTCGGCGAATCTTCATCGAAGTCGATCACCGCCAGGAAATCGGGCGCCACACGGGCCTGATCGCCAGCCCAGACATACAGAGTCCTGGCCGGCTTATCATCGTCGCGCCGTTCAGTTCTGTTACCAGGCGCCGCGAGCAGCGGAACGAGCGCGGCCAGCGCGCAGACCTTCACGAGGGACTTTAGTTTTCGATTGGTGTTCATGGGGCTCCTTGGACGAATAAGCCCCAGTGATAGGCGCCGCTTCCGTTCCGATCAATTCCCGCGATGTTCCTTCGCGGTGAAATGTTGATTCCCGAGGCTTTCCTTGCCCTTCTTCCTTCCTTTGCTCCGTCAGCGGCCTAACTGACGCACCAGCTTCTGAAACCGCGCATCAGTGCGGAGGGGGTCGAAATCAGGTTCGACCCTGAGGCTTACGAGATTCGAACACCGCTGCCGGGCGCAGGTCTCGAGCAGCGACACCGCCTCGTCCTTGTCTCCGGCTTGCGCGTAGCATCGCGCTGCCGTCTCGAATATTCCGTTCTTCTTGAAAGTCTCGCCGCTGTCGCGAAGGAGCGCCTTGAACCCGTCGCGTTGGTACGTTCGGGCAATCGCCGCAGCGCGATCAGGAGAAGACGCCGACTGGCGCAACGCCACGGCTTCATCCAAACGTCCCGCGTGCCGGAGCGAGCCTTCGAGCCAAAAGAGCGCGACTCCGAAGTGTGGATCGAGCGTGAGCGTGTGCCGCGCCTGCGTGACCGCGTCGTCATATCGTCGAGCCCAGTACAACGCCCGCGTCAGGTTCGCGTTCACGATCAGCGACTGCGGATCGAGCTCCAATGCCCGCTCCTGCTCCGCAATTGCCTCGTCGTGCCGCCCTAGCACCGACAGGTACCCACCGTGCCAGTTTCTGCCGAGCGCATCCTGTGGGTTCAAGTCGAGCCCGCGTCGAAATTCGCGTTCGGCACCCGCCCAATCCCAGTCGTACCACGTGTGGATCGTTGCCAGGGCATAGTGTGCGCTCGCCAACGCATCATCCAATTGCAGCGCTTTTGCCGCCGCTGCCTTTCCTCGGGCCAGCGCCTCGTCGTTCGGAATGGCGCCGTAGGTACCAGCAACGAGATACGTTTCCGCCAGCCCGGAGTACGCGAGCGCGAATCCCTGATCCTTTTCAATCGCCTGATTGAAGCGCTCAATCGCGTCCTGCCATCCACGGCTCGTGTATTCGTAGAAGGCGTACCTTCCCTTCAAGTACAAGCCGTATGCCTCGGGGTTGACGACGCGGGCGCGGTCGAGCGGCTTCAGGAAGATGTTGATCCGCCTGGCAATGTCGGTCGAGAGGGCATGCTGAAGATCGAGGATCTCGCTGACCTCCCGTTCGTACGCGTCGGCCCACAAATGCATGTCGGTCGCCACCTGGATCAACTGCGCCGTCACCCGCACTCGACCGTTTGCGTGAGTTACGGTGCCTTCCACAATCGCGTCGACATTGAGTTCGTGCCCGATCTCCTTAATCGTTTTTTTGGTCCCGCGATACTGCATCACCGAGGTCCGCGAGGTCACCCGGACGCCGCCCATCTTCGCCAGATCGGTAATCAAGGCGTCAGTCAGCCCATCGGCAAAGTACTGTTGTTCAGGGTCGCGTGAGAGGTTCTCCAGCGGGATCACCGCGAGCGCAGAGATTCGAGTCGGCGCGCTCCGATTGACCAGCCAATTTCGTGTTGTCGCCAGGGCGATGCCGAGCGCGATCACAACGGCGATGGCAATCATCGCGACAACCGGAACCCGACGATGTGGCGCCAGGGTAGCAGCTGGCGCTACTTCGCGGTCGCCCTCGTCGATGATGACCGGTGCGATGAAGCGGTAGCCTTTGCGCGGGAGGGTCTCGACGAACCGCGGCTGTTCTGCGGAGTCTCCGAGCGCGTCTCTGAGATGGTTGACGACCTTATTGAGGCCGCGCTCGAAATCGACGAATGTACCGGTCGGCCACAAACGCCCGGTCAATTCCTCGCGCGTGAGCAGTTGACCAGGTCGCTCGAGGAGCGCGAGCAGCAGTTGGAGCGCCTGATCGCGGAGCGGCGTCCGCCGCCCGGCGTTCGACAACTCACCGGTACGCGCATCGAGAGTGAAATCTCCGAACTGGTAGACACGCGCAGTCTGGACGCCGTTGGCCATGGCTGCATCCTTGCTGCAGCAGCAGTGCACGATAGTCTATCGCAGCGAGCGTCAGCGGTCAGTCACGCGACAGTCGACGCGAAGCAGAGAATTCAAACCGGCCTGCCAACTGGTGACGCCAGCCTCTGGCGGGCAATCATGCCAACGCGCGCAGACCGAAGAAGTCGGCGGCGTCGACCACGACCGGGTCGTCGAGCGTCAGCGCTCGTACTGCGCGCCGATGCAGCCGCGAGGCCGCGCGATCGAAGACGGTGACGTTAATCCATGTCGATTCATAGGTGGACCACCAGCGCACGCCTGCCGCCGACGGGTGCCGGTCGTGGAACGCGAGCGCCTGCGGCTGCGTGATGTGGCGATCCCGCGTCGCCACCAACGACGGACGCAGCCGTTCACGTCGCAACACGACGGGATCGTCCAGATCGACGAGCTCCGCCCCGTCTTCGAGCTCGAGCTCGGCGAGGGCGAGCGGTAACCCACGCCGTCGCAGCAGCGATGGCAGCAATCGCTGGCCACGAAACCGGGCGAGCTGTTCGACGATGGTCGACAGTGGAGAGAGCGAAAGATAAAGGCAGCCATAGCGATCGGAATTGTCGTGGCGCCCCTCACCCTGATAGATGCGCGGAAACCACAGTGGCCCGTCAGGATCGGTGTCGCCAGCCCGATCGTCCCATGCGAAGCAGCGGTGGAGGATCACGGGGACGCCGATCAGGCGAAGGTGTCGGATCGCTCGGCGCGGATCGCCCGCATCAACTCTTCGGTGCGGCCGAGGCGAATCAGATCGACGGGACGGCGATCGCCGAGCAGCGGATTCACGCCAAAGAGCCAGGCGAGGGCGGCATCCTTGTCGTAGATGCGGAGCACGTTCGACCACACGAGCTCGAGCAGATCGACCTTTTCGGCATTGAGCGGGTCGATCCCGGCGCCGCGGAGCCAGCGCGTCACCTGCGAGCGGCTCACGCCAAGCAGATCGGCAAGCCGGGCCGCCGATTGGAAATCGACGCTAAGGGTTCGGACTTTCTGCGCCAGCGCAACCGGCATATGCCCAGTTTAACGCAACAGATTTCGTTGCGCAACAATTTGTGTTGCGCGTGGCTCACTGCCGGGTCACGTACTCTGCGTTGGCCTGTTTCAATATCGGGAGGTCGGCGTCGGCATCTTTCCAAACAGCAAGGAACGTCTCGTACGCGCGCGACGCGTCGCCCGGCTGTCCGGCCAAGGCCAGCGCTCTGGCGAGTTGCAGGTGTGCCAAGGCAGCGATCGGATCGGCGAACACGAGACCTCGGTGGCCGAGAACCTTGTGGAATTCGACTGCGGCCTGCTGCCCGCGCCCGTCGGCGAGATACGCCTGGCCGCGCACGTACGCGGGGTAGAGTCCTCCGAACTTCGCAAAGAAAACCGTGCCCGGCATCGCGAACTCGTACGGAAGCGCGGACTGCAGTCGCTCGATCGCCTCGAGTGGCGCGCCATGAGCCAGTGCAGAAAGCGCGCGCAATACCGGCAGATAGCCGAACTGTGCCGCGGTATCTTCCGGGAATCGGTTCTGCAGATCCTCGGCCAGTGTTTCCGATGCTGCCAGGTCGCCTGAGAGCGCCAGCGCAAACGCCGCGGCGTACGCCACATCGCGACCTTTCGCCAGGTCGAGCGCTGAACGAGCCCGTGCTGCGGCTGCATCACTATTACCGCAATGCGCTTCGCACACTGCCGCAGCGGCGTGGTAGATTGCGGCCTTTTCACGGTCACCGGTCTGCTGCGTCGATTCGATCGCCCGCTGCCACAACACCCGCGCTTCCCGCATTCGTCCGGAACGTGCCAGGACCATGGCCTGATTGTGCGACATCCAGTCTTCGGCGCCATGCAGCCCGCGGGCGCGAGCAACCTCGCGTGCCATCCCTGCTTCGTCGCCGTCGAAGAACGCGAGATAGTAACGGCCAACCAGAAATTCCGCGATTTCCAGCTTCCGCTCCGCGGCCCGGCGCAAGGCATCCGCCGCGTCCGCGAACCGCTCGAGAGAGAGGTTGTGGACCAAGAGACCCTCGTATGCGAACGTCTCGTCCGGGTTCAACCGAAGCGACGCTTCGGCCGCCTGAATCCCCCTCTCATACTGTCCCGTGCCACGCGTTCCCCACCCCGCGAGCACGCCAAGCGGCAAGTGATCGCGAGGATAGGTTTGCACCCACGACTCGAGCGTCTGCAAGAGTCTTGGCAGGTTCCCTGTGACCTGCCGGTCGTAGAGAAACAGGATCCAGCGTCGTTCGCGATCGCTGACCCGATCCCGCAATTCGTACGCCTTCAAGGTGTGTTCGGCGGCGAGGTCGGTTTGTCCCATGTTCCAGGAAAGGATCGAGAGATCGGCGTGCGCCATCGCGAACTGAGGGTCAATGGCAATCGCGCGCTGAAGCTCTGGGATCGCCGCTGACGGGCCGCGTGAGTAAACGGCGATCCGGCCGGCACTGTAGGCCTTCAGCGCTTCGAGCGACGACGTGGTCGCCTGCTCCAATGGAGTCGAGTGCTCGTGGATCGTCGCGAGCGACTCGCCCAGCCTTCTCCTGATCTGAACGGCGATTCGGGTTAGCGCATTCAGGACCTCTTCCTTGCCCGCTGCCTGCGCCTGTTCCTCGCCGACGACCTCCCCTGTGCGGCAGCGGCGGGCGCGCAACCACAAGACGTACTGGCTTCCGAGACGGGCGATCGAGCCCTCCAGAACCGCGGCGCTGCCGGTTCGTTCGCAAACCTCGCGCGCGATCTCAAGAGTCAGCCGCGTGTCGGGCGGCCGGTTCATGAAACGCAGCGCTTGAGCGATTTGTTGGTCCGACACGAGCGTCAGAAACGGAGACTGTCGCAGTTGTACGGCCAGCCCTTGACGAAGGATCTGGTCGAAGACGGGCTCGTCGGTCCCGTTGTCGAAATCGGCCAGCACAATCGTGCCGCCGGTGAGTGGCGACGGCTGTCGAAGATCGAGCGGCGCAGGCCGCGCGGAGGCGGCGCGGGTCGCGCGTCGCGGCGGAGTGATCGCGGTGAATTCCTGCTGAAGTGCCGCAGCAGATTGCCATCGCCGCTCAGGATTTGCTTCGAGGCACCGGTTGACGATCGTGGCCAGCCTTCGTGACGCGATGCGCGTCCGCGGGAGTCCGACTCGTGCGCCCGTCAACATTTCGTAGAGCACGCAACCGAACGCGTAGATATCCGAGCGTGCGTCTGCCCGTTTGCCCTCTCGCTGCTCCGGCGCCATGTAGGCGGGCGTGCCCAATATCATGTGTTCACCGGTCAGGGGTGCTTCTCCCGCGACCGCCGCCAGACCGAAGTCGAGAACCTTGGCCCCGGTCTTCGTCAGCATGACGTTGCCCGGCTTCAGGTCGCGGTGAACGATGCCCTTTTCATGCGCTTCGACGAGGGCCGCGAGAATCTGCCCACCGTAAGAGAGCACCAGGTCCATGGGCAACGGACCTTGAGTCAAGCGGGACGCGAGCGTCTCCCCTTCCACGAGCTCCATCACCAGATAGTGCGGCCCGACGTCGTAGAGGGTGCAGATGTTCGGGTGGTTCAACGACGAGATGGCGCGCGCCTCACGTTCGAAACGCGCGCTGAATCTATCGTCGGTGATCTTGACGGCAACGGCGCGGCCAAGCCGGGTATCGATTGCGCGAAACACCTCGCCCATGCCGCCTTCACCGATCTTGACGTCGACACGGTATGGCCCGAGGAGTGTTCCGGCGGCTACGGTCGAAGCGTGCGGGTCCTGCAACCGAGTCACGTCAATGGCCGCCTGGTCGAGAGGCAGGCGCTGCGATTGCCGGGCCAGCAGCGACTCGACTTCCTGACGCAGTTCGGGCTCCGCTCGCGCCAGCAGCGCCGCGCGCTCGGCAGCGGATCCCTTCTTCACGGCGTGAAAGAGCGCCTCGATCTGGCGTAATCGTTCCGGCGTCACGTGCCTCGCCCCGATGACTGTGCCAGCTCTCGGGCCAGCCAGACCCTCGCAAACTCCCAGTCCCGTCGGACAGTGCGCGACGAGATCTTCAGGACCTTCGCGATCTCCTCTTCCGTCAATCCGCCGAAGTAGCGGAGTTCCACAACGCTGGCCTGGCGCGCAGCGAGTCGCGAGAAGGCTGTCAGCGCCTCGTCCAAGGCGATCAACGTTGCGTCCGGCTCGGGCGCCAGAATCGCCGTCTCCTCCCAGTCCACGCGGACCATGCCGTCGCTGCGTTTACGCGACCGTTTACTGCGGGCGGCGTCGACCAGAATCCGTCGCATCATCTGTGCCGCCACAGCAAAAAATTGGGCTCGCTGCCGCCAGTCCACCTTGCCGACGTCCACCAGACGGAGATACACCTCATGAACCAGCGCGGTGGCTTGCAGCGTGTGTTCCTGGCGCTCGCTCCTCATGAAACGGCGTGCCATCTGGCGCAACTCTCCGTACACGCGTTCCGCAAGCTGATCCAGCGCTGCCGGATCACCATCGCTCCAGGCCCGAAGCAGGTTCGTCAGATCGGCGGAGTCCCGCACCGATTTACTCCTTCGGGCGGCTGAACAAAACCCTGATGCCCATGATGTCCGGTTCCCGCCTCCGTTTACGCCTGTATGAACGGGAGGAACTCATGAAGCACATCGTGAACATTTGTATTCAGCGAAAGCGGATTGTAACGCCCCCTCTTGCCGCACGACAACGGTGGTTCGGCGAGACGCGCAGGCTGGGGCAAACCACCACGACGCGTTCGGTGGCGCTACAGTGGCTCGGGGCTGCACTCGCCACGCTTTCACTGACAGGATGCACCAGCCCCGGACGTGATGGATTGCCAACCACGCCATCGACTCTTGCCACGCCAAGCGGTGAACAACGAGCGCTCCTGGAGAACGCGCCGTTCAAGGGTGGCGATTCCGGCACATTAGTGTTTCTCGAAACCGGCTGCGCGGCGGGCTTCACCCCGCTCGAGACCCACACGACTGGGACCGCCACGCTGATCGGTGCCCATGCCTTCGAGACCGCGGAGTGCTTCGACAATAACGCGCTGAAATTTTCGGGCTCGTTCACGATAACCGCGGCAAGCGGTGACACACTGCTTGGCACGCTTCTCGGTAACGCGACCGGCGTGCAGGAGGATGGCACCGCGACGTACACGTTCACCGCCAGGATCACTGGGGGAACGGGAAGATTTACTGGGGCGACCGGGACCTTCTCGGGCAACGGTCAAGGCAACCTGGTCACGTTCGATGAGGCGCGAACGTTCTCAGGAACGATCAGCGTTCCAGGGAATCATCCCTGACACGAACGACGCACGCAGTCCGCACGCGTGGCAGGACTGAGTCGTGAGTCAGTTCGCCTCCGTCCACGCGTTCTTGATCGCGAGAACCAGCTCGTCGCCGAGTGCGGCTTTGTCGATGAAAGCTGATGCACCCGACTGGCGTGCCGCCTTGGCGACCGCGTCATCGTTCATCGCGCTCATCACGATGACCCGCGCGCGCGGAGTGTGGCGGGTGATCTGACGGCAGATGTCGAGCCCATTGACGGTCGGCAGATTCACGTCCACCACGACGACGACCGGCTGGAACCTGAGGGCGGCGTCAGCGACGTCGCCGCCATCATGAATGATGCCGACGACGTCGCATTCGAACGACAGCAGTCGATTGAGTGCAGTCGCGACTCCTGGATGGTCGTCGGCGAGCAGGACGCGCGGACGGGTCGGCACTGATTGCCTGTCCACCTACATCTTGGCGCGATCGCCGACGCGCCTGGAGGCGTGGAGGAACAGCAGGTGATCGATCAGACGCTGGGTATCGGCCCCCTTGAGGAAGAAGCCGGCGGCGCCGGCATGCTCGATCGCGTGGATGGTCTCGCTCCGAGCCTGCATCGACAGGCCGAGAATCTGAATCTCGGGGAGCTCCGCGTGGATACGCGCGGTCGCCTCGACCCCGTCCATGTGCGGCATCGCAACATCCATCAGAATGACGTCCGGGCGCAGGGTGTGGGCGCGTGTGATCGCCTGGATGCCGTCGGACGCATCGCCCACGACCGAGAGTTGCGGGAGGGCGTGAAGCATCTCTCGCAGCGCGCTCCTGACGGCTGCGTGGTCGTCGACGATCACAATCCGTAGCGCTTCGGCAGCGGCGCGATCGCGCTCCAAAGGGCGTCCCGCTTCACCCTGCGCCAGGCGGAGGTCGCTCGGTCCAGCGGCGACGCCCGGCGTCGCGCCTCGCGGCGCGAACAGGTGGACGTGGGTTCCGCCGCCGGGTGAACTCTCGATATCGACGCGGCCACCGAGCAGTGTCAGGCGATCGCGGATGCTGAACAGCCCCCACCCGACCTGTCCCGCCCTCGATCGGCTGTCGAGTTTCGCCGGCTCGAACCCAATCCCGTTGTCGCTCACCGTAATGCACAACTGATCGTCGTCGTCGGCACGGAGCGCCAGCAGCACACGATCCGCCTGGGCGTGTTTGAACGCGTTGAACAGCAGCTCTCTCGCCGACTCGAAGAGCAGCGTGCGGATGTCTTTGCGCGCGGAGTCGGCCGATGGGTCCGCTTCGACCCGGACGTTGAGTTTGTATTTGTCGCGAATCCAGTTTGCCAGCCAGGTGAGCGCCGCCGGCAATCCCGAACGTTGCAGCACCGGTGGAAACAGCTCCAGATGCAGCGATCGTGCGGCGGCCGTGGCCTCGTCGAGGTGACGTTTCGCAATCGACAGCAGCTCGCTTGGCTGGCTACCCAGTTCCTTCTCGCGGTTCAGGTGTTGATCGAGATTCAACGACACGATGAAGAGCAGCTGTTGCAGCCCATCGTGCAGTGTCCGCGCGATCTGCTCGCGCGCATTGTGCTCGGCAAGCGTCAGGTCCCACGCCATCTGACTGAGTTGGGTGGTCCGGTATTCCAGTTCGGCGGTGCGCTCCTGCAGGGCCCACTCGGCGCGCTGACGTTCGGTGATATCGGTTACGAACGCGATCGAACGGCCGCCACTCGCGGTCGCGACGTGATTGAGGCTGACCTCGATCGGAAACGTCGAGCCATCCTTGCGCTCACCCACCAGGTGAAGGCCGCGTTCGATCGGCCGCCGGCGTGCCGCCCCCGAGCCGGCCCGGTGGCGATGGTAGTCGTGCATGAACGAAGGAATCAGCTGCTCGATCGACTGGCCGACCAGCTCACCGTGAGCCCGCCCGAACATCGCCTCGAGCGCACGGTTCGCGAGAATGATCTTCCCCGCAGCGTCGACCGACACGATCCCCTGCGTGACGGTTTCCACCAGGAGCCGCAGCTCGCGGTCGTGCTCCGCGTCGCGACGTGCCTGGCGTGCCTCTTCCGTCCGCCGGCGCTCGGTCACGTCGAGTTCCAGGCCGGTCAGCCGCGTGACCTGGCCAGCCGTATCGCGGTCCGCCCGACCGAGACTCTGGATCCACAAGACGGTACCGTCAGGGCGCATGACACGATAGGTGTGATCCCACGTATCCTTGCCGCGCAGAACCTCCTCGTGCGCGCGCAGGATTCGGGCACGGTCGTCGACGTGCACCCGAGCGAGCCACGTCTCGAAGAGCGGCGCTTCGTCTGGCGTGAAACCAAATCGCGTGCGGAAGACGTCGTCCCAGTGGGCGTAATTCGTGCGCGGGTCCCACGTCCATGAACCACCACCCGAGGCGCTGAGCGCGAGGCGAAACCGGTGCTCGCGCTCGCGTAGCGCCGACTCCGCACGGGCGCGTTCGACCGCCTCCCACGTGCGTTCCGCGACGTCACGAACCAGCGCGATCTCAATTGGCGTCCAGTTCCGTGGCGTGACGTTGTTCGCGCCGAAGGCTGCCACCATGCGGCCGCCTTTGATCAAGGTGACGCCGATGAACGCGGCCATCTGTCGCTCGTGCATGGCATCCCGCTCGGTTTCCGTGAACCTGGGGTCCGTGCTCACGTCGTTCACGACTGCGGTTTCGCCGCGCTGGTAGGCTTCACGCAGGCCGACGCCAAACGTCCCCGACAACGCACGTCCCGCCAGCGGCGCCACTCCCCGCGTGTACTCGTGATGGATGACGTATGTCGTGTCCTCGAGTTCGGCGTAGCCGACACGAGTGACGCCCAGGTGCTCGGCGAGCAGCCGGGCCGCGGCCTCGAGGACTGCGGGCGGATCGCTCAATGGCCGGAGCGCATCATCCAGTCGGAGCAGAAATGCGAGTCGCTCTTCGTTCGCACGCAGTTCGGCTTGCGCCTTGTAGTGCTCGAGCGTGGCCCAGGTGCGATCCGCGACTTCCTGAGCGAGCGCGATCTCGTCCGAGGTCCACACTCGTGGTGAGCGGTTGTGAATGCCGAAAGAGCCGACGAACCGGCCTTCTTTGATGAGCAGGGGACAGATGTATGCGCCTATACCCGCCGCCTGTAGCGCGGCGCGCTCCTCGGCCGTGTGCGCCTCGACAGCCGTGTCGTTGACCGACAACGTTCCACCTTTGAGGATCTCTTCCCGTCGGCTGCCGCCCAGTGTCGGCCAGCGAAATCGCGGCGGCTGGGGCGGAAGGCCGTCGACGTACTGGCCGACAATCACGCAGTCGTCGCCGTCAATTTCGCCGTACGAGACACGGCCGACGCGGAGGTGTGTCCCAAGCAGCTTGCAGGTTTCGTCGAGAACGCGTGCGGGATCGGCAAGCGGCCGGATCGCATCATTCAGGCGGTGAAGAAATGCCTGACGGCTTGCGCTGCGTCCGAGGACTTCTTCGGCGTGGGCGCGATCGGCTGCTGACCACGTGCGCTCGGCGGTCATCTCCATCAGGGCAATTTGATCAGGTGTCCAGCCGCGCGGTGTTGCACTCTCGGCGGTGAACGTCGCGACCCAGGCCCCGTCCTTAATCAGCGGTGCGGAAACGAACGAGACCGTGTTGGACGCGAGCAGCTGCTCGCGCTGGCCGTCCGACAGCCGTGGGTCGGCGCGTACGTCGTCGACGACCACCGTTTCACCACGGCGGCAGGCGTCGATGATGGTGCAGCCGAACCGAGCGAGAGGAAGTCGGGCGTCCAGCGGCAGGACGCCGTCAATGTACGACGTCGTGATCACGCACTGGTCACCGTCGACATGCGCATGATTGACGCGGTTCGCCTTCAGGTGCGCGCCAATTGATGAGACCGCGACTTGCCGGATCGCGGCAGGATCTCTCAAGCCACGCAGTCGTTCGTTGAGTGTGACCAGGAACTCCCACTGGGTAGACATACCGGGTGGAGGATTCTAATGCTTTTCGCTGGTTCACGCCTGCGGCTCAACTGCTCGGTCGGCCAGTTCGTGAGTGCGTTCGTGCTTCAACGTCAGAATCAGCAACCCAGCCAAGCTCAGCGACCCGGCAAGATAGGCCATCGCGCCGGCGAACGACCCGCTTCGATCTTTCATCCAGCCGGTGATGAACGGGCCGACGAAGCCGCCAAGGTTGCCGACCGAGTTAATCAGGCCGACGGCGCCGGCCGCTGCCGCGCCCGACAGGAACGTCGTCGGATACGACCACCAGACCGACATCGGCGCATAGGTACCCACTGCCGCGAGGATTAGAAATACGTAGTACATCCAGGGCGCCTGCACCATACCTCCGGCGCCAAGTCCGATCGCCGCGAGAAACATGTGGATGGCACCGTGCCATCTCTTCTCGTTTCGCTTCGAGGACGAGTGTCCCGTATAGGCGGACGCGAGGAGCGAGATCACCATGGCCACGGCAAAGAGCTGTCCGATGAAGACGTTCGACCAGCCGGACACTTCCTTGAAGATCGTCGGCATCCAGTAGTTGAAGCCCCAGAATCCTGTGACCCACAGGAAATACGTGAGACAGAGCTTGAGGACCTCCGGATCGCTGAGTGCCTGCGACACCGTGTACTGGCGCGCCGATGCCTTTGCCGCAAGCTCGCGGTCGTACTGGTCGGCGAGCAGCCGCTTCTCTGCCTCGGTCAGCCATCGAGCCTCGCGTGGCCAGTCAGCCATCCAGAAGACCACGAGAATGCCGACCAGCACTGCCGGCACCGCTTCGAGCAGAAACAACACCCGCCAGCCGGCGAAGCCGAACAACGGGACGCCAATCAACCAGCCGGCGAGCGGCGCGCCGATGATGCCAGCGACCTGCAGCGACGTGAGCAGCACGCCGATCGCGCGCGCCCGATCGCGCGCCGGAAACCAGCGTGGGATGCAAGAGGCATAGATCACCGGATAGAGGCTGGCCTCGGCGGCCCCGAGCAGAAATCGGAGGACGTAAAACTGCCAGGCGGTCTGCATGAACGCCATCAGCGCCGAGACGATGCCCCAGGAGATCATGATGCGCGCGAGCCAGAGTCTCGGGCTATAGCGCTCGGCGATGAGCGCCCCAGGGATCTCGAACAGGAAGTAGCCGGCAAAGAAAATTCCCGCGCCGAGGCCAAACACCCGCGCGTCGAACCCGAGATCCTCGTTCATCGTCAACGCCGCGTAGCCGATGTTCACGCGATCGATGTAGGCAATGACCGAGATCACGAAGAGCGGCAGAACGACGTTGAGATACGCCTTCCGTCGTGCGCCGGCTTCAACGGCAGTCGTGTCGGGCAGCATGCCGGTGAACAACCGTCAGGCGCCCGCCGGATCCGCAGTACGGCGGAGCGTCGGCAGCCCAACACCGGTCGCATCGAAGCCGCCGTCGACCGCCAGCACGAGGCCGTTCAACCCGATCCCGCGTACCCCTCCGGTCACAACCGCAACTTTGTCTGGAGTTGTCATCGAATAGCTGCCATGTTGCCCGACGGTAGGCTACAACACGCGCGGCATTTCATCACCAGCTCAGCTCCGATTCGCCGCTCCTGACGGACCGGGACTTGTATGGCGGTTCGGTTGTGAGCGACCGAACCCAGGGCCCTCGCGCAAAACAGGGCAGACCCAATCAGCTGAACCGCATGATGCGGCGGGTATTCGGCCTTCGCGAACTCCGGCCCGGTCAGGACGAAGTGATCCGATCCGTCTTGAGCGGACGAGACACGGTTGCCGTCATGCCAACTGGAAGCGGCAAATCACTCTGCTATCAGCTGCCAGGGCTGCAGCTCGAGGGCACGACCATTATCGTGTCGCCGCTGATTTCGTTGATGAAGGATCAGACCGACAAGCTTCGCGAGCTCGGCCTCGAGGTATCACAGCTCAACAGCGCTCTGACAAAGGCCGAGGAACGCGACTCGCTCGAACGGCTGCGGTCGGGCAGCGACTTCGTGTTCACGACACCAGAGCGACTCGCGACCGATACCGCGTTCATCGACACGCTGAGGCAGCAAACGATTGACCGGTTCGTCGTCGACGAGGCGCACTGCGTCTCGCAGTGGGGACACGAATTCAGACCGGCATTTATCGAACTCAAAGGCGTGATTGAGCGCCTCGGCCACCCTCCGGTCCTGGCGCTGACCGCCACCGCCACACCCGCTGTGATCGATGACATCGTCGGCTCGCTGGGCCTGCGCGCGCCGCACATCGTCAACACCGGAATCTTTCGACCGAACCTGCAACTGGCCGTGCACCAGACACCTTCAGACGACGCCAAGCGACGACAACTGCTCGAGCTCGTGCAACACGGACAGGGCACCGGAATCGTCTACACGGCGACGGTGAAACAGGTCGACGCAGTACACACCGAACTCGCCGCCGCCGGACTGACCGTTGCGCCTTATCATGGCCGGCTGTCGCGGCAGGCGCGGCACGACAATCAGGACCGCTTCATGGCCGGAGAGCTCGATGCGATTGTCGCCACCAACGCGTTCGGAATGGGGATCGACAAGCCGGACATCCGGTTGGTCGTGCATTATGCGATACCTGGCTCGCTCGAGGCGTACTATCAGGAAGCAGGGCGTGCCGGTCGTGATGGCGCCGCCGCGCGCTGCGCTCTCCTCTTCAGTGCGGCGGATCGACGCACTCATCGCTACTTCATCGCCGCCCGATTTCGCGGCGCGCAGACCAGGCTCGATCGCCGCCAGCTTGATGACAGCATCCGCCAGACGAAATTGCAGGAACAGTCGGAGCGGCGACGATCCGACGAAGAGAAGCTCGAGCGAATCGTTCTGTACGGGCAGACGATCAGCTGTCGGTGGCGCACGCTCCTGCAGTACTTCCACGAGCCGGATATCGATGATGCGTTTCGTTGCGGCACGTGCGACGTCTGTCTCGGGCAAGCCGCTCCAGCTGCGGCTTCCTCCCCAGCTGGTTGAGACCGGCGGGCGTGTTCTGCGGCTCGTTCGTGTCGTCAGCGGTCCGGGTGGTCATCCAACTCGCGGGTCATTTCGATCATCGTTCGTCGGAATCCCATGCGCACGAACAGCCGCTGCGCCGCCTCGTTGCGCTCTGCGGTAGACAGGACCACACGCGGAGCCTTGCGCGACTCGAGCTGCGACAACATTTCGGTGAGCAGCAGTCGGCCGATTCCGCGCCCACGGTAATCAGGATCGACGATCAGATCGTGAAGCGCCGCCGCGGGCCCTCGCAGCGACATGTAGTCGTAGCCTTCGATCGCTGCATACGCGTAACCGATCACCTGGCCGCCGATCTCTGCGACGAGCAGCACCACGTTCGGCTCGTCGAGCTGTGAGCCGAGAAACGAGCCGTAATGATCGGGTGTCCGGTTGCCTGCGGGCAGGAATCGCTGCGGGTCAAAGTGGTAGTGCTCCTGCACAAGTAGGGCACCGAGCCGGCCGAGAGCCGCAACATCGGGACGACGTGCACGGCGAACGACGACACCGGTCGGAATGTTGCTGGGCATCTCGTTCAATCCGAAGCTGGCGAACCGGATCCGCCGTCCACACGATACACTCTATCGCCCGCTTAGCGGATTCAGGGATTCGACGAGCCAGAGATTCGAGGATTCAACGATTCGAGGATTCGCAGGGATTCGAGGATTCGAGGATTCGAGGATTCAGGGATTCGACGATTCACGATTAGCGATTCACGATTAGCGATTAGGGAGTAGGGATGCGTATTCTCGTCACCGGCGGTGCCGGATATAGCGGAAGCCATACGGCCAAAGTCCTGTCCGTGGCCGGGCACCAGCCGATAGTGTTCGACGACATGAGTCAGGGACACGACTGGGCGGTGAAGTGGGGGCCGATCGAGCGCGGCAGCTTGTCAGATCCGGCGCGACTGGCGCAGGTATTTTCGGCCAATAAGTTCGATGCCGTCGTGCACTTCGCCGCCAATGCCCTGGTCGGCGAGTCGATGAGCAACCCGACGAAGTACTTCCGAAATAACACGGTCGGCACGCTCAACCTGCTGGACGCGATGCGCGAAGGCGGCGTCGAGACCATTGTGTTCTCGTCAACCTGCGCAACCTACGGCGATCCGGTGCGCGTTCCGATCGACGAAGCGCACCCGCAGGCACCGGTGAATCCGTACGGCGAGTCGAAGCTGATGGTCGAAAAGATGTTGCGCTGGTACGGAGAGAGCTACGGTCTGCGCTGGATGGCGCTCCGCTATTTCAATGCCGCCGGTGCGGATCCAGATGGTGAGATTGGCGAGGACCACGATCCGGAAACACACCTGATTCCGCTCGTCATCGGCGCGGCGCAAGGCACGCGGCCGGCGGTCAAGATTTTCGGGACCGATTACACGACGCGGGACGGCACGGCCATTCGGGACTACGTTCACGTCACCGATCTCGCCGATGCGCATCTGCGCGCGATCGATCGGCTGCGGACGGGCACGCGCAGCCAGGCGATCAATCTCGGTACCGGATATGGCCACTCAGTGCGCCAAGTGGTGAACACCGTATCGCGCGTTGCCGGCAGGACCGTTCCGATCGTCGAGTCACCGCGCAGAGCGGGTGATCCGCCCGAACTGGTCGCCGCGCCCGCTCGTGCCCAGGATGTCCTCGGCTGGACGCCTCGGTATTCCGATCTCGAAACGATCGTGCGTCACGCGTGGACGTGGCACACGACACACCTGTCACGCTAAACACAACACATTTCCGCCACAGTGAGGCTGCCCGGTAGACGCTGGCGTGACGACCCTGAGCGCGTTGGGACCGCGACGGCGTCGCGACTGAATCACATAGCGCGCAGAGTTGAGGGAATAAGGGCACGCGTCCGGCGGCGAGCATGATATTTTCCGATGGACTGAATCCTGCACGGACGGACGCCGCCGTGCCGATTGGTATCGGAACTGCCTCGCGGTCGCCGCCAGGCGCCGCAATGCTCATACACCTAAAGCTGCAGTCGCTGATGAACTCTTCGGATGCTGTTGGAGATTCGCCATGACATTTTTCAAATGGAACTCGGTCGGTCGCGCTCTCACATTCACCGGTTTCCTGATTCTGGTTTGTTCGAACGCTCAGGCCGCGGACCGGTGCGTCGACGCCTCCGGTAAAGGTGGATGCTCGACCACCATCGGAGCCGCCGTCGCCGCCGCTGCCCCCAACGATGTCATTCGCGTCGCCAGCGGTTCGTATCATGAAGACGTCGTCATCGGAAAGCCGCTTTCGCTGCTCGGCCAAAATCCGGAGAACACGATCATCGACGCCACTGGACTGCTGAACGGCGTCAACGTCGACGGCCACGGGAACCCCGGGCTCGCGCATGTCATCGTCAGCGGCTTCACGGTGCAGAACGCCAATGCGCAGGGCATTGTCGTCACCGACGCGTCGGACGTGACGATCTCGAACAATCGGCTCACCGGAAACGACCGCAGTCTGGATCCGGTCAACCTGGTGTGCCCGCCGCTGCCGCCGTATTTTCAGGCCGGTGAATCATTCGATTGCGGCGAGGCGATCCACCTGAGTGGCGTCAATCATTCGATCGTGTCCGACAACGATGTGCATAACAACGCCGGTGGCATCCTGATCAGCGACGATACCGGCCCGAACCACGACAACCTGATCTCCGGCAACACGGTCGAGGACAATCCGTACGACTGCGGCATCACGATCGCGTCGCATCACTTCAATCTCGGACCAACCGATCCGTCGGTTGGGATTTATCACATCACTGTCGTGGGCAATACGTCGGCGCGCAATGGCTTGATCTCCGGCGAGGGGGCCGGCGTGGGTCTGTTCACCGGCCCTCCGGGTGGACAGAACAACGGCAACGTCATCATCAACAACACACTCACCGACAACGCATTGCCAGGCGTCGCGCTGCACACGCACGCGCCGTTTCAGAGCCTCAACGATCACTTGATCATGGGTAACCAGATCTCCGGCAACGGCCCGGACAGCGACCCCGGCACCACGGTGCCCACTGGAATCTCCATCTTCAGTCCAGTCGTGCCGCTCACCGGCATCGTGATCGCTCAGAACGTTTTCAAGCGCGAGGGGATCGACATCGGCATCAACGTCGTGAGCGGCTCGACAGTTGCGGCGCACCACAACTCGTTCTTTGGCGACGTCGGCATCGACAACATCGGCAGCGGGACGATCAACGCGACCGGTAACTGGTGGAAATGCTCGAACGGCCCAGGTGCAAACGGTTGCTCGACGATCACGGGCACCGGCATCACCGTTGCCCCCTGGCTCACGCGACCGTACTAGCGGCTGCGGCGGCTGCGCCCTTCGACGTCGCTCGGGGCTGCCCGAGCGTGGTCGAGGGGCGCGGCGCGTCGGCACCCGGTGCTATTTCACCGGCACCCGCGCCTTCAATTCCTCGAGCCAGTTCTGCACGAGAACCATCTCCGCGGCAGCAACAGCGGGACGTTCCTTCTGCTGGACCATGAGAAAGCGCTTGCCATCCGCGGTAACGTCGTACGATCGGATGCCGGCCGTCGCGCCATAGCGTCCTTCGAAAAGCTGACGCGCGGCCCCTGCCGAGAAAGTCGGCCGCAGCGTAACCGGAACCACCATCATCCTGGTCAAGACGGCCTGCCCGCCAGTTGACTGCGTCGTGGTGTAGAACAGCTCCCGGCCGTCATGCGACCACGCTGGTCCAGTGCCACCGTTGGCAGAAACGGCCTTGCGCGGGCCCGGTCCGGGATAGGGCTGGACGTACACCTCTGGACGATTCGATTCGTCCGACGAATACGCCAGCCATCGACCATCGGGAGAAAAATCTGGATACGCTTCGGTGAATCTGGTCTGAACGAGCGGACGCGGGCGCCGATCGCCGGACAGCGGCATGACCATGATGTTCTGGCCAAAGTCGGGAACCTGTTCGACGTATACAAGCGCGTTGTCGCTCGGCGACCACGCGGCCGCGTACTGAAGATACGGCCCCTTGGTCAGCGTTTCGGCAGACCCGCTGCCATCGGCCGGCCTTATAAGCAGGTGTTCGTTGCCGGCGACCGCCGACCCATAGGTCACGCTCTTGCCATCGAGCGTCCAAATGGCTCGTGCATTCCGGCCCTCGGACGTCAGCTTCGTCAGCGTACCGCTCGCGAAATCGTGGAGCCAGATGTTCCGGTCTCCTTGCGTCCAGACCACGGCCTGGCGGCCATCCGGCGATATTCGTGGCGACAGGTACGGCTTGGTCGGCAGCGGCAGCGGCTGAACGGCGCCGGTCGCGCGATCCACCCAGACGAGCGACCGTTCAGGATCGGGAAAGATGCCGCCCGGCACATAAAGCAGCGCTCCAGATGCAGAGACGCTGAACTGTCCCGCGCCAGTGTCGAACTGCTCTGACGGTTCGTTGGCTGCCTGCATCACGTCGGCAATCAACGCAACCGCTCCACCGGTGGCCTCGAGACGGTCGAGAGCGAAGGGCATGGCCATCAGTGTGCCGCGGCGGATATACGCGAGGTGTCCTGACTGGAGGTAACGCCCATCCGCGCCTCCCTTCACGAGAACCTTGCGTGCGCCCGTCGTCAGCGACTGCGCCACGATCTCGGTGTCTTCCCACGTCGGAAGCGGCGTGTGCGTCACCGTGAAGATCACCGTCCGATCGCCGGGAAGAATCTGCGGCAGCAGGTACTTCAGCTCTCCCTTTTCGATGTCGGGCGCGGCGACAACCTGCGGGGTTCCTCCGCCAGCGGAGACGCGAAACAATCCGAGCTGCGACCGGGAAAAGATGATGGTGTCGTCCGCCCCCCAGCTGGCGCCGAACATCGTCGGCACTTCGCAAATCGTCGTCGCCGGGCCGTTGCCGTCGGCTGGCGTCTTCTTCAAGGCCCCTCCGCTCCAGAATGCAACCCAATGTCCATCCGGAGAGAAGAAAGGAGCGCCTCCGCCTTCGGTGCCGCTCATCGCTGTGGCGGTGAGTTGATCGATCGTGCGTACGTACAACTGCTGCCGGTCGCCTTGCAGGGCGCTGAAGATGATCGAGCGTCCATCAGGCGACCATGCCATCGCCGTTCGACTGGGTCGCCCTTCATTCGTCGTGCGATCGATTCCGATGGCCTGTAGATGTTCAGCCGGCGCGATGCTGATCGCTGAACGCACGATGGTTGGCGGCCGCTGGGCCGATTGCGAGGCGCCCGACCGAATCACCATCAGAGTGACGAGGCTGCCGACGATGAGACCCGCGAGAGCCACAGCAGTCCCAAACAGTACGCGCTCGCGAAGCCTGCTCGGCGCTGCCGCGGCAGGCATTGCCCGATCGGACATACCGGTGCTGCTGATCCACTGCAATTCGCGGGTCAAGTCAGCCGCGCTCTGCCAGCGCTCGTCAGGATCCTTTGCGAGACATCGCGAGACGATGTGATCCAGCAGCGGCGGTGTTCGCGGCTGCAGTTCGGTGACTGGCCGAGGTTCGTCCTTGAGAATTGAAGAGATCAGGCTGGCGTGGCTCTTGCCGCTGAACGCTCTCGCACCGGTGACCATCTCGTAGAGCACGGCGCCGAACGCAAAGATGTCCGTTCTGGCATCCGCTTCATGGCCTTCAATCTGCTCGGGAGCCATGTACTGAAACGTGCCGAGCACTGCTCCCTGTGCGGTGAGATTGGTGATCGTTGGCGCGACGGGTGACCCGCTGCCGATCCCGACCACCGACGTCACCGATTTCGCCAGGCCGAAGTCCAGCAGCTTCGCGCCTCCCCGGGTCAGCATGATGTTTCCCGGCTTGAGATCGCGATGGACGATGCCGGCCTGATGCGCGCGGTCGAGCGCTGACGCGATCTCGATCGCGGTCGCGAGCGCCTGCCCGATCGGAAGCGCGCCCTTTGCCAGCCGATCGGCGAGTGTCTCGCCGTCGAGGTACTGCATGACGAGGTAGGCCGTTCCCGCCTGCTCACCGACGTCGTGCAGCGCACAGATATGGGGATGCTCAACTTGAGAGATCGCACGAGCTTCACGCTCGAACCGCTCGCGGAACTGCGCGTCCGCCGCAAGCGTTGGCGCGAGGATCTTGATCGCGACCGTACGATCGAGCCGCGTGTCCCGAGCCTTGTAGACCTCTCCCATGCCGCCGGCACCCACCAGCGACAGGATCTCGTAAGGGCCGAGACGGGTTCCGGAGTTCAGCGACACTTGGAAATCGGACGGATTATATCGCTCGCGATCGACCGCGATCCCCAGTCCGCCATCCGCGATAATCAAACGTCATGGTTTCGCCTGCGCCACTCGTCTCTCGTCTGCCCCCACAGATCCACCGGGTCGTTCTGGTACGGCGGCGGGAGTTTCCCCGGCCCGAGAAGGCGGGACCCCAGTTTCTGCGCGACGCGTTGCGAGGCGACATTTTCGGGCGCAATCGAATGGATGACGCTTGCCCATCCCAGTGTCTCGAACGCCCAGTTCGTGGCCACCACGGCTCCTTCGGCGGCATAACCTCGACCCCAGCGGTCGCGCACGATCGCCCACCCAACCTCGGTCCCCGGCCAGCCTTCCGGCTGCCATGGCCCGAGCCGCCCTATCCATCGGCCGGTCTCCTTTTCGATCACCGAGAACATCGCAAATCCGTGCGCGTGCCACGCACCGATCAATGTCATGAGCTGCCGCCAGCAGACCGCTCGTGGTGCGACACCACCGATGAAACGCGCGGTCACTTCGTCGGCCATCATCTCGCTCCAGGCATCGAGGTCCCCGACTCTGGGCGGGCGGAGAATCAGCCGTGGGGTTTCGAGTTGTAACTCGTCCATCGAACTCATGATCTCAATGTTTCGCTCGATTGGCGACCGGGCAACAGGAGATAGTATCTCCACGAGGAACAATACGAGGATGTCAAAACCGAACGCACGCGATCTCGACCCGGTGGCAGGCAATGGCCTGCTATCTCGCCGCCTGTTTCTCGCCGGCGGCACGGCGGGGTTGTCGCTCTTGCGGGCCCTGCCCGTCTCGGCGCAGCAGAATGTGCCCGAGTGGATGCGCGCGCCGGGCGCAGCGCTCCGGCCGTACGGCGAGCGGTCGCCGCACGAGTCAGCCGTTCAGCGGATAGTTGGGCCGATGCCGGGGACGACCGGCAGCGGGTCCTCGCGTGCGCCACTGGAGTTTCTCGAGGGCATGATCACGCCGAACTCGCTGCACTTCGAGCGCAATCACAGCGGGGTGCCTGACATTCCGCCGGCACAGCATCGGTTGTTGATTCACGGCCTCGTGCGACGGCCACTCACGTTCGACCTCGCCGCGCTCTCGCGTTATCCGTTGATCTCGCGCATTCACTTCATCGAGTGCTCGGGCAACAGCGCTCCGCTTTACGCCGCCCAACCGCCGCAAGGCGGTGCCGGTGCGCTGCACGGTCTGGTGTCGTGTGCCGAGTGGACCGGTGTGCCGCTCGGAACCTTACTCGACGAAGTGGGCGTGCTTCCGGGAGCAAGGTGGCTGCTCGCCGAAGGGGCAGACGCCGCCGCCATGAGTCGGAGTATCCCGATCGAGAAGGCTCTGGACGACGCGATGATTGCGATCTATCAAAACGGAGAGCGGTTGCGCCCGGAGAACGGATATCCGATGCGGCTTCTGCTCCCTGGATGGGAAGGGAATACAAATGTGAAGTGGCTGCGACGCCTGAAGGCGATGGCCGGGCCGTCGATGACGAAGGACGAGACGTCGAAGTACACCGATTCCCTCCGCGACGGCTCCGCGCTGCAGTTCACGTTTCCGATGGGCGTGAAGTCGGTCATCACCTCGCCGTCCGGTGGACTCAAAATGCAGGGCGCGGGCCTCTACCAGATCAGCGGTATCGCGTGGTCTGGTGCTGGACGGATCCGCCGGGTTGATGTGTCCGCGGATGGCGGCAAGACATGGGCAACAGCGGCATTGTCGGGGCCCGTGCTGCCGAAGGCGCTGACGCGATTTCGGCTGGCATGGCGCTGGGATGGCGGGCCCGCCGTGTTGATGAGCCGCGCGGTCGACGAAACGAGTGCCATTCAGCCCACGCGTGATGCGCTCCTCAGTAAACGTGGTGCCTCGTATCGATATCACTATCACGGCTGCCAGAGTTGGGCAGTGTCACCTGCCGGAGAGGTGCGGAATGTATACGTCTAGAACGAAATGTGCGCGGCATGCGAGGTTCGCGAACCTCGCGTGCGCGAGCATCACGGCAGCGTATGTCATGCTCGGCACCACTCACGCGGCTCAGACCTCGTCGCCGCAATCGACGCCACCGACGACGACATCAGCGCATCCGTCGGCGCCGAAAGGTCCATCGCTCGGCACACCCGCGAGCCCCGAAGACATCGCGGCGATGGACGTGAGCATCGGGCCCGACGGCGCCGGTCTGCCGCCTGGCTCTGGAACGCCGAAGCAGGGCGCCGACGTGTATACGACCAAGTGCATCGCGTGTCACGGACCTGAGGGCAACAATGGCGTCAACGATCGTCTGGTCGGCGGCGAGGGGACGCTCAAGAGTGCAACGCCCGTCAAAACGATTGGCAGCTACTGGCCTTACGCAACGACGGTCTTTGATTACGTACGACGAGCCATGCCGTACCCCGCTCCACACTCGCTCACCGATTCCGAGGCATATGCCGTGACCGCCTATCTCCTCCATCTCAATGGCATCATCGGCCCGGACGATGTGATGGATGCGACGTCGCTGCCGAAGGTGAAGATGCCGAATCGGGCTGGGTTCACTTCCGCGATCAAGCCGGGCCGCTGAATTCGTTGATGTCAGCCGTCTCGTTCGAACCACTTCGCCGCCGGGAGCGCGTCGCGCATCTGCTCGCCTTCTGGCTTGCCATCTCGATCGGTCTGTCCGGGAAAGCGGGCGCGCAATCGGTGTTGACCACGCGTCCAGACGACGCCGCCGGCATCTATCTGATGGCCGACGGCACGGACGCTGGTGACGATACCGCGGCGCTTCAAGCCGTAATCGACAAGGCTGGAGCGTCTTTCAGCGGCGGGATCGTGTTCATACCTTCCGGCCGATACCGTCTCACCCGCACTGTCTATATCTGGCGTGGCGTTCGCCTCGTCGGCTACGGCGCGACCCGGCCGGTGTTTGTGCTTCCGCCCGACACGCCCGGTTTCCAGAATGGACTCGGTGTGCTGGTCATGTTCACCGGCGGCGGGCCGGGGGCGACCGCCGTCGGCGGCGGTGGGCGGGGCCGCATTCCTTTTCCACCTCCCGGCGGCGTGCCCGCCAACGATCGAATTGCCGACGCCAACCAGGGCACGTTCTATTCGGGGATCAGCAACGTCGACATCGAAATCGGTTCGGGCAATCCCGCAGCGATCGCAGTACGGTTTCACGTCGCGCAGCACGGGCTGCTCAGTCACATGCGCATCGACGTTGGATCCGGCCTTGCCGGCCTGACGCAGATTGGCAATGAAGTTCGCGACCTGCACGTCAGCGGCGGCCGCTTCGGCATTCTTACCGAGAACACGTCGCCGTACTGGCCGTTCACGGTGATCGACTCGGCGTTCGAGGGTCAGCGCGACGCGGCCATCCGTGAGTACATGGCTGGGCTCACCGTTATCCGCACCGTGTTCAAGGACGTCCCGGTCGCGATCGAGATTGCGCGCGAGTATTCCGACGAGCTCTGGGTGAAGGACTCGCGCTTCGAAAACGTCTCGAACGCCGCGGTGATCGTCAGCAACGAGCGAAACGCGATGACGCAAGTTGGATTCGACAACGCCGTGTGCGTTCGTGTGCGGACGTTTGCGCGCCTCCGCGAAAGCGGCCGGATCTTCGCGGCGCCGGGCCCGACCTACCGCGTCAACCGGTTCAATCACGGCCTCGTCGTTGCGCTCGGGGACACCGGGGCGATCGAGAGTCGCTACGATGCCGCACCAGTAGTCTCTGCTCCCCCGCCGTTACCTGCGGCGATCCGTGCGTTGCCCGACAGCGCCAGCTGGGTGAACGTGCGCACGCTAGGCGTGAAAGGCGATGGCGAAACCGACGATACCGAGGCCATTCGCAAAGCCATCGACGCGCATCGTGTGCTGTATTTTCCCGTTGGCTACTACATCGTCCGCGACACGATCGCGCTCAAGCCCGACACCGTGCTGATCGCGCTTCATCCCGGGCTGACGCAACTCGATCTTCCGGATCGCTCCCCTGGGTATCAGGGTGTCGGTGCAGCAAAACCGCTGCTGCTCGTACCGCAGAACGGGCGCAACATCGTCTCAGGCCTTGGCATCTTCACCGGCGGCGTCAACCCACGGGCAACCGGGATCATGTGGATGGCCGGTGAGGACTCGATGCTGGACGATATCCAGTTTCATGGCTTCGCTGGAACCGTACTGTCGCCCGCGGTGCGGAAGGCGTACTACGACGCGAGCGGTGGACGCGGCCAGTTTGCCTCGGGCCGATGGGGCGCGCAGTACCCGAGCCTGTGGATCACTCGAGGCGGCGGGACCTTCAACAACATCTGGTCGCCGAACACCTTCGCGCAATCGGGGCTCTACGTCTCCGACACGTCAACGCCCGGGCATGTGTATCAGCTCTCGGTCGAGCATCACTTGTCGGCCGAGATCCGGCTTGATCGCGTCGAAAACTGGGACTTCAACGCGCCGCAGACCGAAGAAGAAGCGCAGACGAGTCCCGAGGCGGTCGCGATCGCGATCACGCAGTCGAAGAATGTCACGATTGCCAACTATCACGGCTATCGGGTCACACGAAGCCGCCAGCCGTTCGCCGCCGCCGTGCGGGCGGCGGGCTCGTCGGACATTCACTTCCGGAACGTCCATATCAAGTCGGAGAGCGGTTACGCGGTCTGCGACACAAACGGCTGCGGCCGGTTTCTGCGGGCGGGCAAATATCCCTTCGAAAACGCAATACAGGATGTGAGCCGTCATCTCGAGGTACGCGAGCGGGAATTCGCGATGCTCGATATCGAGCCGCGGACGAACGCGGAGGAAGGCGCAACCACCAGGCCGCGGAACAACACGGATGCACGCGGACTAACTAGCGCGTCGCAGCGGACAGCGTCGCACAGTGCCGCCACGGTACTTGCGCCAGGCGCATCGATCCGGAAACTCGAAGATGGCTTCTTCGCAATTGCCGGCGCCACGGTCGACGCCGCCGGCACATTGTATTTTGCGGATCGGCTTCAGC
>JBPYFA010000283.1:0-7872 GCA_051986585.1 Vicinamibacterales bacterium | reverse complement strand
AGTCGACGCTATAGGGTCGCGGCTGCGCCTGAATTGACCCGACCTGCCGTGGGTGTCAAAATACCGCCCACTCGATCTAAATGGCTGAGGGCCAGAAACATCTGCTGATCGTCGATGATGAGCCGGCGCTGCGCGAAGCGATCGCCGAGCGGCTCGCCGATCACGGGTTCATCGTCGAACAGGCCGACAGCGGGGAACAGGCGATTCAACGGCTCGCCGACTTCGCGTTCGACATCCTGGTCAGCGATTTGCGCCTGCCCGGGATCGACGGCGCGAAGGTGATCGAGGCCGCCCTGGAACGGTATCCCGAGATCATTGCCATCGTGATCACCGGATACGGCACGGTGAAGGACGCGGTGGAGGCGATCAAACAGGGCGCCGCCGACTTCATCACCAAACCATTTCAGTTTGACGCGCTGCTGCACGTGCTGCGGTCGGCGCTCGAACAGCGACGGCTGAAATCCGAAAACGCATACTTGCGATCGCAGCTCGAGGAACGCTATCGCATCGACGGCCTCGTTGGACGCAGCCGCGTGATGCGCGAGCTCTTTCAATTGCTCGAAACCGTCGCCGCGACGTCGAGCACGGTGCTGATCACCGGTGAGACCGGAACCGGCAAAGAGCTCGCCGCGCGCGCGATTCATCACAACAGCGCGCGCCGAACGAACCGGTTCGTCGCGCTCAATTGCAGTGCGATTCCCGAGACGCTGCTCGAAGCCGAATTGTTTGGCCACGTACGCGGCGCGTTCACGGGAGCCGTGGGCGCCAGGCAGGGACGTCTCGAGCAGGCGCACAAAGGCACACTCTTCCTCGACGAAGTCGCGACGATGAGCCCCGCGCTCCAGGCCAAGTTGCTGCGGGTGCTGCAGGAGCGCGAGTTCGAGCGCGTCGGCGATTCGCACACCGTGAAGATCGATGTCCGCGTCATTGCCGCAACGCATTCCGACCTGTCCAAAATGGTTGCCGACGGCCAGTTTCGCGAGGATCTCTACTACCGGCTGAACGTCATTCCTGTGCAGCTGCCGCCGCTCCGCGAACGGCGGGAGGACATTCCGCTCCTCGTTCAGCATTTTCTGCAGAAGCTCTCGGCCGACGCCGGGCGATCGCCAGTGACGATTTCGCAGGATGCGCTCCGGCGCCTCATGGCCTATCACTGGCCCGGCAACATCAGGCAGTTGGAGAACGCGATCGAGCGCGCGCTCGCATTCAGCCAGGGGCGTTCGCAAATCGACGTCCAGGATCTGACGAGCGACATCCAGCAGCAGGCAGCGCCGGGTGATTCCACCGACATCTGGTTTCCCGACGATGGCCTCGACTTCGCGCAGTACATCGAGACGGTTGAACTCGCACTGATTCGGCGTTCGCTCGAACGCACTCGCGGCAACAAGCGTCAGGCGGCGAAGCTGCTCAACCTGAAACGCACCACGCTGATCGAAAAGCTCAAACGGCTCGGGCCGCACGCCACCGCTTCGAAGCTGCCATAATCAGCGGACCATGCCTCCGCGGTTTCACTACTGGACGATCATCCTCGAAGGAAAGCCAACCGCCTTCCGCGCCCACACGCAAGAGGAGCTGATGCCGACCCTGCGTCAGCTGCAGTCACGCCACGCCGACGCGGTGATGAAGTGGTTCGCGCGCGGGCGGCTCTGGGAGACGCCGGATCAAGAACGCGCCGACGCGATGGCCAAGCGACGGCCGAAGGCGCCGGTGACGCGCGAGCGGCGCAGCCGCGATTGGCGGCCTGGCGGCGAGCACCAGGATCCGCGCGATCGGTTCAAGGTGCCGCGCGACGAAAAGCGGCGACGCTTTGCGCAGAAGCTCCGTCGTCCTGGAACCGCACCGAAGCCCGGCCGAAATCCGCGCGGAGGAGGCAATCGGGGAGGAAGTGGAGGCAGCCGATGATCGTGCACGTCGTACTCTTCAGCCCGCGGCCAGATCTGTCGGGCGCCGACCGCGACGCGGTTCTCGACTCGGTGATGAAAGCCGCACGGGAGATACCATCGATTCGGCGCCTTCGGGTCGGCCGGCGGATCAAGCATTCGCTGCCAGGATATGAACAGGCGATGCGCGACGATTACGAATATGCGGTGTTCATCGAATTCGATGATGCCGCCGGGTTGAAGGCGTACCTGCAGCACCCCTCACACGCCGCCGCCGGACAGCATTTCACCGCCTCGGCTTCGAGGGCGCTCGCGTACGATTACGAAGTAGCTGAGGAGTGAATCGTGGATCACGAATCGTGAATCGATTCAGTCACTGCCCAGCGTTGCCGTTTGAAAGAAGAACGCCTCGATAATTTCCCGCAGTTGGGCGATCGACTCGGCCGAGTTGATCGCGATCCGCAGATGAGATCCGTTGTCGAGGCCCTTCGTGTACCAAGAGTTCAGCGCGCGCAGCTTGTTGATGACCCACCGATCGTGCCCGCGCGCCGGGGCAGCGGGCGCCGGGATTTGTCCGGGAGCGACGTGCCGGAACCCTTCGGCCTCGTCAACGCGCTCGGTCATCAGCAAATCGATGTAATCGAGAAGGAATTGTCCGCGCTCGGCCGCCGTCACCTGACGTGCCGACTTGCCCGCCGCAAGCGCGGCCGCCTGCTCGAAGATCCATGGATTGCGAAGCGCACCGCGGCCAACCAGCACGCCGGCGACGGTTCCCCCCCGCATCCGTTCGACCAGTTGCTCGGGATCGACGCAGTCGCCGCTTCCGAACACCGGGATCGACACGCTGCTGGCCACTCGCGCAATCAGGTCCCAGTCGGAGAATCCTGAATACGACTGTGCCGCAGTGCGGCCGTGCACCGCGACGGCGGCGGCGCCCGCATCCTCCATCCGCCGCGCCAGGTCGGGTGCGTTAATCGCGTCTGCATCCCAGCCGGCGCGCATTTTGACCGTGACCGGAATCCTGACCGCGCGCGTCATCGCGCGCACGACATCGGCCGCGTGGGCCGGCTCGCGCATCAGGCTGCAGCCGGCATTGTGCTTCGCAATCTTCGGCACCGGGCAGCCCATGTTGACGTCGACGATGTCCGCGCCGATTCCCTCGACCATCTGCGCCGCCGCTGCCATCTTCTCCGGGTCGCCGCCGAAGATCTGGATCGAGACCGGCCGCTCCTCTTCGGTGTACTCCGCGTACTCGAGCGTGCGATCGATGCCCCGCACGAGCCCCTCGGAGCTGACCATTTCGCTCACGACCAGGCCGCAGCCGCCCTTCCGCTTCACCAGCCGGCGGAACGCCGTGTCGGTCATGCCCGCCATCGGTGCAAGCGCAAACGGTGGCCGGAGTTCGATCGGTCCGATTTTCATATTCAATACGGCTTGACGTCGGCGGCATCGACTTCCACGCTCACCGCTTGCCCGATCAGATCGACGGCGAGGATCAGCCGCGCGTGCGCGCCTTTTCGCAGCAGACGCCCGACGACCCCCTTCAACGGGCCGTGGGTCACTTCGACCATCATGCCCTCGTGAATGAGTGGGCAGGGATCGAACTGCAGGTCGGTCTGAACCAGCCGGCGAATCCCCTCGATCTCGAAATCGGGAATCGGCGCGATATCACCGTCGAACGAAACGATGTTGACGACGCCGCTGCAGGTCAGAATCGGCAACCGCTCCGTGTTGTCGAATCGAGCGAAACAGTAGCCGGGGAAGAGCGGCCAATCGATCTTCTTCTTGCGGTCCTTCCACCGGCTCCATTTGGTGATCGTCGGGAGGAAGGCTTCATAACCCTTGCGCTCGAGTTGTTCGCGGACGACGTTCTCGTGGCGTGAACGGGTCCAGATGGCATACCAAGGGTGGGTCGAATCGGCGGGCATGCGTCAGTGGCTGCCGCCGCTTTCCTGCGCCACCTGCTTCTCGTACAACTTCTTGAGCTCTTCGTTCTTCCACTCGATCAGTGCCTGGCCTCGCACTTTCGACATGAACTTGCGCACTTCGGTCAGCTGACGAGCGTCGTGCACCTTGTCGGCGACGAGATCGCGCACGCTCTCGAATGGTTGAATCGAGGCCGGCTTGATGGTTTCGAGCTTCAGAATCTGGACGCCACGGTTCGTTCGAATCGGCGGCGTGATGTCGCCCGGCTTCATCTTCCCAATCATGTCCTGCAGCGCAACCGAGACCTCCGCGAGATTGATTGGCCCGATGAGGCCGCCGTTCGCCTTCGACGGTGAGGACGACGCCTCGGCGGCAACTTTCGCGAAGTCCTCGCCGGCAAGAATCCGCGAGCGCAGTTGGTTCGCCTTCTCTTCCGCCTGATCCTGAGCGGCGACGCTGATTGCGGCCTGTCCACCCTTGCCGGTCGACGGCACATCGATCAGGATTTCACGAAGCGTGACACTGGCTGGCTCCGCAAACTCATTCTTGTGAGTCAGGTAGTACTGCCGCGCTTCTTCCTCGGTGATGGTCAGCTTGGAACCGACCTCGTCGCGCTGGACCTGGCTGACGAGAAACTGTTTCTCGACGTTCTTCCGCAGATCGTCGATCGTCATGCCTTCCTGCGCCAGCGCCGCCTTGAACTTCGCGTCGTCCTGAAGGTTCTGTTCCTTTCGCAGGTTGTCGAGCCAACCTTTGAACTGCTCGTCGCTGAGGTGATAGCCCTTCTCCTTGCCCATCTGCAGGAGGAGCAGCTCGTCAACGGCATCGACAAGCAGCTGCGGCGTGACCTCATCGAGCGCCTTCTTCAGCTCGGCGTTGTCGTTGACCATTTCCGGTTTCAGATCGACACCCATCCGGGCGCGGATGGCCGCAGTCTGGCGCTCTTCGAGCTCGGTTTGCGTGAAGATGTCGCCATTCACCTTCACCAGCACGCGTTCGATGATTTGAGCCCGAACCGGAATCGCGACCGCGCAGGCAAGAACCAGCGTCGCAATGATTTTCATGAAAGTAGCCCTAACTTGCTGTGACATAATATTTTACTCGATCGATCGACCGCCGCTCAAGTCGCGGAGCAGGCCCGAAACACGCGGAAAGACCCCATCCTCCGCCCGCGGATCCTCTTTGGCGGGCCGCATGATTTCATCCCGGCTGAAACCTGGCGCCACTTCTCCGGCCTGGGCTCGCGCCGCCCACCACGATCCGGCGGCGACCGGGTCTCGGCCCTTCTTCGCCCCGCCGGCCGTCACTGCGGGCCGGGGCGGAGGGGCCGGCTTAAGAGTTGCTGGCTTTTTCAAATCGAGCTTGAGCGTTGCGGGCGGAACCAGGACCACGTCTCCACGCTGCTGCACGATTCGAAAGAGCCAGGCGGGATCCAGCTTGGCATCGGGTCTGAACTTTAGGACGACCGAAGACCCTTCGCGGTCTAGCGATTCGAGACCGATCCGGTCGGAAAGGATTCGGATCGACGCATATTCGGCCAGATTGAGCACCGATTCGGTGGGTGGGCCATAGCGGTCACGAACCTCGAGCACCAGACGGTCGAGCTCTTCGTCCGTTCGGACCGCCGCCATCCGCCGGTAGACCGTCAGGCGCTGGTTCATGTCGGGGATGTACTCGTCGTTGATTCGGAGGTCGACTCGCAGATTCACGTTCGCCCGAATCTCGTCCTCGACTTCTTCTCCCTTCAATTCCTTGATCGTTTGCTCGAGCAGCTTCATGTACATGTCGAAGCCGACCGCTTCGATGTGCCCGCTTTGTTCACCCCCGAGCAGGTTTCCGGCGCCCCGAATCTCCAAATCGAGCGCCGCCACGCGGAAGCCGCTGCCGAGGTCGCTGAACTCGCGAATTGCAGCGAGCCGCTTTTTCGCCACCGGCGACAGCGCCTCCTCGGGCGGGATCAGAAGATACGCATACGCCCGGCGATCGGATCGACCGACGCGCCCGCGAAGCTGATACAGCTGCGACAAGCCATAACGATCGGCGCGATTGATGATGATCGTGTTGGCGTTGGGAATGTCGAGTCCGTTCTCGATAATCGTCGTGGCCAGGAGCACGTCATACTTGTGGGCGACGAAATCGACCATCGCCCGCTCGAGCTCGTCCTCGCTCATCTGCCCGTGCCCGACCACGACGCGCGCTTCCGGCACGAGGCGGGTAATCAGGTTTCCGAGCGAGTAGATCGATTCGACCCGGTTGTGCACGAAGTACACCTGGCCGCCACGTTCTCTCTCGGTGAGAATCGCACGCCGGATCACTTCCTGATCGAACTTGACGACATTGGTCTGGATCGACAGTCGATCCTTCGGCGGCGTTTCAATGATCGACATGTCGCGGATTCCCGCCAGCGACATGTTGAGCGTTCGCGGAATCGGCGTGGCCGTCATCGTGAGAACGTCCACCCGCTTGCGCATCTGCTTGATTCGCTCTTTGTGGGCGACGCCGAAGCGCTGTTCCTCATCGACAATCAGCAGACCGAGATCCCGGAACTGGACGTCTTTCGACAGCAGCCGGTGCGTGCCGACGATGATTTCGACCTTGCCGTTCTTGAGATCGTCCAGGGTCTGCTTCTGTTCCGCTTTGGTGCGAAAGCGGCTGACCATGTCGATGCGAACCGGGAAGGCCGCAAATCGATCTCTGAGCGTCTTCAAGTGCTGGAACGCGAGCACCGTGGTCGGCGCGAGAAAGGCCACCTGCTTTCCGTCCATGACGGCCTTGAACGCGGCGCGCATGGCCACCTCGGTCTTCCCGTAGCCGACGTCGCCGCACAGCAGCCGATCCATCGTCGCGGCGGTCTGCATGTCGCGCTTGATGTCGGTGATGGCGTTCGCCTGATCGGTCGTGAGCTCCCACTCGAACGCGTCCTCGAATTCCTGCTGCCAGTGCGAATCGGGACTGAACGCGTGCCCCGGCATGGCCTTTCGCGCGGCGTAGAGCTTCAGTAATTCCTCGGCCATGTCGCGCATCGCCTTCTTGACGCGCGTCTTGGCCTTCTCCCACGTCGTTCCGCCGAGCTTGTCGAGCGACGGGCGGGCCGCGCCGGTGTACTTCTGAACCAGGTCGAGCCGCTCGACGGGAACGAACAGCTTGTCCTCGCCCGCATAGCGGAGTTCCATGAACTCCTGCGGCGCAAGACCAACGTCGATCCGTTTCAGCCCGACGAACACGCCGATGCCGTGATCGACGTGGACGACGAGGTCGCCGACTTTCAGATCGCGGAAATCGGAAAGAAACGTTCGAGTGGCGGAACGCCGCCGCTCGTGCGTCTTTCGCTCTTCTTCGAAGACGTCCGTCTCGGCCCAGAACTGGAGGCCGGCGTCCGGCAGACGGAACCCCCGGGAGAGGTAGCCGACGCCAACCAGCACCGAGGCGCTACGGATCTCCTCGGCGCCTTCGATCGGTGCCGCATAAATCTCATAGTCGGCGAGCACTTCGATCGTGCGTTCCGCGCGCCCCGGCGAGTTCGCGACGAAGACGGCCGTCTCACCGAGCTCTCGGCTGCGCCGGATCTCTGCCACCCAGTCGGGAATGCGGCCGGCGAATTCCAGCGCCGGCTGACAGGCGATATGCTGCGAGTCCTCCACCGACAGCGTCTCGAGCGCGGTTGCTCCGGCAATCTCCGTTTCCACGTCGTCCCACGAGAGAACGATTTCAGACGGCGCAGCAACCCGGTTGCCCCGGGCGATCGCTTCGTCGTAGCTGCGCTGAATCTGCTCGCTTGTCTTGCTGCCGTGCGAACGGACTTCGTCCGGCTCGGACACGAGCACCAGGGGACGGCCGTGAGCGCAGAAATGGTCGAAAGCCGTTGCCGAGCGATTCGTGGCATCCAGATCGCCGACGACCTCCTGCAGCGGCGTGATGGCGGCCTGATCGAGCGACGCCGTCGACCGCTGGGTGGCAGGGTCGTAGGCACGAATCGACTCGATCGTATCGCCGATGAATTCGAGCCGAATTGGCTCACGCAGACCGGCGGGGAAGAAATCAACGACACCGCCGCGCACGCAGAACT
>JBPYFA010000282.1:0-8213 GCA_051986585.1 Vicinamibacterales bacterium | reverse complement strand
CGAGCACGCGAGATGGCCGTGCGGGTGTCGATCGGTGCAGGCCGACGTCGGTTGCTTCGGCAGTTGATGACCGAGAGCGTGCTGCTGTCGCTCGTGGGCGGCGCGCTGGGCGTCCTGTTCGCCTTCCTGGCGACGCGCACCATCGTGGCCATGATGCCCGAGTTCTATGTCCCCAACGAATCGCGCGTGACCATCAACCTGCCCGTGCTGGCTTTCTCTCTGGCGGTGTCGCTCCTGACCGGAGTTCTTTTTGGCCTCATGCCGGCGTTTCGGCTGTCGCGGCCGGAAGTCGCCGAGACATTGAAGGCGGGGCGCAGCACCGGCATCGAACGTGACGGCGGTCGCAGCCGCCACGTGCTCGTCGTCATCGAAGTGGCATTAGCGGTGGTGCTGCTCGTCGGTGCTGGATTGATGATTCGAACGTTCGTGGTCCTTCACAACATCGATCCGGGTATTCAACCGGAACGGGTGCTGCTCGTCGGCCTTCCGTTGCCGCCAGCGAAATACACGACGCTCGAACAGCGCAATCAGTTCGTCGAGACGGTGGTCGAGCGAGTCAGCAATCTTCCCGGCGTCGAGGCCGCGTCGATCGGTCACCCCTTTGGTGGACCGCAGACGTCGTTTGCCATCATTGGCCAGTCGACAGACCCGTCGAAGCGTCTGACCGTCAATCTCGTCGGGGAGAAACATCTGCGGGCCTATGGCATTCGACTGATTGGCGGTCGTATGTTCGATATTGCGGAAGTTCGCCGGGGCGATCGCGTTGCGGTAATCAACGAAGCGGCGGTCAAGCTCTTCGAACCCGGAGCGACTCCGATTGGCGCGCGCATCCGGCTTGATGTGCTGCAACACCCGCCGGGCCGCGCCCTCGTAGATCCCAATCTCAGCCCCGAGGTCACCGTCGTCGGCATCATGGCTAACACCAGGAATGCAGGGATCAAGAGCGATCCGGTGCCGGCACTCGCGTTGCCCTACTCGGCGATTGCGCCATTGCAGCGCATGCTGACCGTGCGCGCGGCGACGGATCCGATGCTGCAGCTGAATGCGGTGCGATCGGCAGTTCGGTCTCTCGATCCCGACCAGCCGCTCGGCCGTCCGATCACGGTGAATGAAATCCTCGGCGAGGACACCAACCAACCGCGATTCACGATGGCGGTGTTCAGCAGCTTCGCGATCCTCGGTCTTGCGCTCGCCGCCGCCGGCATCTACAGCGTGCTCTCGTTCCACGTGCTTCGGCGCACCCACGAACTCGGTGTCCGGATGGCGCTCGGCGCGCCCCGTCGCCACGTGCTCGGACTGATGCTCGTCATGGGAGGACGACTGGTCCTGATTGGCCTCGGCCTCGGCATCGGCGTAAGCCTGGCCGCGACGCGACTGCTGCGCAGTCAACTCTTTGGTGTCCAGCCGGCCGATCCGCTCTCGTATGTGGGAGTGGCGATTGTGCTTTCAATGGTCGCGTTCGCCGCCTGCTATATTCCCGCGCGGCGAGCCGCCTCGGTTGATCCTCTGGTTGCTTTGCGACAAGAGTGAATCCCTCATCCCTAGTCCCTAATCGCGAATCCCTAATCGCCGAATCGCTGAATTGTCGAATCCTCGAATCGGCAGCGTGAATCGCCGGCGACTCTCCATCATCAGTCGCCGAAGCGATTCAAGGATTCCTGATTCAAGGATTAGTGATTCGGCGATTCAGCGATTAGTGATTCGGGATTAGCGATTAGCGATGAGCGATTCCAAGCCCCGGCGTCACCATCAGAAAAACCTGAGGAAAACCCAAACAATCTCGCCGACCCTCGATGCTAGTTTTCCTCGTAATCCAACGCAGGATTTGCCACACAGGAGGAGTCGCATATGGGTTGGCGCAGGATGGTGCTCACACTCGGGTTGGTGACGTTAACGCTACCGGCTTACGCGCAAAACAAACATGACGGGCCGCCGGTCGAGCCGGGGGCGGGTCAGTGGAAGACGTGGGTCATCTCGTCGGGCAAGGACTTTCGCGTCCCGCCACCCCCGACTCCGTCTGAGACGCAGGCGGAACTTCGAGCGCTCGCGGATCTGATCGGTCACAACGACGCCCAGACGGCCGCCCAGATTGCGTACTGGGATGCGGGGTCTCCTCAGTACCGGTGGATGGATCTGATTTCGAATCGGCTGCTCGGCGGGACGGCGACGACCGCGTATCCGCATCGGGTGTATGCGTACCTTTCGATGGCGATGTACGACGCGACCATTGCGGCATGGGAGTCCAAGTACTACTACCAGCGTCTTCGCCCCAGCGAGATGGATCACAAGCTGCCGACGTCCGTCGACGTACCGAACAGTCCTTCCTATCCATCGGAACACGCGGCGGCGGCGCAGGCCGCGGCGACGATGCTCGCGTACTTCTTCCCGGGGGAAGCGCAATCGTTTCAGACGATGGCGGAGCAGGCGGGTTGGTCGCGAGTCCTGGCCGGGGTGCAGTTCCCGAGTGATTACTCTGCCGGCGCCGAGCTCGGCAGGAGAGTCGCCGAGCGAGTGATTGCAAAAGCCAATGCGGACGGCTCCGATGCGGTCTGGAGCGGCACGATCCCGACGGGGCCGTGCAACTGGAAAGGCACCAATCCGGTCAACATCACGGCAGCGAACTGGACGCCGCTTCTGCTGACGTCGCCGAGCCAGTTCCGTCCTCCCGCGCCCCCAGCGTGCGATTCTCAGACAGTGAAGGACGACTTGCTCATGGTGCACAACTTCCCGCGGACTCCGGCAGCGTTTGCCACCAATTACAAGGCGTTTTACTGGCAGAGTCCGGAGGGGCTCAACACCTGGCCGTATCGATATCTCGACAAGTGGCTGTTCGAGGATCGCCTTGACAAGAATCCGCCACGGGCGGCGCGTGCCTACGCGCTGGTCAGCGCGGTGCAGTTCGATGTATTCATTGCCAGCCAGGACGGCAAGTACAGCTATTGGTACATCCGGCCGTCGCAGCTGGATTCGGGGATCACGCCCTTGTTCCCGGTCCCGAGTCATCCGAGCTATCCGTCGAACCACTCATCGTTTTCGAACGCGAGAGCGGAGGTGCTTGCCTACTTGTTCCCGAGCCACGCGGACTTCATCCGAGCGGTCGGCAAGGAAGCCGGGGACTCGCGGATCTGGGCGGGTATCCACTATCAGATGGACAACGTGGCGGGTTCGAACCTCGGCAAAGCCGTCGCTGGTGTGTTCATCAACTGGGCGGCAAACGACGGTTCACAGTAGCAAGCCGCATGTTGAATGCTGCATGCTGCATGTTTGATCATTGGACATTGAGCATCGAGCATTGACATGAGGCGTCTGTTCACCGCGGTCGTTCTTCTCGCACTGGCTTCGCGCGGCGGCGCCGTTCAGCCGCCGCGCGTGCCGGTGCTCGTGGAGCTGTATACGTCGGAAGGGTGTTCGAGCTGTCCCCCCGCCGACACGCTTCTCTCCTCGCTCGTGCGGGATCAACCGATCCCCGGCGTCGAAGTGATTCCGATCGGCCTGCACGTCGACTACTTCAACGATCTGGGATGGAAGGATGCGTTTTCCTCGGCCGCATTTACCGCGCGTCAGCGGAGCTACTCCACCGTCTTCGGCGACGAAAACATGTACACGCCGCAAATGGTCGTTGACGGTGAGGTCGGCATTCCCGGAATCGAGACGGACACTATTCGCCAGGCGATCGGGCAGGCCGCAGACAAGCCGCATCTGGCATTGCGGGTCAGCGCGCGTGAGAGCGGCGGTAAGGCGCAGCTGACAATCGATTGCCCGGCCGCTCCGCCCGACACCGAGAAGATTCAGGTAATGGCCGCGATCACCGAGGACGGGCTGTCGTCGGTCGTCACTCGCGGCGAAAATCACGGCCGCACGCTTCATCACGTGGCGGTCGCGCGAAGAGTGCAAAGCCTGACGGTTCTCGGCGCGCGCTCCGCCATCCAAACCAGCCAGATGTCGATCGAGAAGGGGTGGGGAAAGGAGCTGAAGGCGGTCGTCTGGCTGCAGGGGACGAAGTCGCGCCAGGTGTATGGCGCTGCCAGCGCGGCGATCGTGCGGTAGCGATCTAGGCTCGGAAACGATCCCTCGTCATGGCTGCGAGTCGTGCGCGCGTGGCTGGCGTGGTCGCTGCGGCAGTGTTGGTAGTGGTGGGTTCGACCCGGGATGTTCGTGTCCAGTCGTATCGCCTACGGGTTTGTGGAGAAGGTCCAGGACATTTCGCACAACCGAGGCATGGTCGATCTCGAACTCGGTTACTTCGTCACGCCATCGTTCCGCGCGTTCGCCATCGCCAACGCCCAGCAGACGTACGGTGGGATTGAATTTCCGTTGACGGGTCAAGCCGGGTTGGCGCCCGAACTTCGACCGGTGCACGATGTCATTCAGCGCGTCAACTATGTGAATGTCGGCGGCGGGATGGCGTATTCAATCACCGATTCATTCGATGTGTTCGGATCGTTCCTGCGCGAGGTCGCCGGCCGCAACGGTCATGTGCTCAATCGCGGTGTAACGGCTGGCGCCAGTTGGAGCTTCAGTGGTGTGGCAAAAGGAAAGGCGGCGGCAGTGGCCGGCGGGGCGCCCTCCTCGAAAGAGTACGCGCGCCTGACGGCAAAGCGAGAGGGCTCTCTCGGCCGCTGCATCTGTCAGAAATCAGGAACGTAGGCGCGGGCCCGCGCGCGACGACTGCGTCTCGGTCGTCTCATTCCCCTGCGAGAGCCTGAACGTAAAGAGCAGCGATCCAATCCGAATCTGATCACCGTCGACGACCGGCGTTGGACCGTCGATCCGTCGATCGTTGACGTATGTTCCGTTCTTGCTGCCCAGATCATCAACGACCGCGCCCGACCCGTCGATCGCGATGCGCGCATGACGACGCGAGACAGTGCTGGACTTGACGAGAATGACCCCATCCCCCTCGCGCCCGATTACGTTTTCGCCCGGAAACAGCGCGACCTCCGCGGTCGATCCGATCAGCCAGCCCTTTTGAGAGTTGTCGTGAAGAACTTCCGTCGGCGGAGCAGAATCCGCCTGAAAGGCGTAGCCAAAGCCATGCAGGGTTCGCAGCAGTCCCGGTTTCCGCCGGTGGTCAGCGATGGCGTCACGGATCTCCGAGATGAGCGAGGGCAGGCTGCTGTCGGAAACGAAAGTCCCCGGCCAGAGGTGCTGGCGGATGTCGACCTTCGACACGGCTTTCGGACGCCGCTCAATCAGCAGCGCGAGAAGGTCGAAGGCCTTCGGGGAGAGGCGGGCTTCCTCTTTTCGGATCCAGAGCTGCCGAGTGTCTGGATCGAACGTCAGGTCGTCGAACTGCAGGCGCACCGGGCGTCAGTCCTTTGCTCTGCGCGACGACTCCACCAGCACCAGGCCGTTCTGTACTCCGCCCGGCAGCCTGATGACGTTGCTCAAGCTCCCGAGATCGAACCCTTGCTGAAGGCGACCCGTGACGTTGACGCGCGCCCCTTGGCGCGGCGTGCCGCCGGTCGTTACCACCCACAGGCTATGCCCCTCATCGGTGATGCGGTAGGCCCCGCGACCGAGCGCCGACGCGCTCTGGTCCACTGTGCCATGGACTGTGATCTCCTGATTTCGGTACTTGGCGGGATCGGCGAGCACCTGATTGATGCTCTTGGCTCCGCATGCGATGGTGAGCAGCATCAACCCACAGACCAACGCGGTCCTCGATTTTCGAGGCATCTCCACACCCCCTGACGAGCAGGATAACGTCCAGCGGCCTTTGATTTCCACTTTCGTAGCCGGGCTGGGCAGCAATTTGCAGCAGAGGGCGACGATCCTGTCGATTGTCGAGCATTTATCTGCACGACTGACGGATTCCCGACCATCGTCTCGTTGACCGCTCTCGGATTTCCGGCGCGCAGCGCAGGGGGGAGCGATGGAGGATCGCATCGTCCGGCTCGAGTCAGAGTTCGCGAGGCTGACCGAGCGACTGACGAGCTTAGAGCACCGGCTCGCCGTTATCGAAGGAGAGACGACGCCGGGCACGTCGGCCGCGGCGCGTCCACCGTCAATGGAGAGCCCTGGCTCGACCTCGCTCCTCGATGTTTCCAAGAGTGGTGTGCCACACTTTCTGGCTCTTGCCGGGCGTACGTTGGTCGTCCTCGGCGGGGCGTACCTGCTGCGCGCGCTTACCGAATCGAACCTGCTGACCAAATCGGCTGGTGTTGGCCTCGGAATTCTTTACGGGGCGCCCTGGCTGCTTCTGGCCTCGAGGGTTGCTGCTCGAGGCTTTGCACTGGACGCGTTCGCGCATGCGTTGACCGCCGCGCTCATTGGCTATCCACTCGTCTGGGAAGCAACCTTGCGGTTCAACGTGGTCTCGCCGGCGCAGGCCACGGCGCTGCTCGCCGTGCTGACGACCAGCGCCTTTGCACTTGCATGGGCTCGCCAGCTCGAAGGATTGGCGTGGGTTGTCATGCTTGGCACTTCCATCTCCGCCGTCGGCCTGGCGATCGGAACGGGAGACTGGACCGACTATACCGTGCTCGCGATCGGAGTAGGGATTGCGACGCTCTGGCTCGGCTACACACGAAACTGGACGATCCTCAGATGGCCCGCTGCCGTCGTCGCCAACACGATGCTTCTCATCCTGACCGGTCGTGCATCGGCGAGCGGAGACATCCACGAGGCGCTGAGCGTCCAGCTCCTGATGGTTGCTGGCTATCTGGGCAGCTTCGCGATTCGCACGCTGCTGATCGGCAGACGGGTCATTCCGTTCGAGGTGGTGCAATCAATCGGCGTCCTCGCCATCGCGTATGGAGGTTCGATTGCTCTGATTCGATCGACCGGCTCGAATGTGGTCGCGGTTGGACTGGTCAGCCTTACGCTGGCGGCTGCCGGATACCTGGTGGCGTTCGCATTCGTCGATCGCCATCGGCATGTGAGGAATTTCTTTTTCTACGCGGTGCTCGCGCAACTCTTTGCTGTTGTCGGCATCGCGCTGTCTTTTGGCGGAGCGATCCGATCCGTCATCTATTCAGTAGCGGCGTTCTTGACAGTTGAGCTCGCGCGGCGCTCCGGGCGCCTCGTCTTGTCGCTGCAGGCGGCCGTATATGCGTTGGCAGCAAGCGTCGCTTCCGGATTGGCCGCGGACGCGGCGGGTGCCGCGTTGATCTCTCCGACGATCGACTGGAGCATCTCAATCTCCCAGGCACTCGCCCTTTCGGCCCTCGGACTTGTCACTGTTGTGCGAATCCGCCATCCGATTGAACGGTGGGGGATCTTTGAAAGCATCCTCTATCTGGCCCTGCTTGCGATCTTGACCTGCACCGCCGCCGGAACAGCGATCGCGTTTTCGATTGCGATCCTGCCTGGCGAGATGATGGCTGGACCGTTCGTGACAACGATTCGCACCATCGCGCTTGTGACCGCCACGCTCATACTCGCAATGGCTGCCCGCCTGACCGGCCGACGCGAAGCGGCATGGTTGGTCTATCCGATGCTGCTCCTGACCGGAGCGAAGGTGGTCTTCGTCGATTTCCCGCAGGGCCGACCGCAGACGCTCTTTGCGGTGCTCGGATTCTACGGTGTGGCGCTCATCGTTGCTCCACGCTTGCTGAGGCGCGATGCCACCAGCTCACCAGAAACAGAACCCCGACTACGAACAACGGAGCCGAGATCGCCGCGACCCAGTCCCCGCGCCAGTGCACCATCACTCCATAGATCGCGGCCAGCGCGATGAACGCCGCGGCGCCAATCCATTCGAACCGCCACGCGATCGCCACGACTCCAAGCACGAGAAATACAGGAATCAGATGGATAGCGAATGCGGGCAATGCTTCCAGAACTGACCTGCGGTCGAACGCATCAAGCGCAAATACAGCGAGGAAGGCGGCGACCAGAATGCCGGAGATACGCGGCCCCCACCTAACGAGTCCTTCCAATTTGCTTGTCATGACGTCACCACCCCGATCCGAATTCTTCTCCTCGGGACGTTATGCTACGAATATCGCCGTAAACCACGCGCTTGTAATGAAGGAACAATGTAGAACTCTGAAATTCTCGTGAAGAGTTCGCACTTCCGCCGACCTCCGTTCGGCTCGGATCTTCGTGTGAACCAGCGCGGGCTTTGCTCCGTAGAATAGGCGTTGCTGTCTGACGAAGCCGTCTTGCGGAGATCCGTCGATGTCCAATCTGTTCAAGGAACTCAGATATAGCTGTCGCGCGTTGTTCAAACGGCCGCTTCTGACGTTGACGGTGACGACCACCCTGGC
>JBPYFA010000281.1:0-4341 GCA_051986585.1 Vicinamibacterales bacterium | reverse complement strand
TCGTGACGTTCCTGTGACTCAGCGTGGTCAACAGTTCGTGAAGATAGGCGACAAGAAACCGTTCCTCCGGCATCGTGCTCACGTACCCGCCGAGACTGTCAATCACAACCGTGCGGACGCCGCCGTCGACCGCCTCCATCACCATGTTCGTGAACTGCCCCGCGGACACCTCCGCGCTGTCGATCTGCCGCAACGTAAGAGTGCCGTCGGCGAGGAGCGCGGCGATCGAGAACCCGAGCTTTTCCGCACGGGCTCGGTACGTCCACACGGTCTCGTCGAAGATGAAGACAATCGCTTTTTCCCGACGACGCGCACCGGCCACGGCGTACTGAGTCGCCAGGGTGCTCTTGCCCACACCAGCCGCGCCGATGATGAGGAGGCTCGAGCCCCGATCCACGCCGCCGCCCAGTAACGCGTCGAGTTGCGCGACGTCGCTCTTCAGGCTTTCGTCGGCGTGATCTTCGACGTGCTGCGCCGCGATCAGACGCGGATAGACCTCGATGCCGCCGGTCTGTATCGAGAAGTCGTGGAATCCGTCACGGAACGGCATGCCCCGCATCTTGTGGACACGTACGCGACGCCGCTGCCCGCCGTACTCAGGCGCGTCCTGATGAAGCGTCAAGTAGCCGTGCACCAATGCCTCGGCTTGCAGGTCGCCGGCACCGCCCCGCGTCAGCTCCTGCATCAACAGCACAGTGGATCCGTGCTCGTTGAAGAACTCACGCAGATTGAGAACCTGTCGACGGTACTGGAGGACTTCGCGAGCGAGATGCCGAACATCCGAAAACGGGTCGAAGACCACGCGAGATGGTCGGACCCGTTCCGTGGCCGCCACGATGGCCTGGCGAATCTGATCTAATTCAACATCAGCCGGCGAAAAGAACGAGTACTTGTCGTCGCCTTGGCGAACGCCGTCAGGCGCGACGGGGTTGCACACTTCGATGCGGTCGAGAGACCACCCGTGCGATCGTGCCGTCTCCTTGAGCTGCCGCTCGGTTTCCGACAGCGTGATCCAGAGCGTCTTTTCTCCCCGACGCTGGCCTGCCAGCAGAAATTGAAGACCGAGCGTGGTCTTGCCAGCGCCCGATTCGCCTTCGATGAGGTATAGCTGTCCTTCCGGCAACCCGCCACCCAGGACCTCGTCAAGACCCTGAATGCCCGTCGATACGCGAGCGGGCGGTGTTGCCGGATCGTGCTGTCCATCTGCGGCCATGCCTGCCCCTACCTCCTTGAGGCGACCGGATGGCCAGACGCCATGTCGCCGCTGCATCGACCCGTCGTGGTCGACGTCACCGTCCTTCGACGCCTCGCGTCACCGACCCTTCGGCGAGCGGGCTGCGCTCATGCCGTATAGCGGAGTTGCACAAAGTACGCCGACCCATCCGTGGAACCTCTTACTCCAATCCGCCTCCCGAGCGAATGTCGGCAGTTCTCGAAGTGGGTCGACATCGAACGATTCGAGGTCTTTGTTGTCCTGCCTATTTGGCGGGGGCGATCGGGCGCAGCCTGACCCGAGGTGAACGCATAGTCATCAGCGCTCTTGGTGACTCGCAACGCCCAGCCGGGCACGCTGGGAACTCTTCGAGAGGCTGCGAAGACCTTGGGGAAGAGTTCGGGATTGCCACCTCCGTCTGGGGGGTGGAGCTGAGAGGCTCTGCCCATTGTTCTGCGATCAACAGCCGAGCTTGCTCGATAGGCAGCCGAATGACCTGGCCGACGGACCGACGCGACAGGTCCACACCATCAATCCTCTCGGCCAGCTTCCTCACCAGACGCACTCGAACGTTTCCCATACGCAGAGCGTCGCCGGCACGAATGGCGCGCATACACCCTTCCGCCGGAACGCCGCCTCGTCCTTGGGCGAGCAAATCGCGCGCCTGTTCGCCAAAACTAGACACACAAAGTCAAAATCGGACTGAAGATCGCTAAACGGTTGTGCTCGAATGCCGCCCATTCTTGCAGTGTTCCACTATGGAGCGACGCGATGATGACGAACCGAGTCAACAATGGGCTTCTCCGGCATTTAGCCAAGGCAGCGCCGGACGTGTTCACGCATGTGTCCCATGAACTGGAGCCGGTACCCCTTGAGCGATGGGCACGCCTCTGTAGAGCGCACGAGCGCCCCCGGTGGGCGTATTTTCCAGAGTCCGGCGTCGTGTCTTTAGTGGGGGCAACGGCCGACGGCGAGTCGGTCGAAGTCGCGTTCGTTGGGAGCGAAGGGGTCGCCGGCGTGGCCGACGTACTGGGTGTGCGGTCGATGCCGTTCGCCTTGATTGTACAGATCCCCGGTCTGGCCTATCGCGTACCGAGCGCGGTCGCAAAACAGCACGTGTTCTCCTGTACCGCACTGCACGAGTTGCTAATGGCGCACGCACAGTCGATGATTCTCCAACTGGCGCAGTCGGCGATCTGCAACCGGTTCCACACGGCCGTGCAGCGTCTGTCCCGGTGGTTGTTCTTGACGTCGGGCAGAGCGAACAATCCGCGGTTCGAACTCACGCACGATCTCGTCGCCGAAATGGTCGGCGGGCCGCGGACGGCGGTCAGCCAGGCAGCAGCGACGCTCCGCCGGCGCGGAATCATTGACTACGATCGCGGCGTGATGATTATTCGAAACCGGACGCAGCTACATCGCATGGCGTGCGAGTGTGCCGACGCCGTCGGTTCCATTGTTCGAATTGACGGCGGAGGATCAACTTCGGCGGCCGTGCACTCGCGTAAGCGACCACGCTCGAAATCCAGGTAGATGCGAGCGCCCCAAGAAGGAGGGTTACGTCTACGAGCGATCGCCGTTTTGCGGGTGAACGGTTTGAAGTACTAGGCGTGCTATCGCGTCGGGATGCGCTGGTTTGGTTAAGACCCCGGCGAACAGTTGCGTGAGCGGCCCGTCGTAGAACCCAGCATTCGCCGTATATGCAAGCACGCGAATATCGCGTGTGATCGGACTGGCTCTGAGCAGTCTCGCGGCCTCGATGCCGTTGAGGACAGGCATTGTGATGTCCATCAGAATCGCGGAAGGCAACATGCAGTGTGCCGCGATGATTCCTTCAAGCCCGTTCTTTGCCGTTGTCACGTGAAACCCGTAGGCATCGAGAATCGTCGCCGCAAGATCGCGACTGTCGTCGGAGTCGTCGACAACGAGCACGCGGTGCACGGCATCTGACGCGTCACCGCCGCCATTGAGTTTCGCGATCAGCTGTTCCAACTCCAGTCGATGCTCGCGAGCCGCCGCCGCGCACAGCGCATGCACTGTTGGAACCGCGCCCGGCAGCGTCAAACCTGCTGCCGCCAAGGCATCCGCTGACGTTGTCCGCTCCGCAACGCCACCCGGGAATGCGACAGCAATCTGGCTCAGGCCTGAAGCTTCGGTGGCGCTGAACAACTCCGCCAATTGCTGCTCGTGCTCTCGTGCGCGCTCCGCCAGCTTTGCGAGTTGGACGATCAGATCCGCTAACCCTGACATATCAAACGCGTGAGGCATGCGGTTTCCGTTGGCCGTTCTCTTCGCGTTTAACGCGGACCCGACTCTGTTCAGCGGCTTTTCCGATCGCGGCGACGGCTGCCGGATGGTGGCACCATGTCAGCGGGTGCGCCATCCTCGGCTTCACTCGCCGGTTCGAGTCGCACTGCCCACCCTTCCGCAATGAGGCCGAGCGCCTCACGATCGGGGAGATCCACGACGTCGCCGACCGCACGATTCCGGAGATCGATCCCGTTGATCCGTTCAGCGAATTTCCGTGTGAGACGCGCTAGCACGTGAACCTCCGACCCGCGCGCAGATCCGCGCACTCGCTGCCGACGAGAGAGTAACACGCGTCCATCAAATCCCAGCGAGGCAGTCAGATACAGACGATCTGCATGAAAACCACACAGTCTGTGGAAGCTGGACAGACGGGATCGCTACGGCTGTGCTTCGATGCGCGCAATCTTGCAGACACCACGAAGCGGAGGCACGTTGACGGCCACGCGTGCGACAAATCGGGTGCTGACGGAACTGGCGCGTTCCGACCGTATCGTTTTTGGCCAGCTTCTCGATCAGATGGAACCAGTCGCGTTGCAGCGTGGCGCGGTGCTGGGCGGCCCGCGTGTCGCGTCCGAGTCGGTGTACTTCGTCGAGTCAGGGATCGTGTCGCTCGTCGCGGCCGCTCGCAACGGTAACTCAGTCGAGGTGGCACTGGTCGGGAACGAGGGTGTCGCGGGCATCGCCGACGCGCTTGGCAACCAGCCGCTGCCGTACGGCCTCGTCGTCCAACTCCCGGGGTTGGCCTACCGCGCTTCGAACGAGCTCATTCGGGAGCACATCTTCTCCTGCAGTGCGCTGCACGAGCTCCTGATGGACTA
>JBPYFA010000280.1:0-8373 GCA_051986585.1 Vicinamibacterales bacterium | reverse complement strand
AATCACTGGCCCACTGTTCATGTCGAACCCGGTCGCCAACAACATTCAGTACCGGCTCAAAGAGGTTGACGGCGGCACGCTGATCACATTCCGCCACAGCGCGTTCGGAATCATCCCCGACGACCAGCGCCAGGGATTGACACAAGGCTGGGATCACTTGCACGCGGCTGTCCGCCAGCGTGCCGAAGCCGCGTAAATCGACAGGATGCAACGGAGAACTCACCATGCCAATGATTGATTCGTTTCTGCAGGAACTGGAACACGAGGCAAAAACGACGAGACGTGTGCTCGAGCGCGTGCCCGGCAACCAGCTCGGTTGGCGACCGCATCAGAAAGCGCGGACGCTCGGGGAATTGGCGCTGCACGTGGCCGGCACACCGGGTGCGGTTGCGACGATCGCCTGTCAGTCAGAGATCCAGGCGCCGGACTTCAAGGATCAGGTGCCGAAGAGCGCTGCCGAGCTGATCCCCGCGCTCGACGAGAGCATCGCCACCGCAAAGCGGTTGCTCGGCACCATGGACGACGCGAGGCTCGGCGAAACATGGCGGGTGATGCGCAATGGACAGGAAGTGATGGCGATTCCGCGCGCGGCGCTGTTGCGATCCATCATGCTGAACCACTGGTATCACCATCGCGGCCAGCTATCGGTGTATCTGCGCGAACTTGGCGTGCCGGTCCCGTCGATTTACGGCCCGAGCGCCGACGAAAATCCGTTCATGTGATCTCGTCAGTGTTCAATTGAACCTTGATCATTGAGCATTGATCGCGCCCTCCGCTTGCACCAGATATACTGGTGCGAGCGCGTAGGGGCGCTTCCAGTCCGCGGAAAGGGCGGTGCCCACCCACACAATCGAACCGAAGGATACGAACCTTCTTTCTGCCTGATTCAAGCGGACTCCAGGCGTGTCCCGCCTCGCGCGCAGCGATGGCGGACGTGAAAGGAGTTCGTAATGTCTGACGCCCTTCCCCTCCCGCCCCGTCCCCGCCTCGAGCAATATCGTAAACTCGCGAAGGAGCTCCGGCATGCGTGCGAATCAGTCGATGATGGTGCGATCCGAGATTGGGCGCTCAGGTGGATCCGCACCCTCACGCGTCTTCGCAGTCCGAACCCCGCGTCGGACGTCGACCGCCAAATCAATCGGCTGGCGACGCGTGTAGAGCAGCACTGGCAGCAGTGGCACAAAAACAAAGACGCGAGCGACCCGTGCCGTCTGACCGATGCCCAATTCTTTATCGCACGTGAACACGGATTCGCAAGCTGGCCGAAATTCGCCGATCATCTGTCGTCGCTCGCCCAGCAACACTCACCGGTCTCGAATTTCGAGGCAGCCGTTGACGCGATCGTCACGGGCGACGCGGCCACCTTGCAGCGGCTCTTGAACGACCACCCGACGCTCGTGCACGAGCGCTCGACGCGCGACCACCGGTCGACGCTCCTCCATTACGTCTCTGCCAACGGCGTTGAAGGCTTTCGTCAGACGACCCCTCGGAACATCGTCGAAATCACGAAGATGCTGCTCGATGCCGGCGCGGACGTGAATGCCGAATCGGACGCGTATGGGGGCGGCACCACGACGCTAGGGTTGACCGCAACGAGCGCTCACCCAGCAAACGCGGGGGTCCAGATTGCGCTGCTCGAGCTGCTGCTCGAACGTGGATCGCGGATGGATCAGCCGTCGGCGGCCGGCAACAATCACTCGGTAGTGTCCGGTTCGTTTGCCAACGGTCAACCGCGCGCCGCGCGATTTCTGGCGAGCCGCGGCGCACCCGTCGACTTCGAAAGCGCGGCGGCGCTTGGCGATCTCGCAACGATCCAGAGCCACTTCGATGAACACGGCGCTCTGAAACCGACCGCAACAGAAGCGCAACTGAAGTCTGCGTTCGTCTATGCCTGCGGCTACGGCAGCAAACCGGTTGTCGAATTTCTGCTGCAGCGAGGCGTCGATCCGAGCTCCGATCGCGCAGTACGGCGGAGCCTCTATTGGGCCATCTACGGCGGTCACGTTGCGATCATCGAACGGTTGCTCCGCGCCGGCGCGCCGATCAATTCACGGTTCGAAACCGAGCAGTTCACTCCGCTCGAACTGGCGCTGATGGAGTGGGCCAGAGCCGGGGATGGCGCAGCGCGTGAGAACGCAGCAGAGATCGTACGCGTCCTGGTTTCTCACGGCGGAACACTGGATCCCGCGTGGTTTCGGCAGGACGAGGATCGACGCGAAGTCGCGGACAGGATCCGCGCCGACTCGCGCATCATGAGAAGCCTCGGCGGACAGACTCCTTGACGAGGACCTGGTGTCCTGTCCGCGTGGACCGCGGCATAAGTCCCGGAGCGCGGCGCCCGGATGGCAAGGCGCGACGACCGCGAATACCGGGAGTATTAAAGGGAGGAGCAGCGCCGCCAGCCGGGATGCCCCGCCCGGGAATTATGTCGCGAACCACGCGGACAGGACACTAGCGGCCGTTACGGCGCGATAAGCGCCGGGGCACCCGCCGTCTTCTTTCGGTAGCTCGCCAGCCATTCGATCCAGCTCTCCATGCCGACGCCGGTCGTTGCCGACATCCCGATGTACCGCGGCCGCGGCATGACGCGCTCGAGCGCGTCGACGATCGCGTCGACTCGAAGCCCGGAAAGGTGCGGGAGGAGGTCGATCTTTGTGATCAATACGAGATCGGCCTTGCGGAACATCACCGGGTATTTCAATGGTTTGTCCTCGCCTTCGGTGACCGAGAGCGCTACGACATTGACGTCCTGACCGAGATCGTAGACTGCAGGACAAACGAGATTGCCGACGTTCTCTATGAACAGATAGTCGAGATCGCGCCAGGGGAAATGATGCAAGGCGTGATGGACCATGTGGGCGTCGAGATGACAGGCCGAGCCGGTGGTAATCGAGCGCGCAGCGATGCCGGCGTTACGAAGCCGATCGGCGTCGCGCTCGGTTGCCAGGTCGCCGGCGAGCGCGCCAACGCGCTGCCACCCTCGCAGACGCAGCGCCGTCGCTTCCAGCACGGCAGTCTTTCCTGCTCCCGGCGATCCCATCAGGTTGATGGCGGCAACGCCATGTTCGGCGAAGTGCTTGCGATTGTGCTCGGCAGTGCGTTCGTTGCCAGACAGAATCCTGTCGTGCACCTCCACTGAAACGATTTCAGGATCGCCGCATCCACATGTGTCGCACATCACGGCACCTCCATCTCAATGCGATCGAGTACGATCTCGTCTCCTTCGGTGAGTCTCGCCGGTCGGCCGCAGGCCTCACACTGCAGGAGCCTGCCTGGCTCGATCGATCGGCCGCACTGTTCGCATGCCCAGCGCGCGGGAACGACTGTCAGATCGAGCTCGGCCCGCTCGCAGACCGTTCGTTCGCGAAACGTCACGTACGCCGTCATCAACAGGCCGGGGTCGACGCCTGAGAGCTCGCCGATACGAATTGAGAGCCGATGCACGCTCGTCGCAGCGCGTGACCTGACTTCCCTGTCAACACGATCGACCAGCGACTGAACAATCGAGTATTCGTGCATCGTCAGGCCCGATCGAAGTTCGGCGCGCGCTTGGCAAAGAAGCTGTCGATGCCTTCCTGGAACTCGGCACCATCTGCGATCCGTGCAAGGTTTTCAAGCTCGCGGTCCAGGTGCACATCAAGCCGGTCGATTCCAGCTGCTTGATTCAGGAGTCCTTTGGCGATCGCGAAGGCCGCTGGCGGGCCCGCAGCGATGGTGGCCGCAACCCGCCGCACTTCCTCTTCGAACGTGTGTAATGGATGGACCGAGTTGATCAGCCCGAGTTCGAGCGCGCGGTTCGCATCGAGCCGCGGATTCAACAGCACGAGCTCCATGGCGCGGCGGAATCCGACCAGCCTCGGGAGCATGAACGTGGAGCTTTCAGCGCCGGTCAAGCCAGTTTTCGAATACGCCCACTCGAAGATCGCGCGATTGGAGGCGATGACCAGATCGCAGCACATCGCCAGACCGAAGCCGCCAGCCGCGGCAATACCGTCGACTGCCGCGATGAACGGTTTGGGGGCTCGGCGGATCTCCGCGATGGTGCTGTGGAGGTATTCGAGAATCTGCTTGAACCGTTCACCGAACCCCTCTGGCGTCGTCCGCGCATCGGGGGTGAGATAGCCGAGATCGTCCGACTCGCCACCGGCCCTGATGTATTTGAGATCCGCGCCCGAGCAAAAGACGCCGTTTACGCCCTGCAAGACGACGGCTTTGACCCTCGTGTCTCTCGCCATCGCCAGCCCGGCGCGGCGAAGGTCCTGCGCCGTCCTCACATCGAGTGAGTTGAACCGCTCGCGCCGGTCGATGGTGATGTAGCCGATTCCCCCCTCGGTGCTCGTGTGAATGTGCTCAATAGTAAGTGGGTCCATGGCCAATCACCCTGTGGGGACGCCCCCATGTCTGTCCCGGGGTCAGACCCGGGTCAGACCCGGGGCTGTCCCGGGGCTGTCCCGGGTCTGACCTAGGTGCGTCCCAGGACTGTCCCAGGTCTGACCCAGGACTGTCCCGGGGCTGTCCCCCGCAACTAGCAAATTCTCGGCAGCGGTTCTCCCTCGGGTTCGGTCACCAACCGTAAACCGAACCCCGTATCCAGAATCACTGACCCGATTCGCTCCCCGATACAGCGGCCGACGACGGCGGCGGCACGCCCAAGTGGATGCGCACGAAGTGCCGCCAACACCAACTCTGCTGCCTCAGCGCGCACACCCAAGATCGCCTTCCCCTCGTTGGCAACATGCAGCGGGTCAATGCCGAGCAGTTCGCTCGCAGCGCGTACGGCTGGCGCCACTGGGAGCGCCGTCTCGTCGACGACGATACCGACGCGGCTCTTCTCCGCCATCTCATGCAGCGCCGACGACAGTCCGCCACGCGTTGGATCCTTCATCGCGACGACCGCGCCGGGTGCGGCATCGAGTGCGACGCGAATCATCCGATTGATCGGTGCGACGTCCGATCCGATGTCGCCGTCGAGCACGAGACCGTGACGACGGGCCATCACCGCGATGCCGTGATCGCCGAGCGTGCCGGTCACAATCAACACATCGCCGCTGCTCAGCCCTGAGTCCGGCACGACAATATCGGTCAGAGCAACGCCAGTGGTGTTGATGACGATGCCGTCCAGCTCCCCTTTGCCCATCACCTTGGTGTCGCCGGTCACGATGGCGGCGCCAGCTTCCGCACAGGTGTCGCGGATGGACTGCTGGATGCGGACGAGATCCGCGCGCGCAAAGCCTTCCTCGATGATCACCGCGCAGGTCAACGCGAGCACGTCGGTCGCCCCCATCATCGCGAGATCGTTGACGGTGCCAGACACCGCCAGACGGCCAATGTCGCCACCCGGAAAAAACACTGGATGGATGACGTGGGAATCGGTGGTCATGACCAGCCACTTGTCCCCGAGCCGCAGCGCCGCACCGTCGTCCATCGCCGCCAGCCGAATCTCGCCGTCGGCCGATGGTGCGGTCATTCCCTCGAGAAACACCTCTTGAATGAGGGTTCGCATCGCCCGGCCGCCGGCGCCATACCTCATCGTGATGCGCTCATCGAGCACAGACAGCACGGTAACCTCCCAAGTCCGGATGTCCGCCGTATTGATGCCAGATCTTGCAGGTGCCTTCGCTGCTGACCATGCAGGCGCCGACCGGCGAGTGCGGCACGCATTCACGACCGAACAACGAGCAGTCGTTCGGTGACTTGATGCCGGCCATGATGTCGCCGCAGATGCACTCTTGGATCAGCCCCGGGAGCGCTTGATCGCGAAGACGATGGAGATCGATGTTGAACCGGCGTCTGGCGTCGAGATGCGCCCACTCGTCGCGCAAGCGAAGATTTCCGTTCGGCACATGCGCGATGCCGCGCCAGCGGCCGCCAATCGGGCGGAACACCCGCCAGAGTTGTTCCTGTGCCCGGACGTTACCCTGCCTCGTCACGCAGCGCGGGAACATGTTGACGACTGACGACCGCCCTTCGCGGATCAATTCGGCCAGCCTGACCAGGCCGGCCAGAATATCCAGCGGCTCGAATCCTGCGACCACGACCGGGATGCCGTGGCGGGCGACGAACGGCTCGAACACACCCCACCCGGTGATCGTCGCCGCGTGGCCGGCGGCGAGAAACCCTTCAACCCGTGTATCCGGCATCTCGGCGACGATCTCCATGACCGGCGGAATGTATTTGTGTGCCGAGAGCACGAAAAAGTTCGAGGGAGGATCGTGCAGAATCGCCGCCGCCGTTGCCACCGCGGTCGTTTCGAAGCCGGTCGCGAAGAACACCACAGGCTCATCGGTTCCGCGCGCGAGATCGATCGCCTGCGCGATGCTGTAGACGACATCGACGCGGCCGCCCTCCGCGTGCGCGTCGGCCAGCGACATGACGCTGCCCGGAACCTTCAGCATGTCACCGTAGGTCGCGACCCGCACACCCTGCCGAACGAGGGCGACCCCTTCGTCCACTTCTGGAACATCAGTGATGCACACGGGACAACCGGGGCCCATGATCACGTTGAGCCGGCGCGGCAGCGACGCGCGCAGTCCGAACCTGGCAATCGCCTGTTCGTGGCTGCCGCAGACGTGCATCACCGATACAGGATCGCGGCCGATGTCGTCGACGACACGAGCCAGCGTTTCCGAGAGCGCCCGGGCCCGTGCGGGGTCACGGAACTTCAGCTCCGAGACGCCGGGATCACGGACGGTCATCGCGGGCCCCCTGAATCTCGCTCCGGATGTCGGCGGCCATCAGGTCGTCTTCGGCGCGCGCGTGGGCGAGCAGCTCTTCGTACAGCGCGAGCGTCGCATCGATCTCTTCATTGGGGATGCGTCGAATCGCGTAGCCGACGTGATTGAGGATGTAATCGCCCGGTCGAACCGGCTCGTCGACGACCTCCAGGTGAATCTGCTTGCGCACGCCCCAGAAGTCGACCGTGGCCATCAGCCCATCGAGTTCAATCACCTTGCCGGGAACACCGAGACACATGTGTGCGCCTTTCCCTCACCGGTCACGTGAGATCGCCGCCGCGACAACAGCCTGCCCGAGCGCGATGCCGCCGTCTCCCGGCGGCACCTGCCGATGCAGGTAGACAGTGAACGCGCCGCTCAGTTGACGCTTCAACCCCTCAGCCAGCCTCGCATTCTGGAAACAGCCGCCGGTCAACACTACCGGCAGCTGGCCGTGACTCTGGGCCGCCTCGCGCACCGCATCCGCAGTGGCAGCCACCAGCGTGTTGTGGAAGCGCGCCGAGATTGTTGACGCCGGAGTCATCGCCAGGACATCTCGCACAATCTCGCGAGTCATCTGTCGGAGGTCGATCTCCACCGGCGACTGCTGTTCGTCCACGTCGTACCCGTAGCGACTGGTGTCGGCAGGATCCGCGATGCCGTTCCACGCCAGCGCGATCTGCCCCTCGTATCGTGAGCTCGGACGCGCGAGGACCAGGGAACCGATGCCGTCGAAATAGCGGCCGGCGCCGTGTGCGAGCGGCGAACGGAATCCCGCGACGAGCAGTTGACGAACGACTGCGACGTCGCTCGCGGCTACGCGATCGAAGAGCGCCAGGTCGTCGAGCGGAGCGTTCTCACCGAACGCGTCCCTGAGAAGGGCCAATGCGATGCGCCACGGTTGCCGGATCGCGGCATCGGCTCCGGCAAGTCGGATCGGACGGAGCGTCGCCACCCGGACGAAACTTTCGTATCGCACGACGAGTACTTCTCCGCCCCACGCGGTGCCGTCGGTTCCATAGCCGGTTCCGTCGAACGCCACGCCGATCACAGGTCCGGACAACCCATGCTCCGCCATCGCGCTGGCGACGTGCGCATGATGGTGCTGAACGGCAATCTTCGTTCGTTCCGGCCGCGCCAGCGCGTAGCTCGTCGACATGTAGTCCGGGTGCAGGTCGTGGGCGATGATCGCCGGCCGGACTCGGAGGAACTTCTCCATCCGCGCGACCGACTCGTCGAATGAACGGTATGTTTCCAGGTTTTCGAGATCCCCGATGTGGGGTCCCAGGTAGGCCGTGTCGCCCATGCCAATGCAGAAGGTGTTCTTCAACAATGCTCCGCACGCCAGCACGGCTGGATCAAAATCCAATGCCACGCGGATGCCTCTCGGCACGTAGCCCCGCGCGCGGCGAAAGACCACTGGCGCACCGTCAATCACCCGCGCGACCGAATCGTCGCAGCGAGCCTCGATCTCGCGGTTGTGCATCAGAAACAGGTCGGCAATGCCGGCGAGGCGGTGCAGCGCTTCGGCGTTACGGTACGCAAGCGGCTCCTCCGACAGGTTCGCCGAAGTCATGACCAGTGGAAGTCCGACGTGCCGCATCAGCAGATGATGCAGTGGTGTGTACGGCATCATCACGCCGACCAACGGGTTGTTCGG
>JBPYFA010000279.1:0-5004 GCA_051986585.1 Vicinamibacterales bacterium | reverse complement strand
CAAGGCGCGCGGCCTGCACGAGGGATACCTCGTGACCCCCATAACCAAGCTCGAGCTGATCGCGGGATTCAACGTCTCGGGCACGATCAAGGCGGTGCTCGCGGGCATGTTCCTGATGGTCATTGGTTCGGTGATTGCCGGGATTCCGAACGCGTTCGAACCCCTTCGACTCTTCCGGCTGTTGGTCGTCATCGTCGTGACGGCATTCGCGCTGATCAGCATGATGTTTCTGATCATGGTGCGGGTCACCGATCCGCTGCTGCCACGCGCGATTTTCGGTGTGCTCAATACACTCCTCTATTTCCCCAGTGGCGCCGTGTATCCGCAGCAGGGCTTTCCGGCCTGGATGCAGGTGATCGCCGTCCTGGATCCGTTCACCTATTCCGTCCATGCATTCAAGAACCTCCTGCTCAAGGACACCGGGTTCGACGCCATCGCCTCAGACCTGGGGTTCCTGCTGGTGTTTTCCGTGATTGCCATGACGCTGGCGACGCGTCTCTTCAAGCGGACGCTATGAGCCGGCGCATCCGAGGCGAGCATCGACAAACAGGACGCCGGCAACCCGGCGGTCGCCGGCTGGCTCCGGCTGGACGCAGGAGTGCACGGCGCGGGCCTACATCACGCTTCGCGTCCGAGACGCAGTCTGATGCTGAAACAAGAGAACGCCTGCTGGCCGCCGCGAAACGGTTATTTGCCGATCGAGGGTTCAAGGACGTCACGGTCCGGGAAATCTGTCGGGACGCGCGCGCGAATGTCGCTGCCATCAACTATCACTTCGGCGACAAACTCGGGTTGTATCGAGCGGTCCTGCAGTCGGCAATCGACCGGATGCACGAAACGACCGATCTCGCCCGCGAACAAGGCAAGGGGCAGTCGCCGGAACTGCAGCTCCGGACGTTCATTTCAATCTTCATCCGCCGGCTGCTCGACGATCGGGCTGGCACGGTGCACCGGCTGGTGACCCGCGAGATGCTGGACCCCACGCCAGCGCTCGACGCGATTATTGAACAGGGGGTTCGGCCGCGAATGGAGTTCCTTCGGGAGCTGATTGCCAGGATGATCGGATCGGACGAGGACGATCCTCGCGTGCTCCGCTCGGTCGCCAGCGTGTCGACGCAATTCGCCGCTTACATGCCCAATCCGATTGCCGATCGACTGGGGGCTGGCGTCGAGCGTTCGTTCGCCGAGGCGGACGCGATCGCCGAACACCTCGCGGCGTTCACGATTGCAGGCATCCGCGCGGTTGCGCGCTCACCGCGATGAACGTGGCGCCTCGGCCAGCTCGAACTCATCGTCTTTGACGATGCCGACCCCAGGCGCGTAATACTTGTGGCTCACGTCGCGTTCGAGCGGCGTCGTTTCGCGAAGATGGACGCAGTGCTCGAAGACGCCCGCCGGTGTCTTGATCGTCGCATCGGTCGAGAGCACTTCAACCCGATCCATGGCGACCTTCGGCGCGATCTCCTGATAGAACTTCTGACCAGCGGTCGGCCTGGCGGGAATCATCAGCCCGAATCGTGCGCCGCCTGACCCGGCGCGCCACGCGCTCTCGTGGTTCACGATCTTCCCGTTCTTGTAGTTGTCCACCTCCTCGCCGAAGTAGTAGACGTCGCCGGTCTTCTGATCGGTCGCCATGAAGTTGCGTGAGACTTCGACCAGCCTGCCGTTCTTTGTTTCCCGCTCTTCGAGAATGCCGACTGTGACATTGTCGACCCGCTGCGTGTCGGAGAGGATCGATACCGTCAAGGTGTCGCCGCCATGTCTGAGCGTGAGCACGCGTCCGGGTTGCATCGGGATGTAGGGGTTCGCGCCGGTGGGACGAAGATCCGCCCTGTCGACGTCGAACGTGTCCCGCCATCCTGATGGTGCCTGTGTGAGCGCGATCAGCAATATCGCTGCGTATATGGCGTTCATGTCGCCTCCCCCAATCCGACGACGGATGCGGGTAAAATCCTCGGTGATCCGAACGGCGGTTTGCAATCCGATAGTTGTGATGGCTGAACTCGGGCGGCGGCGACGATGACGGGGAAATTGGCAGCACCAGGCGGTCCAGGCCTGCCGCCGCGATGGACACGCGGCGCTAAAGACGCCGTCGGCACCGCGTACTCCACTGCCAGCCGCGTGTGGTACACGTTGGCCGCCGGAATCGTGACCGAGGTGTACTTTCCGACCATCGACACGCCGCAGATTCGCGATCTGCAATTCCTGATCACCGACGGCTCGACATTCTTTCACGATGAACGCCGCAACACCCGTTCGACAATCGATTGCCTCGATGAAACCTCGCTCGGGTTCGAGATCGTCAACGTCGCTGAAAACAGCCTCTACACGATTCGCAAGACGATCATCGGCGCGCCCCACCACGACTGTCTCTTGATGCGCACGCGGCTCGAGGCACCGGCCGAGGTCTTGCGTCAGCTTCAGGTGTATATCCTCTGCGCCCCGCATCTCGAAATCGGCGGCTGGCACAACAACGCCGAGACACTCGACACCAACGCGGGCCGGATCCTCGTGGCGTATAAGGGGGCCACATGGATGGCGCTCGGGGCCACCGCGCCAATCCTTCGCCGATCGTGCGGTTTTGTCGCGATCAACGATGGCTGGACCGATTTGCGCGACAACCTGCGGATGGATTGGCAGTACGACGCGGCTTACGACGGCAACATCGCGATGACGGCGGAAGTCGATCTGTCGGCCGGACCGTTTACGGTTGGCCTGGCGTTCGGCGATACGCGGCACCGGGCGATCACGAATCTGTTCCAGTCCTTCGCGGTGCCGTTCGAGGCGCAGGTCGAGAATTTCCGCGCCGAGTGGTCGCGTACAGCGAAGCGATTTGCTCTGGCGGCGTCACTGCAGGATCACGCCGGTTCGATCCTGTTCGAGCGCAGCGTCAACCTGCTGCTGGCGCACGAAGACAAGAGCTACCCTGGGGCGACGATTGCCTCAATGAGCATTCCGTGGGGCAGCTCGAAAGGGGACGAAGAGCTCGGCGGCTATCATCTCGTCTGGACGCGCGATCTCGTGCAAACCGCAACCGCGCTCCTGGCGGTTGGCGATGCGGTGACGCCACGCCGCGCCCTCGTCTACCTCGCGATCTCGCAGCGGGCCGACGGCGGTTTCTATCAGAACTTCTGGATCGATGGCCGGCCCTACTGGCACGGCGTTCAGCTCGACGAAGTGTCGTTTCCGGTGGTCCTCGCCTGGCGCATGTTCAAGGCCGGCGCGCTCGGCGAGTTCGATCCACTCGAGATGGTCGCCGCGGCGTGTGGATTTCTCATTCGCGAAGGACCGATCACGTCGCAGGAACGATGGGAGGAGAACGCCGGATTTTCTCCGTCAACCCTCGCCGTCCACATCGCTGCACTCGTGTGCGGTGGTGATCTGCTCGAGGCGGCCGGCGATGTGGCAACGGCAACGTTCGTTCGGGAGTATGCCGACTTCCTGGAGCAACACGTCGACGGCTGGACCGCCACCACCGCCGGTACGCTGCTTCCGGGCGTGCCGCGCCACTACATCCGGATCAATCCAAACGTCGACGGTCGCGAGGATCCCAACATCGGCGATGTGATTCTGGCAAACCAGCCGCCCCAGGGTCCCTACGCGTATCCGGCGCGAGATGTCGTCGACAGCGGGTTCCTCGAGCTGGTGCGATACGGAGTGAGGGACCCGCACGATCCGCTGATCGTTGACTCCCTGCGGGTGATCGACGCCATCTTGAAGGTTGAAACGCCGCTTCCCTGCTGGCGTCGGTATAACCACGACGGTTACGGACAGCGCGCTGACGGGTCCGCGTTCGCCAGCTGGGGTGTCGGCCGGCCCTGGCCGCTGCTGACCGGTGAACGCGGCCATTATGAGCTGGCCGCCGGGCACGACGCGATTCCCTACCTCCGTGCGCTCGAAACATTTGCTGTCGGCATTGGCCTGATTCCCGAGCAGATCTGGGACCAGCCCAGTTTGCCCGACATGCTGCTGCGATATGGCGGTCCCACGGAGGCGGCGCTTCCGCTTGTCTGGGGGCACGCCGAGTATTTGAAGCTCGTTCGATCGATTGCCGATCGGCGCGTCTTCGATCTGATCGACTGTGTTCGCGACCGGTACCTCGGAGCAGACCGGCGTAACCCGGTTCGGTGGGAGGTGTGGAGCGACAAGCGGGCGATCCGCGCGGTCCGGTCCGGCGTGTCGTTGCGTGTGATCGACCGCGTGCCCTTCGTCCTCGAATACACGTCGGCCGACTGGTCGCAATCGGTACAACGAACTGCGCTTGGGACCGGGATCGGAGTCTGGTACGTCGACGTGATCACCGAACGAGTCGAGCGCCTCAGATTTCGTCGTCTGCACCGTGACGATACACCCGATGATGGCCAGGAATATGTGGTGGAAATCCTGCGCTGAATGCCGTTCGGGCGGTCACGAATCCGTGGCCGACGGGTCGACACCTGAATGCGCGAAATCCTGCCAGAAATCGCGTGGGTCGGGCCGGGTGGGCACCTGCCGCACCTCTAGCGCGAGATAACGGCGCAGGCGCCGTTGCCTATCGGCCCGGTGCTTGCTTTTCGATACCGACGTCCACTGAGGTATGGATCCGTACGTCTCGATTCCATACTCAAGCACGACCAACAACGACATCCGAATACAGATGGAGCAATTGGCCGGCCAGACGACATCGTCATCTCGCGAAATCGCTGACGCCCGTACGCCCAGCTGGCCTGAGGGCGGCGGCGAAATGGGGGCGCTGATCCGGGCCCACGATTGGGCCGCGACGCCGATTGGGCCGGTCGACGGTTGGTCGCCTGCTCTCCGGATGATGGTCGAGTTCCTCCTCGTGAACCGGTTTCCGTTGTTGTTGTGGTGGGGACCGGAGTACGTATCCATCTATAACGACGCGTACCGGCCAATACTCGGAAAGAAACATCCCTGGGCGCTCGGGCGTTCGGTCAGCGAGTGCTGGAGCGAGATCTGGCACATCCTTCAACCGTTGATCGACACGCCCTTCAACGGCGGTCC
>JBPYFA010000278.1:0-20698 GCA_051986585.1 Vicinamibacterales bacterium | reverse complement strand
ATTTTCGCGGCCGTCATCATCATTCCGTTGATGGCTGCGGATGTGCTGCCGACGCCACCAACGATGATGGCGTTCGTAGGCGCGCCGCCGCCTCCGCCGCCGCCGCCACCTCCGCCTCCGGCTGCGGCACCTCCGCCCAAGGCTCCGCCGGTCCCGGTTGCCAATCCGAATGCCGCGCCGGTCGAGGCCCCGAAGGAGATCGTTCCCGAGGCCCCATCCGTTCCATCAACGGCTGGAGTCCCGGGCGGCGTTGAGGGCGGCATTCCCGGAGGCACCGTCGGCGGCGTGGTCGGCGGTCTGCCCGAGGCCCCTCCGCCGCCGCCGCCACCAGCGGCGCCGGTGCGCGTAGGTGGGAACATCAAGACCCCGACGAAGACCAAGGATGTGCGCCCGGTTTATCCGCCCATCGCCCAATCCGCGCGCGTGTCGGGCGTGGTCATCATCGAAGCCACCATCGGCGCCGATGGCCACGTGAAGGACGCAAAGGTGCTGCGGTCGATTCCGCTGCTCGACCAGGCGGCGCTCGACGCCGTGAAGCAGTGGCAGTTCACGCCGACACTGCTCAACGGCGTACCTGTGCCCGTCATCATGACCGTCACGGTGAATTTCACGCTTCAATAAACGTTCAGGCAACCGAACTAGTTCTGGAAATTTTCCAGACCCCGGAGGAGTGGCGAGATGGATCTGATTAAGATGTGGGGCGACATGGGCATGGTCGCGAGGGCAATCGCGTTCATCCTGGTGATCATGTCGATGATTTCCTTTGGCGTGGCGATCGAACGAATCTACACGTTCACGCAGGCGCGCAAGCAGTCGAAACTCTACGCGCCGCAGGTGGCCAAGCACCTGAAGGATGGCCGGCTGAAGGATGCGATCGCGATCTCGTCCTCCAAGACCTATCGGTACAGCCATCTGGCGAAGGTCGTGCTGGCCGGATTACAGGAGTATCAATTCCAGCAGGAAAGCGGCGCCAACCTCAGCCGTGAGGACCTTGTCGATACCGTCCGCCGCGCGATTCAGCGCGCCTCGGCCCTGACGGCCAACGACCTGAAGAAGGGCGTTTCGGCGCTGGCGACGATCGGCGCGACGGCGCCATTCGTCGGCCTGCTCGGCACGGTCGTCGGCATCATCACCGCGTTCCAGGGCATTGCGGCGACCGGGTCCGGCGGCCTCGGCGCGGTGTCGGCCGGTATCTCGGAGGCGCTCGTCGAGACCGCACTCGGGCTCGTGGTCGCGATTCCGGCGGTCTGGTTCTACAACTACCTGACCGGCCGCATCGAGTACTTCAACGTCGAAATGGATAACTCGTCGTCTGAGCTGCTCGACTACTTCATCAAGAAGACAGCGTAAAGAACTTGGCGGTTGGTGAGTTCGTGAATTGTTGAATTGGTGAAATGGTGAATTGAGCTTCCACGAGCGACCGCGCGCGCTGTTAAAAGCGCGGCGGTAGCCGCGCGAAGCTCAATTCACCAACCTTCCAATTCACCAATTCACAAATTGAATTGAGGGTTTCCCATGGCAATGGATGTTGGCGGCGCAAAAGGTGGGCTGAAGGCCGATATCAACGTGACGCCGCTGGTCGACGTGATGCTGGTCTTGCTCATCATCATGATGCTCATCGCGCCGATGCTGCAGCAGGGCGTGGCCGTTTCGTTGCCCGAGGCGGGGAACACGGAACCGAAGCCGGACACTCAGGATCAGACCGTCGTCGCGATCGACTCCGCGAACCAGTTCTGGGTCAATGGCCTCCAGTTCTCGAAGTCCGAGTTCGCCACCCGGGTAAAGGCCGCGCTCGAGGACAAGAAGGAAAAAGTGGTCCTCATCAAGGGCGACAAGGACGCGAAGTACAGCGCGATCATGCAGGCAATGGACGATCTGCGCGCGGTCGGGATTGAGGACATCGGCCTCATCACCGAGCCGAAGAAGGACGCGAACGGGAACCCGCCGGCGGGAGGGAAGTAGTCATGGCCCACGCGCACAAGCACTTCGGCGCTGAAAGAGTCGTTCGGGGGGAGACGCCGCACGCCAGTGCGGACATGAACGTCACCCCACTGATCGACGTGCTGCTCGTTCTGCTCATCATCTTCATGGCGACGTTGCCGTTGACCCAACGCGGCGTCGATATCAACCTGCCGCTCGAAACCAAGACGCCGACGCAGCCGCAGGACAACACCCAGGTGATGCTCGAGTACACCAACACACGGCAGATCACCATCAACCACCAGCCGGTGACGCTGGCGGAACTGGAGACCAAGCTCCGCGACATCTTCGAGACCCGCAAGGAAAAGACGATGTTCATCGCCGGCGACGGCGAGCTTCGCTACGGTGAAATCATCGCCGTCATCGACGCGGCCAAGGGTGCCGGGGTGGAGAAGGTCGGAATCGTCACCGAAGAAATGCGGCGTGGTGGTCAGAAGCAGGGGAATTAGCTCGTTGTCTTCCGCCTAAAGGCGGAAGCCGCATTTAACTTTCTGTAGCTTCCGCCTTCAGGCGGAAGAACAAGCGAGGAACAAAGGGCGAACCTCACGGTTCGCCCTTTTTGTTTGTACGGGGTCTAAGGAAATGCCGAACGTTGAATGCTGAAGGAGGGCAGATGCGATCCAACGATGTCGTCAGGCCTCAGTCGGGACGTCTTCAGATCGAACCGAATATCACCCCGCTCATCGACGTGCTGCTGGTGCTGCTGATCATCTTCATGGCCGCGCTGCCGTTGACGCAGCAGGGGCTCGATCTGTCAGTACCCCAGCCGGCGCCACCGACTGTCAACCCCGTACCAAACCCGAGCATCGTGCTCGAGTATTCGGCTGAAGGGCAGGTCACCATCAACAAGCAGCCAGTTGCAATCAGCGAGCTCACATCCACTCTCTCGAACACCTTTCGCGATCGACACGACAAGACGCTGTTCATTTCCGCTGACGGCTCTCTGCCCTACGGCCACGTTATTCGAGTCATCGACGCCGCCAAGGGTGCGGGAGTCGCGCGGGTCGGCGTGATCACCGAGAGCATGCGGCAGCTCCAACGCCAATAAAAAAGGCCGCCCGGTTAGGGCGGCCTCGTAGCTTCCGCCTTTTGGCGGAAGCACCTGGTTAGGCCTTGTGGCTTCCGCCTTTAGGCGGAAGCACTCTTTTACTTAGGCTTCGCCCCGGGCTTGGCACCGGGCTGAGACTGCCGAGCCTTGTTGAGCTCGATGGCTTTTTCCCTCAGCTCGTCGGCCTGCTTGTATAGTGCGGCGCGCTTCGCCATGTCGGTCTCTTCATTGCCCTCCATGCGGAGCAGCAGGTTCTTGTAGGTCAGCGCGTCGGAGTATTCGGGGTTGAGGGCGAGCGCCTTGTCGGTCGCCTCGAGACCTTTCTCGATGTATTCCTTCCTCTGTGCCGAGGACAGGCGGTGATCCTTGTACGCTTTCTCCCAGTAATAGGTCGCGAGCAACTGATAACCCTGCGGGTTCTTGGGTTCGAGATCGGCCGCTTTATTCAGCGCCTCGATCGTCTTGTCGAAGTCCCCCTGGCGATTGTAGAAGCCGGAGAGGGTGGGATAGACCTGCGGGTCGTTCGGCTTGACTTCCTTCGCCTTCAACAGCGTCTGCTCGGCATCGTCGTACCGTCCGCCGTCCTCATAGATCTTCGAGAGCGCAAAGTAGTTGGTTGGCTCGTTCGGTTCGATCTGAATCATCTTCTGGACGATCGGCTCAGCCTTTTCCGGAGCGTTCAGCTTCTCGGGACCGTAGGCGGCGACCAGATACTGGAGCGCCAGCTTGCGCATCTCCGGTTTGGGATCCTTTTCCGCGGCTTTCTCGTAATTCGTGATGGCTTTCTGGATATATGCATCGTTCTCCGGCTCGCCCATATGGCTCGCCTTGAACATGTTGTCGTAGCTGTTTCCGAGGTAGAAGTAAATCTCGCTGCGGCTCGGATCCGACGCGAGCGCGGACTCATATTTGGCCGCCGCCGCCTTCCAGTCAGACCCTTGGTACAAAGCGTTCGCGTCTTTGTAACTCTTCTGGGCGGTGAGTGCACCCCACGAATATTTGCCGCAACCGGTTACTGCCAGGCTCAGGCCGAGCAGCCCTCCGATCGTAAGTGCCGACATCGTTCGCATTCTGATCATGCTCCCCTCGATCGGCGCCGGAGCAAACGGCCGCCGCCCGCATGAAACTGAGTATTACAATGGAGATACGCCCGCGTCTCCGGTGTTTCGGCCTTGCTGGTACGAACAGGAGGATTGCCGGCTGCCGAACCGGGCCAGTATAGTGAACGGAAAAACATCACGTCAACCGGAACCACCGACCAGCTTCCTCCAGGGAATTTAGACACCACACCGCATGATTCGGTTCGAGGACCTCGTCGAAAAAGTGCGGGGCATCAACCCCGATGCCGACATCGACCTGCTGAGGCGGGCTTACGTCTTCTCCGCCTTCGAGCACAAGGGACAGGTGCGCCACTCGGGGGAACCGTATCTCGTTCACCCGCTGGAAGTCGCTGACCTCCTGGCCGACATGAAGCTGGACGCGGTCGCCATCGCGGCCGGCCTGCTGCACGACATCGTCGAGGACACGCAGACTCCGATCGAGCGGATTCGCGAGCTGTTCGGTGCCGACGTGGCCCACGTCGTCGAAGGCGTGACCAAGCTGGGTGCGATCCCCTTCTCCTCGAGTGAAGAGCGCCAGGCGGAAAACTTCCGCAAGATGCTGCTGGCGATGGTCGACGATATTCGCGTCATTCTCGTCAAGCTCGCGGATCGTCTCCACAACATGCGGACGCTGCATCATCTGCCGGAAGAACGCCGGGTCAAGATTGCGCAGGAGACACGCGATATTTACGCGCCGATCGCCAACCGCCTCGGGATGAGCAAGATCAAGAACGAGCTCGAGGAACTGGCCTTCAAGTATCTCGAACCGACCGCCTACGAGGCGTTGCGCGTGCACGTTGAACGCCGGCGGCGGGCGACCGAGGGGATGATCGAAGATCTCAAGAAGACCGTCGCGGCGAAGCTGGCCGAAGCGCAGATTCCGGTGATCGAGATCGACGGCCGCATCAAGCGGCTGTTCAGCATTCATCAGAAACTGAAGCGGCAGAAGATCGAGCTCGATCAGGTCTACGATCTGGTCGCGCTGCGGATCGTCACGCAGTCGGTGAAGGACTGCTACGGCGCGCTCGGCATCATTCATCAAACCTGGTCGCCAGTGCCGGGACGAATCAAGGACTTCATCGCGATGCCGCGTCCCAACGGCTACCAATCGCTGCACACGTCAGTGATCAGCGATCGCGGCATGCCGTTCGAAGTGCAGATCCGCACGGCGGACATGCACCGGACGGCGGAGGAAGGGATCGCCGCACACTGGAAGTACAAGGAAGGGCGAGTTGGCGCGGGCCGCGACGAGCAGTATTTCGTGTGGCTTCGCCAGCTGCTCGAGTGGCAGCAGGAGGTGCGCGATCCGCAGGAGTTTCTGCAGAACCTGAAGATCGAGCTGTATCCCGAGGAGGTCTACATCTTTACGCCGCGCGGCGAAGTGAAGGCGCTGCCGCGCGACGCCACGCCGGTGGACTTCGCCTACGCGATTCATACCGACGTCGGCCATCAGTGTGTCGGCGCGCGCGTGAACGGCAAGATGGTGCCGCTCCGCGCCCGGCTGAGAAACGGCGACATCGTCGAGATCGTGACCACCCCTGGCCACAAGCCAAGTCGCGATTGGCTCAATTTTGTCGTCACCTCGCGGGCTCGCAACAAAATCAAGCATTTCATCCACGCCGAGGAAAAGGAGCGCAGCCTCGAGCTCGGGAAGAAGCTGTTCGACAAGGAAGCGAAGCGATACGGACTCAACCTGAAGCAGCTGACCGAACCCGAGACGATGAGCCGTGTCCTCACCGAATACGGTATGGGCAAGGCCGACGAGCTCTATGTCGCGCTTGGCTACGGCAAGCTCTCTCCGAAAACCGTGCTCGCGAAGTTTGTTCCGCAGGCTGAACTGAAGGAGCCGCCGCCTGAGAGCGGCATCGCGTCAGTCGTCCGCCGTGTGCTCGGAGGATCCGGCGACGACAAGATCACGGTCCATGGCATCGACGACCTGATGGTCTTCCGGGCCCGCTGCTGCAACCCGATTCGAGGGGAAAAGATCGTCGGATACATCACGCGCGGCAAGGGAGTATCGGTCCACTCGGCGACGTGCTCGAACGTGCTGAACCTGCTCTACGATCCGGAGCGGAGAATCGCCGTCGAGTGGGCCAAAGGTGCGGACGGGACGCCGTATACCGTTCGACTGACGATCCAGGTCGAGGACCGGAAGGGGATTCTTGCTGACGTCAGCTCGAAGATTGCCGGCATCAACACCAACATCCGGAACGTCGAAGCCACGGTCGACGATCAAATGGGGCGGATCGACATGACCGTCGAAATCAGCGACGTCAAACACCTGCAGAAAGTCATCAAGTCGCTTCGGAGTATCGCGGGTGTGGTGGATGTGGAGCGCGCTGCGCGCTGAAAATGCTGAAGGTTGAATGCTGAATGCTGAATTGCCGAACGCTTCGCGTTCGGCTCTTTCTTTTCATTCAGCATTCAGCATTTTCAGATTACGGCTATCGCGTCGATCTCGATCCTCGCATCCTTGGGCAGCCTCGAGACCTGCACGGTCGCGCGGGCTGGTGCCGGCGAGGCGAAGTAGCCGGCGTAGACCTCGTTCATCGCCGCGAAGTCATTCATGTCGGCGAGAAAGACCGTGGTCCGGACGACGTGGTCGAGCGATGCGCCGCCGGCCTTGAGAATCTCCGAGATATTTTGAAAGACGCGGTGCGTCTGCGCGCCGATGTCGCCATCGACGATCTGTCCGGTTGCGGGGTCGATCGGGACCTGCCCGGAGACGAAGATGAGCGATCCGGCCCGCACCGCCTGGGAATAGGGACCGATCGCCTTGGGCGCGAGCGGCGTTGCGACGGCCTGCCGCACGTCAGGCAGCCTTGACGACCTTGCCCGAGCGGAGGCAGCGCGTGCACACACGCAGCCGGCGGACTCCGCCGTTGACCATCGCACGGACGCGCTGGAGGTTGGGTTCAAACCGGCGAGGGGTCACATTGTGTGCGTGGCTGACGTTACGTCCGACCACCGGGCCTTTTCCGCAAAGTTCGCAGCGTTTTGCCATAACCGAGCCTATGAGGGGTAAAGCTTTGATTTAGCTGGTATATCCGCTCGATTTCTCGGGCGGCACAAACGTCGAATTATATCACAGCCTCCCGCACGCTCGCCCGAACGCCCTGTTTCAGTGACACGTCGGTTGAAAATTGTAAGACCGTTCGTATAATCGGCAGCATCCCGCCGCAATTTGCGAGCGTTTCCCAGCGCCCGCACACGGAATACGAGTTGCACATTTGTCGACAAGAAGCCGCGCACGGCTTTGCTGCGCGGGCAGTGGAGGTTTATGGACCGTCCGCTTCTGCACGAACAGGCGCCAGCCGAGTACTTCAAGGAACTCGTCGAGTCAGCCCTCGCGCGTCAACACATGGAGGCGGGCGACCTCACGGCGTATTACCTCGTCAACCTGCTCTGTCAGTATGTGCGCCCAGAAGGGCGGCCGGTCAATGTTTTGGACGACGAACCACTGGCGATTCAATTGGCCCGGGCGCTCCAGACCGGCGGGACGGAGCAGCGCGTCCGGCTTCGCAGCCTCGGTGACTTCTCGCTCTTCATGTCAGGGTTCTTTTCCGACAGCTTTCGGAGACGGATCATTGACGTCGACTACTACGTGTCGATGGGCGAATACGCCTACGGCTCGTTAAGCCGGCGCGACGAAGATACATTCGCGGAGGTCTTCGGCGAGTTGGCGCGCAAATTTGTCGGCTACATGGATGTGTTGGCCGACGTCAGCGAGCGGACGGCCGTCACGTCGAGCGCCGATCTTCTTCGCCTCTACGAGAAATGGCTGCGCACCGGAAGCGCACGCGACGGCAAGAAGCTCGTCGACCGCGGCATCGTCCCCAACGCCTCGATTGGCAAGCACTTCATCCAGTAAGGCTCAATGTTCAATGCTCAATGCCCTATTGAGCATTGGACATTCGCGCGGCAGGGCGTAGCTCCCCGCCCGCAATGTCGCGTCTGGCCGTGGAGAGCCACGGCCCGCCGGAGTTGAGCTGTCTGTATCGGCCTCCCTATCCGATGTGAAAGGGTACGAATTCGGGGCGACCTCGGCTTTTGTGACATTTCGAGGACAAGCCGAACCGGATACGGGGGGTCTGGCGTCTAAAGGGTCAATAAGCGCCAACACTGCCAGGAACGGAGCACGCGGCTTTGTAAGATCTTGACGATGAAGCACATGGCGAAACCGGTTGGACGGGACCGTGGTGCGTGACTGCCACGCGGCGAGACTTCGAGTGTGTCGGTTTTTCCCCGCCCAGACCTGCTAGCCATTCCCGGGACTTCACGAAACAGCCAAAAATGCGGTAAACTGTTGGGCTAATAATTTGGCAGATGACTTGCATATCGGCCTGCAACTTAGAGGGCTGAAGCGGAGAGGGAAAGGAGCGCACTTATATGGAAACTCATAAGCACCCCGGAGGACAGATGACCCGGGATCGGTATGCGGAGCTCACGCGGATACTCGAAGAGCGTCGCCGGGAAATCATGGATCAGGTCCAGGAGAAGATTCGGGACGCCCGCACGGAGAGCCCAAACAGCCCGACTCAGGGCGTGCTCGATGCGGCGGAGAGTTCCGAGGCGGATATTCAGGACGAAATCGAGTTCGCGTTGATCCAGATGAAGGCCGAGACGTTGAACAAGATTGAAGAGGCGCTTCGTCGTCTCGAAGAGGGGACGTTCGGTTACTGCTTCGAGTGCGGTGAAGAAATTTCGGAACGGCGGCTTCGAGCGTTGCCGTTTGCGGTGCGGTGCAAGGACTGCGAGGAGCAGCGTGAAACCGTTCAGCAGCGTGAACGGATGATGGCGCAGCGCCGCGGTAACGCGTCGCTCTTCATCGACATGCAGGGATAAACGTTCCAACGGCCTCCGGCTCGCCCGCGGCGCGGGTGAGCCGGGCGCTTGCCGCCGCCCGGCGCGCGGAAGGCGCCCGCCCCCCACCAGTTTCCGCGTATCATCACCCGAACGTATCGTACATGGGAGGATCGCGAATGAGCGATCAGTCCGAGAAATCCGACCAGCCAGATCGTCTGGACGAGGACCTGCTCGTAAGCGGCGACCGGCCGCTGTCTATTCCGGGAGAGCTGCCGGTGTTGCCGCTGCGGGACACGGTGCTGTTCCCCAATTCGTTCATGCCACTGGCGGTGGCGCGCGAGGCGTCGGTCCGGCTGATCGACGAAGCCACAACCTCCGGGCGAATGATCGGGGTCTTCACGCAGCGCGAGGCCTCCATCGAGGAGCCGCTGCTCGAGGATCTTTACCCGATCGGCACCGCGACCCACATTCACAAGATGTTCAAGCTGCCCGACGGCAGCCTCCGGCTCATCGTTCAGGGATTGGCGCGCGTGCGCCTCGAGCGCATTGTCCAGACGCGTCCCTATCTGCGCGGGGCCGTCACTGCCGCCGACGAGAGCCTTCGCGACGAGGATCACCTCGAGATCGACGCCTTGCAACGGAATATCAAGAGCAATTTTCAGCAGGTGGTGTCGCTCTCGCCGGTGCTGTCCGACGACCTCCAGGCGCTTGCCGCCAACATCACCGATCCTGGCAAACTGGCCGACTTCATCGCATCGAGCTTGACGACGATCGGGACGCCAGTGAAGCAGGAGGTGCTGGACACGCTCGACATTCGCGCCCGAATGGACACGCTCAACCGCATTCTCATCAAGGAACTGGAAGTCCTGGAGCTCGGCTCCAAGATTCAGTCCCAGGTGCAGTCCGAGGTTGGGAAGAACCAGCGTGAGTATTTCCTCCGCGAACAGCTGAAGGCGATTCAGAAAGAGCTGGGTGAGGGGGACGATCAGGCGCGTGAAATCGACGAGCTCCGTGCGAAAGTGGATGCGGCGGCCATGCCGGAGTTGGTCAAGAAGGAAGCACTGCGCGAGCTCGATCGCCTGTCGAAGATGCCGGTTGCCGCCGCGGAGTACACCGTCTCCCGCACCTACATGGATTGGATCGTGGCGCTTCCGTGGTCGAAACGCACCGAGGATTCGATCGATCTCAAGAAGACGAAGGAGGTGCTCGACGCCGATCACTCGGGGCTCGAGAAAGTGAAGGATCGCGTCCTCGAATATCTCGCGGTTCGAAAGCTGAATCCGGACGTCAAAGGGCCAATCCTGTGCTTCCTTGGGCCGCCAGGGGTAGGGAAGACGTCGCTCGCCAAGTCAATCGCGAATTCGCTCGGCCGCAAGTTCGTTCGCGTCTCGCTCGGCGGAATGCGCGACGAGGCGGAGATCCGCGGCCATCGCCGGACCTATATCGGCGCGCTGCCCGGACAGGTCATCCAGGGCCTGCGTCGTGCGGAGTCGAAGAATCCGGTCTTCATCCTCGACGAGATCGACAAGCTCGGATCGGATTTTCGCGGTGATCCCGCTTCTGCGTTGCTCGAGGTCCTGGATCCTGAGCAGAACAACACCTTCCGGGATCACTATCTGGACGTGCCGTTCGATTTGTCCGAAGTCCTGTTTCTCACGACCGCCAACGTGATCGATCCGATTCCGGCGGCGCTGCGCGATCGCATGGAAGTACTCGAGCTGGCCGGTTACACCGAGGAAGAGAAGCTCAAAATCGCGCTCGAACACCTGATCGCAAAGCAGGTCACCAATCATGGGTTGTCATCCGACAACGTCGAGTTTGCCGACGGAGCGATCCGCGCGGTGATCCGTGGCTACACGCGCGAGGCTGGCGTTCGAAACCTCGAACGCGAAATTGGCGCACTCTGCAGAAAAGTCGCCCGCCGCCGTGCGGAAGGAGACGAAACCCGCCTCGTGATCACCGAGGACGTGGTCGTGGAGATGCTCGGTGCTCCAACGTTCCTCGACGAGGAGATTGAGAACCGGACCAAAGATCCCGGCGTGGCCGTCGGCCTGGCCTGGACTCCCGCCGGCGGCGAAGTGCTCTTCGTCGAGGCGTCGCGCATGCAAGGGGGCGGCAGTCTGACGTTGACCGGCCATCTCGGCGACGTCATGAAGGAATCTGCGCGGACGGCCTTGTCGTGGTTCCGCGCGCACGCGACCCGGTACGGTGTCGATCCCGAGTTCTACAAAGACTCAGAGGTCCACTTGCACGTGCCTTCAGGCGCCATCCCGAAGGACGGTCCGTCAGCGGGCGTCACGATGGTGACCGCGCTCGCGTCCGAGCTCTCGGGCCGACCGGTACGCGGCGATGTGGCGATGACCGGCGAGATCACGCTCTCAGGTCGCGTGCTGCCGGTCGGCGGCATCAAGGAAAAGGTCCTCGCTGCGCGTCGTCATGGAATTCGAGAGGTCATTCTCCCGCGCCAGAACGAAAAAAACATCAAAGAAGACCTGACGGAGGAGCTCCGCTCAGAGCTCACCATTCATTACGTGGTCCACATCGAGGAAGTGACGTCGATTGCGTTGCTCCCCTCGGCCGCACAGTCGCACACCGGCCTGCCGGTGGACGACGAGATACGAGAGACGGTGCAGTAGGTTCTTTCGTTGGTTCGTTGGTTCGTTGGTTCGTTGGTTCGTTGGTTCGATGTTCGTGGGTTCGTAACGCGCCGACGAACTGTCGACCCAACGAACCATCGAACCTCGAACTCTCGAACCAACGAACGACTCAGATCAACGTAAGCCCCACCACCGTCTTCATATCGGTGATCTCGCCGCGTCGCACCATTTCGCGGGCTTCGCGAAGCTCGAAGGTTCTGGCTTCGATGTCTTCATCCTCGTCAACGGCCGCAGACTCGGAAGGTTCCTCAAGACTCGATAGCCGAAAGAACACCATCTCTTCGTCGCAATAGCCGGGTGTTGGGTAGAGCGCCGACAGCCGGACGATGGTGCCCGGCACCTTGCCGATTTCTTCGTGGCACTCACGCCGTGCCGCTTGCTCGGGAGACTCTCCCTCGTCCACGCTTCCTGCCGGCAGTTCCCACAGAAACGCATTGATCGCGTATCGAAACTGCCTGATCAGGACGACGTGGCCGGGCTCTGGTATCGGTATCAGCACCACCGACCTTGGGTGGCGGACGACCTCGACCACGACCGTCCGTCCGTTCGGCATCTTCACCTTGTCGCGATCGATGTTGAATACCTTGCCGTCGTAGACGCGTTCATGGCTGAGTCGTTCGGTATCGGACATTTTCCAGCTCCCAGCTTCCAGTTTCCAGTTTCCAGTTCCCAGTTTCCAGTTCCCAGCTTCCAGTTTCCAGTTCCCAGCTTCCAGCCAGTTTCCAGTTTCCAGTTTCCAGTTTCCAGTTCCCAGTTTCTAGTTCCCAGTTTCCAGTTTCCAGAAAGTCCATTCTCACTGGCAACTGGAGACTGGCAACTGAAAACTATTCAGTGCGAGCCTCGATCTCATCGAGCACCGATTGCAAATCCAATGGCAGGGGAGAGTCGAACTCCACCCGCCTTCCGTCTCCGGGATGAGTAAACGCCAGCCGGGCCGAGTGGAGAAAGGGGCGTTCCAGCCGCTGCACGGCGCGAAGATGGGCGGTGGTCCGCCGGCGGACGCCGCCGTAGGTTGGATCGCCGACGATGGGATGGCCGATCGCGCTGAGATGCACGCGGATTTGGTGCGTGCGTCCGGTGGCGATCGCGACGCGGAGCAGCGACACGCCGTCGAGATCGCGTGAAAAGGTGACGCGGGTGACGGCATGTCGCGCGCGGCGCGCCCGGGTCGACATCTTCTGCCGGTCGTTCGGGTCGCGTCCGATTGCGGCATCGATGCGGCGGCCGGCGTGAACCACGCCCCACGCGAGCGCGATGTATTCCTTTTCGACTTCGCGATCGCTGAACTGTCGCGACAGCTCCTGGTGCGCGGCGTCGTTCTTTGCGATCACCATCAGCCCTGACGTGCCACGATCCAGTCGATGAACGATGCCGGGCCGCAGCTCGCCGCCGACGCCGCTGAGATCTTTGACGTGATGGAGCAGCGCATTCACCAGCGTTCCGCGTGAATGCCCGGCGCCGGGATGGACGACCATGCCTGCCGGCTTGTCGAGCACGACGATGTCGCGATCTTCGAAGACGATTCGGAGCGGCAACGCCTCCGGCTCGGGAATCGCCGGCGACGGCGCGGGGATCTCGACCTCGTAGGTTTGGCCGGCATGCACGATGGTGCTCGGACGCAGCATCGTGACGTCGCCGCTGACGTGCCCGTCCTTGATGAGCCGCTGCACTCCGGAGCGCGACTGCTCCGACAGCATGGTTGTCAGAAAATGATCGAGCCGGGCACCGTCGTGTTCAGCGGCAACGATGAGATGGAGGCGTTGCAAGAGGGAATGCTCAATGAGCCAATGCTCAATGTTCAGTTCGCTCTCAACATTGAGCAGTCAACATGGGACATTGGCGATTGCCCCGCTATGCGGCGCGTGCCCGGCGCGCGTGAACGTCAGGTGCCGGACCCGGAGAACGGCGGCCGAGTACCACGATCATCACGATTGACAGCGGCACGATGATGAGGGACAGGAACTGCGAGGTCGAAAACATCCCCACTGTTCCTCTCGGGTCTCCACGATAGAACTCGATGATGAAGCGCGAGATTCCGTAGAGAAACATGTATCCCCAGAAGGTGCGTCCCGGGAACGGTCGGCCGCGGTGTTCGGTCGCGAGGAGCAGTCCGAGAATCAGGAGCTCGGCGCCGGCCTCGTAGAGCTGGGTCGGATGAAGCGGCACATTCAGTGGTGTGCCGACGTTCTCCGCCGCGTAGGGGCTGTGAAACGTGATCGCCCAGGGCACGTCGGTCGGGCGGCCGAAACAGCAGCCGGCGAAGAAGCATCCCATCCGGCCGATGACGTGTCCAAGTGCGATTCCCGGCGCGAATATGTCGGTCACGGTCCACATCGGCATGCGATGCCGTCGTAGGTACCACAAGGCGACGACGACAGCGGCTATCAGGCCGCCATAGAAGACGCCCCCTGCCCGGAGCAGCGTCAGCAGTTCTCGCGGGTTGCGGCCAAACGTGTCGAACTCAATGATGAACAGCAGCAGCTTCGCGCCGGCGAGCGCGCTGATGATGATCCAGATCCCGAGGTCCATGACCCGGTTCGGATCAAGGCCGCGTTTGCGTGCGCGCACCAGCGCGAACTGCAGGCCGAGGAGGTAGGCCGCCGCGAGCAGGACGCCGTAGGTATAAACAGGGAAGCGTCCGATTTCAAACAGGATTGGATGCATGTCGACGTCCGATTCCGATCATATCAAGCAGGACCAGAATCGCCCCGATCGTAATCGCCGCGTCCGCAACGTTGAACGCCCAGAAATGCGTGCTGCCCCAGTAGACGTCGACGAAATCCACCACGTAGCCCGCGATCGCGCGATCGATCAGGTTGCCGAACGCCCCGCCGAGAATCAGCGCCAGTCCGAACCGCGCCATTCGCTCGTGGAATCCGAGCTGCGTCGCATACGCCGCAATCGCCACCAGAGCGATGGCGGCGATGCCAATCATCACAGCGGGCTTGTACGGGAAGTCGGCGGCATTGAGGAGGCCGAACGCCGCACCGGTATTGTGCACGTGCGTCAAATCGAGCAGCTGCGGAATAATCCGGCGGCTTTCGCCGAGCGGCAGCAGTACGCGCACCGCGGCCTTGGTGATCTGATCGAGCGCCACGACCACAGCCATCGTCCCCAGCTCGAGCGGGTGTGCGTAGCGGCTCGACAACCCGGCAGAGGGCGGCGGCGCAGTCGGAGCGATGGTCTCAGGAATATCGGGAGGCAACGTCATTTGTACTTACCCTGCGACCGTTCCGCTTGCTCCTTGCAGCGCGTCGACGCATCGATCGCAGAGACCCTCCATGCCCGAGGCGGTGGATACTGACGGGACGATTCTCCAGCATCTCGGACACTTGCTGCCTTCGGCCCGCCTGACATCGACCTCCAGCTCCGCGCCTTCGCCCTCCGCAGGTTGAAGCTCTACCTGAGAGACGATGAAGAGAGTCGCGAGATCGTCCTTGTACCTTGTCAACAGCGGCGCGTTCTCGCCTCGTGGCCGAACGACGACCTTTGCCCCCAGCGAGTTCCCAATCGTCTTCGCCTGCCGGGCCACTTCGAGCGCACGATTGACCTCGTCGCGAATCTGCAGCAGCCGGTCCCATCGTGCGGCCAGGTCTGCGTTGTACATCGCCTCGACGCCCTGCGGAAATTCGGCCAGGTGCACGGAGGTCTCTCGCGCGCCCGGCACATGCGGCCACAGCTCGTCGGCCGTCATCGGCAGAATTGGCGCCAGCAGTCGAGCGAGCCCGTCAGCAATGATGAAGAGCGCCGTCTGTGCCGATCGTCGCTCGGGGGAACCGGCCGCGAATGTGTAGAGGCGATCCTTCAAAACGTCGGCATAGAACGCGCTCAGATCCACGGTGGTGAACTGATTGATCGCGTGGAAGACCGACGGAAAATCGTACGCCTCGTAGGCCGCCAGCACCTTCGACGCCATTTCGCTGTAGCGCGAGAGCGCGAACCGGTCCACTTCCTCCAGGTGATCGAACGGCACCCGATCGGTCGCGGGGTCGAAGTCATAAAGATTCGACACGAGGTACCGCATCGTGTTTCGAATCTTCCGATACGCTTCGACCACGCGGGCGAGGATCTGCTTGCCAACCCTGACTTCCTCTCGGAAGTCCACCATCGCGACCCACAGCCGGATGATCTCGGCGCCGCTCTCCTTGATGATTTCCTGCGGTTCGATCGAGTTGCCCAGCGACTTGGACATCTTGCGACCGTCTTCCGCGACGATGAAGCCGTGGGTGACGACTTCGCGGAAGGGGGGGCGCCCGCGTGTGCCGAGGCCGACCAGCAGCGAGCTCTGGAACCAGCCGCGATGCTGATCGCTTCCCTCCAGGTACACATCCGCAGGCCACGTCAGCTCGCTGCGGAATGGCAGCACCGCCTCGTGACTCGATCCGGAGTCGAACCAGACGTCGAGAATGTCGCGCTCGCGCTCGAACTCGGTGCCGCCGCAGGCCGGGCAGGTGAGTCCCTCGGGAATGAATTCCGCGGTCGGGCGTTCGTACCAGGCATCGGCGCCATAGGTGTCGAAGACCTTGGCGGCGCGCTCGACCAGCTCGGGCGTCAGCAGGGCTTCTCCGCACTTGACGCAGTCGACCGCCGGAATTGGGACGCCCCAGGCGCGTTGACGGGAGATGCACCAGTCGGGGCGATTCGCGATCATGTTGTAAATCCGATCGTGTCCCCAGGACGGTACCCAATGCACCTGGTTATCGATCGCGTCCAGGGCCGCCTGACGCAGCGAGCGCCCGTGCGGCGACTGATCGCCCGATGCCGGCGCGGAATCGAGTGGCGCATCCATCGCGATGAACCACTGTGATGTCGCCAGAAAAATAACCGGGTTGTGGCACCGCCAGCAGTGTGGGTAGGCGTGCTGAAACGTCTCGCGATGCCACAACCGGCCTCGTTGCTTGAGCGCGTCTTCGACCGCCGGATTGGCATCGAACACTCGCTGACCGTTGAAGAGCTCCACGCTGTCGAGAAAGTGCCCCCCCGGGCCCACGGGCGCGTAGATCTCGAGGCCATATTTGAGGCCGGTGATGAAGTCGTCGCTGCCGTGTCCGGGGGCGGTGTGAACGGCACCCGTGCCCGCATCGAGGGTCACGTAATCAGCCAGCACGCCAATTGAATCGCGCGTGTAGAGTGGGTGCGTGAAGCGGATATGTTCGAGCTCCGCGCCCTTCATCCGCGCAACCGGCGCCCCGAACGATTTGCCGATTGCCTGGCCGACCCGCTCGGCGAGCGCTTCGGCGACGATCACGGCGCGACCGACGACGTCGTAGGCCGCGTAGTCAAACTCGGGATGGAACGCGATGGCGAGGTTCGACGGAATCGTCCATGGCGTCGTCGTCCAGATGAGCACCGACACTGGTCGATCGGCGAGATCCGGCACCCGCGACCGAAGCTCGCCAGCACTGCCGTCCGCCAGCGGGAATTCAACGTAGATCGATGGCGACGAGTGGTCCGCGTACTCGACTTCCGCCTCGGCCAGCGCGGTCCGGCAATGGATGCACCAGTGGACGGGCTTTTTGCCTTTGTACACCAGCCCGCGTTCGACGAACTTGCCAAGCGCGCGTGCAATGGCTGCCTGGTAGCGAAAGTCCATCGTCAGATAGAGGTCGTCCCACTCTCCGAACACGCCGAGACGCTGGAACTCGACGCTCATCACGTCGATGAACCGAGTGGCGTAGTCGCGGCACGCACGTCGGAAATCCGCGATCGACATGTCCCGCTTTTTGGGACCGAGTTCCCGGTCGACCTTCAGCTCGATCGGCAGGCCGTGACAGTCGTAGCCGAGCACGTAAGGGGCGTCGAAGCCCATCATCGTCCGTGATTTGACGACGAGATCCTTGAGGATCTTGTTCATCGCGGTGCCGAGATGGATGCGGCCGTTCGCGTACGGAGGTCCGTCGTGGAGCACGAACTTCTTCCGTCCGGCGCGATGCTCGCGAATGCGCTCATACAGGCGCATTTCTTCCCAACGGGCGAGCGCCTGTGGCTCAGCCGTCTGCAGATTCGCCTTCATCGGGAAGCCCGTGCGGGGCAGGTTGAGCGTATCTTTCCAATCGGTCATTGATCTCTTTATTTTAGTGCATCGGACCACCAAGCGCCGTCCCGCGACGACGCTCAACGGAACCGCGTGCGCTCCGCGCATGACAGAATGTGCGAAATGGTGATGGCGGACCTGCAATCGCGCGTCGACGCAATCCGGTGGTATCACACCATCGACCTCGGCGGCGGCGTTGTCACACGCGGCGTCGATGACTCGCCACTGCGGCTCGCCCGGGCACAGCTCCCGCAATCCCTTCAAGGCCAGACGGTCCTCGACATCGGTGCGTGGGATGGGTTCTTTTCATTTGAGTGCGAGCGCCGAGGCGCCTCCCGCGTGGTCGCCGCCGATCACTTTTCGTGGCACGGCACCGGCTGGGGCACGAAAGCCGGGTTCCTCCTCGCGCGTGAAGCTCTCGGATCGCGCGTGGAAGACATTGATATCGACGTGATGGACCTCTCGCCTGAGAGAGTCGGCATGTTCGACGTCGTGCTATTCCTGGGCGTTCTATACCACCTGCGTCATCCCTATCTTGCTCTGGAGCGCGTGGGATCGGTCACCCGCCGCCATTTGATCCTGGAGACCGTCGTCGACCTCGTCGGGTTTTCTCGTCCGGCGATGGCGTTTTACCCGGGGAATGAGCTCAACAACGATCCCACCAACTGGTGGGGACCCAACGTTCCCGCCGTCCAGGCGATGCTGACCACGCTTGGGTTCAAACAGGTCACCGTGCCGACCGCATCGCCCGGCCGAACCTATCGGGCCGCGCGTGCCGTTTACCACTCCATTCGCGGAAAGAACTCGTTCGCAGCCGCGTTTCGTCAGGACCGCGCTGTCTTCCATGCCTCCCGCTAGAGAGATTCGCTGACCGGGACAAACAAAAAAAGAGCCCGGCGTTTGGGGCCGGGCTCGGGAGTTCTTTGCTCGCTTCGCCGGACTTACCGGCGCTGGTTGGTGCGCACCATCTCCACGCGGAACTCGCCGCGGTTGTCGTCCAACCCGTCGTCATTGACCCCGAGGAACAGCTGTCCAGCGGCAGGCATCGGAACCGAGACTCCGCTGCCGATCGCGAACGGCTGCCCATTGGCGCCGATCCGCCCGATGAGCGCGCCCGCGAGGACGTTCGGCAGCGGCGCGTTCGCCGCCTTGCGGCCGGACTTCGACCCGAACGGCGTCGCCACATCGTTCGCATCGCCGCTCAGTTGAACTTCGCCGGTCGCGTTGAACCGGATCATTTCACCTTGTCGAACGGTTATTCCGGTGGCCGTCCAGGCCTGCCTCGGCGAGACGGACACCCCGCTGCCGGTTGCTGGTGCCAGGTTCGCGTCCGACGACGACTGACCGGACGTGGACGCGGGGGCGTTCGATGGCCGTGCGAGGATGATGTGATTGACCTCGTTCGAGGAAATGTCACGATTTCCAGATCGGGTCTGCAGCGTCAGACGGAGCGGCGAACTCCCGCCAATGTCCACCAGTCGCCCGTTCACCGTTTCTCCGCTTTTCAGCAGCACCATGGGTCGGTTACCCGGCACCTTCGCCCAGTCGGCATCGCTCATGGAACTGCCGCCGAAATCGATGACGGCGACATCGTTGGTCGGTATCTGACGTTCGGTCCCGTTGACCTTGACCGTAAAGCCCACACCGCTCAAATCCATGAGCTCACCGCTGACCTTGTCGCCCGAACGCATGGTGATGGTCGCGCTCTCCTGCGCCAGTGCGACCCCCGATAGCGGGAGTGCCGCGACCGCCATCGCCAGAATCGTGCGTTTGAACATGTGTTGCCTCCTCATTTCCTGCTCCCTACCCTTCTTATTCGAACGCTGAGCTCAGCCGCTTTACGGCAGAGCTGGAATCGTCTTGTCAGACAGGTCGAGTGCAATCGTGAGGCCACTGGATGCAGGGCCCGGAGGGTCGGCGAACTCGGCTGTTTTTCTCAAGAAAATCAGCAAAAAGCCCCCAAAACCGGCCCTATATAATGGATGGTATGCACCTGCGGGCGACCACTTCTCTCGAATCGATCGTCCCTTCGAAGGCGCGCTCCGACTACCTTCCTAACGGGTTAAAGGTCGTGGTCCAGGAAGTTCACACTGCGCCGCTCGTGTCCGTGTGGTGCTGGTATCGCGTCGGGTCGGTCGACGAGGCACCGGGGCTGACCGGAGTCTCGCACTGGGTCGAGCACATGAATTTCAAGGGGACCGTCAACATTCCACGAGAGCAGATGAAAGGGATCGTTGAACGGTTTGGCGGGATGTGGAACGGCTACACCTGGATCGATCAGACGACGTACCTTGAAACGGCGGGACGCGCTGCGCTCGATCAAATGCTCTTCATCGAGGCCGAGCGTATGGCCTATGGCCTCTACGAGGCCGCAGAATGCGAGTCGGAACGGACCGTCATCATCTCCGAGCTCCAAGGTGGTGAGAACGACCCCGATCAGTTGCTTGATACGGAGGTCACCGCAACCGCCTTCAGAGCGCATCCGTATGGCCATCCAACCATCGGCTGGTTGGACGACCTCAAATCCATCACCCGCGATGATCTCTACGGCTATTACCGCCGGTTCTATATCCCGAACAATGCGACGCTCGTGGTTGTCGGCGACGTGGATGCATCGGATGTGATGTGGCGGGCAGAGAAGCATTTTTCGTCGATCGAAGAGGGAGTGCTGCCCAAACGGGTTCGCGTCCCGGAACCCCCGCAACTTGGCGAGCGGCGCGTCCTCATCGAGCGCGAGGGCACCACTGGTTACGTGAAGGTGGTGTTTCATGCGCCGGCAGCCAACGAATCAGACTTTTTCCCCATGCTGGTGCTCGACGCTGTTCTGACGGGCGCCAAAGGGGTGAACTTGTGGTCGAGCTTTCGGGGGGCGCCGCCGCAACGAAAGGCTCGCCTCTATACCGCGCTGGTCGAACGCGGGCTCGCCTCGATGGTGTCGGGAGCGATCCTCCCAACCGCGGAGCCGTATCTCTATACCCTGTCATTCACCGCGATCGACGGTGTGTCGGTGGCTTCGGTCGAAGACGCAGCTTTGGACGAAATCGAGCGCGTTCGCAAAGAGGGCATCGACTCT
>JBPYFA010000277.1:0-12523 GCA_051986585.1 Vicinamibacterales bacterium | reverse complement strand
GCTGAATGAAAAATAACAAGGCCGAACGCGACGCGTTCGGCCCATTCAACATTCAGCATTCAACCTTCAGCATTTACGAATTCTTCACTGGTGTTCCCTGTGCGTTCGTCGTCCGCGTCGTCTGCGCCGTCGACGACGGGGGAAAGGCATCACCGTTCCGGTTTCGTCAGGAGAGTCGTGTGTGTGATCGCGCGGTTCGGCCTGCAAGCTGCGCCAGTGCGCAACCACATCGGGTCGGTCGCCGTGTATTTCGAGCCACGTGATCGCTTCGGGTAGCACGGCGCGATGCAGCAGCCCGCGCTGCACGCGTGGGCCCGCTTGGATGTCGAGCAGGCGCGGCTGAAGCGCGAGAATCTGCTGCAGCCGTTCGAGGTCGCGCCGGGCGATCGGCAGCAGTCCGAGATCGACTCGTCGTTCGAGCGGATCCGCCGAGAATCGGCGGCGTGCAATCAAACCGAGCGGGTGCAGCAGCGTGCCGGCAAGCAGCGCATTCGTCAGCGTGTCTGGTGCTGCCTCGAACCGTGCGCGATAGGCATCGAGCGCGGCGATTGACTGCCACACGGCGTCGGATCCGCTCGCCAGTTCCGGCGTGATCGCCTTCAACAAACCGGTCGTCCGGAGTTGCTTGAACGCCTCGAGGGCGTGGCCGGATCGCAGAATCTTGTAGTACTCCTCCAACAGCCGGGCCGGTGCGCTGCGTGCGATCTCGTGCCGATGCATCGCGATCGCATCGAGCACCGGTTGATCGATTGAGAATTGCAGTCGTGCGGCGAGCACGACCGCTCGCAGCATGCGCACGGGATCTTCAAGGAAACGGACGTCGGGATCGCCGATGCAGCGGATGATGCGAGCGTCGAGGTCGTCGAGGCCGCCGACGTAGTCGATGATCGAGAACGTGCCGATATCGTAGAACAGGGCATTGACGGTGAAGTCGCGTCGAAATGCGTCCTCTTCAGGAGTGCCGTAAGTATTATCGCGATGAATCAGATGCTCATCGGCGCGGCGATGGGGCCGGGTTGGCGTTTCAATCGCCGCTGCTAGTGCGTCATCCGTTGCCACGTCCATTTCCGGGGTGACGGCCACCGCGGCGACCTGTCGCCGGAACGTCGCCACTTCGATGGTCTTCGTTCCGAACTTGACGTGGGCGAGTCGAAAACGGCGGCCGATGATCCAGCAGTTGCGAAACAGCTTCTTGACCTGATGAGGATGCGCCGACGTGCCGATGTCGAAGTCCTTTGGCCGTCGGCCCAAAAGCAGATCGCGAACGCTGCCGCCGACGAGGTACGCGATGTAATGGTGTTCGTGCAACCGGTACAGAACTTTGAGCGCGTCTGGGTCGACGTCGCGGCGAGAAATGGTGTGCTCTGCCCTCGGAACGATGGTCGGGTCCGCCATCGAACAGAAATTATAGCATCATCGACCCGACGGCGGCGAGTAACCGACGCCCTATCAGCTAGTTAGAGGAGTCATGCGGGTATGTTACGATGCGCGGGTGCGACGACTCGGCTATGGCCTGGTGATACTCATGCTGGCAGGGGTACCGCTGCATGCCGCCGATCCCCTGTCGGATGCCAGACGACTGTACAACCAGGGACAGTACGATGCCGCTGAGCAGGCGGCGCGCGACGCCGCACGATTTCCCGCCACCGTCGATGGCGCTCGTGTCGTGCTTGGTCGCATTCAGCTCGAGCGATACCGGCGCACTCCGGCCGCCGCGGATCTCTCGGGCGCGATTGCGACTTTGCGGGACGTCGATCCGCACCGTCTCGACGCCCGGGAAAGAGTTGAGCTGGTGATCGGACTGGCCGAGGCGTTGTATCTCGAGGACAGGTTCGGCGCGGCGGGTGCGCTGTTTGAGTCGATCCTCGATGATTCGGATGCGCTTGGGGCCGTTGCGCACGAGCGGGTGCTCGACTGGTGGGCCACGGCGCTCGATCGATCCGCGCAGCTGCGTCCGGTGCCGGAGCGCGCCGAGATTTATGGACGGATATCGGCGCGCATGGCGCAGGAGATCGCGCGGGACCCTGGGTCCACGCCGGCTGGGTATTGGCTGGCGGCATCAGCGAGAGGTGCAGGCGATCCCGAGCGCGCGTTGAACGAGGCTACCGCCGCGTGGGTGCGGGCCGTGCTCGCCCGCGACGGCGGCGTTGCGCTGCGCACGGATCTGGATCGGCTGGTTGTGAACGGCATCCTGGCGGATCGCGCGAATCGTCTGCCGATCCGCGATCACACGCAGGCGCTCGCCGGCATGGTTGGCGAGTGGGACGCCTTCAAGGCGGGGTGGACGAAATAACGGGGTTCTACTGGGTTCTGCGGGGTTCTGCGGGGTTCTACAGGGTTCGGTTCTTGGGTTCTACAGGGTTCGGTTCTTAGGCCCGAGCAGAACCTAAAAAACCTCGTAGAACCAAAGAACCTCGTAGAACCAAAGAACCGAACCGCGTAGAACCCCGAAGAACCCCGCAGAACCCCGTAGAACCTCAGTTCTTGGCTTCTTTCCAGTTTTCACCAATCCCGACATCCACCGTCAGCGGGACGCGCAAGGGGACGGCCTTCTGCATGATGTCGCGAACGACGGCGGCGGATTCCTCCGCCGTCTCCTTCGGCGCTTCGAACAGCAGCTCGTCGTGCACGGTCAGAATCATCCGAGTTCGGCCGCCGGCGAGAAACGGCAGGGCGGCGTGTACGTCTATCATCGCGCGCTTCAAGATGTCAGCCGCACTTCCCTGAATCGGCAGATTGACGGCGACGCGTTCGGCCGCCATTCGGATTTGTCCGTTACGGCTCGTCAGTTCGGGGACGAGTCGCCGCCGTCCGAACATGGTCTTCACCACCCCCGTTTGCCGCGCGTTCTCGAGAATGCCGTCGATGAATCGGCGCACCGATGGAAATCCCGCGAAGTAGGCGTCGATGAACTCCTGCGCCGCCTGCTGGGTCACGCCAATGTCCTTCGCGAGCGTGAAGGCGGTCTTGCCGTATAGCAGGGCGTAGTTGATGATCTTGGCCCGCCGCCGCAGTTCGTGCTCGCTCAAGCCGCTGTGAGCGCCGAACACCTTCTCCGCCGTCCGATCGTGAATGTCCTCGTTGTGTTGAAACGCGTCGATCAGCGCCTCGTCGCCCGACAGGTGCGCCAGGACCCGAAGCTCGATCTGCGAGTAGTCGGCCGAGATCAATACATGACCACGATCGGCAATGAACGCGCGACGGATCTCGCGGCCGAGCTCGGTTCGAATAGGAATGTTCTGCAGATTGGGGTCGCTGCTGCTCAGGCGTCCCGTGGCCGCGACCGCCTGATTGAAGCACGTGTGCACGCGACCGGTCTCTGGATTGACGAGCTGCGGCAGCGCGTCGATGTACGTGCCTTTCAGCTTTTGCAGTGCGCGCCATTCAAGAATCAACCGCGGCAGATCGTGCGCCAGCGCCAGCTCCTCGAGCACCTCCACAGCGGTCGAGGCGGTCTTCGTCTTGGCATTGCGCTTCAGCGCCGGCAGCTGCAGCTTGTCGAATAGGATCTCCGACAGCTGTTTCGGTGAGTTGATGTTGAACTCGGCACCCGCCAGTTCGAATATCTGGGCGCTCCGAGTCGACAGCTCGCGTTCCACGCGGCTGGATTGATCGGTCAGCGCCCGGCCGTCCACGCGAACACCGGCACGCTCAATCGCGACCAGCACGGGCACCAGCGGCAACTCCAGATCGAGGTAGAGCTTTTCCAGCTCCTCGCGACGCAAGAGATCGCGAAGCGTGCCTGCCAATTGCAGCGCGAGATCCGCACGCTCGCCGGCGTAGTCGAGGGCGTTTTCTGCAGGAATGTCCCCGAACGGCACCGCCTTTACGCCACGACCGCACAGATCTTCCTCGCGCAGCGCCTTGTACCCGCTGTGTTCCAGGGCCAGCTCCTCGAGCGGGTGCGACGACCGGGTCGCATCCAGCAGGTAGCTGGCCAGCATCGTGTCGGTCTCGAGCCCGCGTAGTTGAACACCGTGGCGCTCGAGGACGATGGCGTCGAACTTGAGGTCATGACCGACTTTCGCGATCGCCGGATTCTCCAGCACGTCCTTGAGCGCGGCGAGCGCGTCGAGCACCGCGACACCCTCGCGTGCGTCCGGTGACGGAGATCCGAAGAGATCTCCGCCCACAGCCGGTTCAGTGAGCGGGATATACCGGGCCTGCCGCGGTCCGGTCGAGAACGCGAGTCCCGCAATGCCGGCCAGCATGGCCGACGGACGGTCGGGCAGAACGCGGAGCCCGAACCGATCGACCGATCGCAGGGTCGCGGCCAGGGCCCTGACCTCTTCGATCGTGCGCACGAGGCCATAATCTTTCCCGATCGACTGGGCGTCTGGCGCGTAATCCATGACCAGCGTCCGAAACCCAAGCCGTGTGAAAAGCTCGAAGCAGCGCTCGCGCGATGCGCCGCGATACCGCAGCGTGTCGGGCAGGAACTCGACCGGCACGTCCGTACGAATCCGGGCGAGCTCGCGGCTCTGGCGCGCGTCCTCCGCGTGAGCCAGAAGACCTTCCCGATAACGTTTGTTCGTCACCTCCGGCGCGTGCGCCAGCAGCGCTTCGAGCGAACCATACGTCGCGATGAGATCCCGGGCACCCTTTTCGCCAATCCCCGGCACACCCTTGATGTTGTCGATCGAGTCTCCCATCAGCGCGAGCACATCAACGACCTGGCTCGGTTCGACGCCGAACTTCTCCTTCACGCCATCGGCGTCGTACCAGGTGCCGTCGTCGCGCGGGTTGTAGACCTTGATGCCGTCGTGAACGAGTTGAAAGAAATCCTTGTCGCCGGTGACGATCGCCACCTCGAATCCCTGCTCGGCGGCCCGGGACGCCAGCGTCCCGATCACGTCGTCGGCCTCGAATCGTTGATAGGTCAGAATCGGAACGCCCATCGCTTCACAGGCTTCGTGAACCCAGGGAATCTGCTCGGCGAGATCGGGCGGCATCGGCGTTCGGTTGGCTTTGTAGTCGGTGGCCATGTCCGAACGAAATGTTGGACCGGCAAGGTCGAACGACGCCGCGATGTACTGCGGTTGATGATCTTGAATCAGCTTCCGCAGCATGGTCACGAAGATGTAGACCGCATGCGTCGTGCGTCCTCCCGGACCTGAAAGGCCAGAGCCGCGCATGGCATGGTAGGCCCGGTACATCTGCGAGCTACCGTCGATCAAAAAAATTCGCTGGGACATGTCGGGAGCGGTGCACAGCACGCTGCCATGGTGCACGAACGCACTGATCAGCGGCGGGATGATGCGGATATTCAGTATATCATTCGAGGAATGTCGCTTTGGGCGCGCGCAATCCTGGTGGCCGTCCTCGGAATTGCCGCGCTCGGCAGCAGCGCGTGCAGCGGAGGAATCCTCGGGAAGCAATACGAGTACGAGGAGGATCTTTTTCTCTCGCTCGACGGCTCCGCGACACTCGTGGTGAACTCGTCACTGCCCGCACTCGTCGCGCTGCGCGGCATCGAGATCGACAGTTCACCTTCCGCCCGTCTCGATCTCAACCGAATCCGCGCCGCGTATCAATCGGCGGTCACGGAGGTCACCCGCGTCAGCCCTCCCTGGAGAAGAGCCGGACGAAGATTCGTCCAGATCCGGATGAATGTCACAGATGTCCGGAGGTTGAACGAGGCGCCGCCATTCGCGTGGTCCCGGTATGCGCTCTACGCGCAGAATGGCCACCACGTCTTCGAACAGAAGCTGGGTGCGTCGGCGCTGAAACCCGGGACGCTGCAAAACGTCGGATGGAATGGATCGGAGATCGTCGCGTTCCGTCTGCATCTACCCAGCCGGATCCTGTGGCACAACGCACGCGATCTCGAAACCAACCAACCGACTGAAACGCAACGCGGCAACATCCTCTCGTGGGAGCAGCACCTCGCCGATCGCCTGGACGGCCAACCGATCGCCATCAGAGTGGAGCTCGACAGCCAGTCGATTCTTCACCGCACAGTGTGGCTGTTTGCCGGATCTTTCGCCGCCGCGGTCGCGGTGCTCGCATTGCTCATCTGGTGGACGATGAGAAAAGGCGCGAGCGAGCCCGCTACATCGACACCACCTTGAGGTCCTGGGTTCGCTGATCGCCTTCCTCGATCTTGATCTTGGTGGCGCGCCCTCTGATCTGATCGAGGAATGCCGGGTCGAACCACTCGCCCTGCTCGACATCGTCGACCGCGATGGTGAGATAGTAGCCCGGGGGAATCGTCGATACTCGGTATGCCCCCGAACCGTCACTCCGCGAAGTCACCACCTGGCGTGATTGTGGAAACCAGAGACGCTCGTCGGCGGGAAACACGATCACCGCCACATCGCCGACGGGATTTCCCCGCGCGTCTCGAACCGTCCCGCTCAGACTGCTGATCTTGTCGGTGAAGATCACGTTCAGACCGTTCAGATTTTCCGATTTCACTTCGATTGGCTGGTCGGTCACGTCGCGGCCGTCGAGGTAGACGGACTTCATCGTCCATCCGCGCGGCGCCGAGCCGCGAATCATATACAGGCCCGGCATCACGTCGCTGATCGTGAATTGACCTGCCTGGCCGACATCACCCGGGCGTCCGCCCCTACCGGCGGGCCCGATTGTCGACGACGCGCCAAGCGGGAGCGGAGTGACTCGAAAACCGGTGAAGCCATTGGCTGGCGGCGCACCCGCGGCTTCGAGTGTGAGGGTGCCGCCAAGTTGAACGCCGGGCATCGGCGTGAGCGCGACGTTCACTTCCTCTCCGGCTACGACGAGCGGCTGCACGGCCATCCGCGGCGATCCGTTCGGTCCACTGTCGGCTCGCGCGACGATCGTATATTTTCCTGGCGTCACGTTTGGAATCGTGAAGCTGCCGTCTGGCCGGGTTGTCGCACGCAGTCCGCCACCGGGGCCCGGTCCGCCGCGACCACCGCCGCCACCGCGCCCGCCGAATCCACCACCCATGCCGGCGCCGTCATCAGACATGAGCGTCACGCTGGCCGAGCCGCCCGCCACGACGCCTCTGACCGTGGCGAACGGAACGATCTGGATCTGAAAATCAACACCGGTGATTTCCTGAGCGGCGGCGAGTTTCAGCTTCGTCGCATCACTCGATGCGGTCACGCCCGGATAGTAAGTGGGAGCATACCCGCTCGATTCCGTCGTCTGACTGCCAGCCTGATCCCCAAACATCTGTCGCACCGCTTGTTCGATTCCGCCGGCGGTCGCGCTGACAACATAGTCACCCGGCGGAAGGCCGAAGACGCGATATTGCCCGCGATCGTCTGACTGATCCGATCCCGCGGGCGCGAGCTGCTTCTGTCCACGCACGTACTGCTGTCGCATGACTGTCACGACCGCACGGGCAAGCGGCTCGCCTTCTTCGTCGAGCACGCGACCGGTGACAACGCCGCCGCGCGCGAGCCTGATGTCGATGTTGACGGCCTGCTGCCCATCGGTGAGCTCGAGTGGGGTGCCGACGCCCGAGGCGCGGCGTTGACCGTACGCGCCGTCAACGAATCCTGACTTGGCAGCGCTGAGCGTGTAGCTGCCCGCGGAGAGTCCCGTCACGCGATATCGACCCTGCTCGTCCGTGCTCGTGGCATGCGGACGCCCACCGCCAGACACGACCACTCTGGCGTGCCGAAGCGCACGCCCCGTATCCGCCGCGATCACTTTGCCCGTGACGGTCGCAGTTCCAGCTGGTGTGGTGACATCACGCTCGGGCTGTGCGCCTCGTCGTCCTCCACCGGGGCCCGGCCCACGCCCTTGACCACGTCCTTGAGTCTGCCCCTGCGATGTCGGGTTCTGTGCGGTAGGTGCCGGCGGCTGCGCGATGACCGACGCGACGAGCAGTGACGTGAGCACGAAGGTCGTCAGCGGTCTTGTCATGGCGGTCGTAACGGGATCCCTGTGCGGACTCCGTCGGGTCAGGCGCTGTGATTCGAAGGAGCCCGGATCCAGGTTCCCGACTGAAATCTTAGACCTATGCAGCCCCTGAAGGGTGAATCCCATGAGATTTGGTCGTGAAAATTATGTGGCACGCCGAGCGGTGATGACTCATTCTGTGCGCGTGTTCAAGGTCACACTCTTTGTCATCCTCGCGGCCGCTGGGCCGCAACCCGCCGGCCAGCGCCAAGTGAACCCCGCGATGGATCACGGCAAACGAGTATTCCAGCAGCTGCGCGACGAAAAGTTCGACGAGGTCGCGAATGAGTTCAATACCCAGGTGGCCGCGGCGCTGCCCGTGTCGCAGCTGCGACAGGTCTGGTCGACGCTGACCCAGCAGGTGGGCCCGTTCAAATCATTCATCGATGAGCGGGTCACGACGCCCGCGGCCGGGACGACAGCCGTCATCCTTGGCTGTCAATTCGAGAATGCGGCGCTGAACTTCATCGTCGCGTTCGACAGCGAGAACAAGATCTCCGGGCTGCGGTTTGCTCCGCGCGCGCCTCCAACCGAGCCGCCAGCTACTCCACCGAGCTCGAGCAAGTTCAAAGAGGAGCCGGTGACTATCGGGACCGGAGAGTGGGCTCTTCCCGGCACGTTGTCGATTCCGCCCGGTCGAATGTTGCCGGCCGTCGTCCTCGTGCACGGGTCAGGACCGAACGATCGAGACGAAACCATTGGTCCGAACAAACCGTTCCGCGATCTGGCGTGGGGCTTGGCCGACCGTGGTATCGCCGTGTTGAGATACGACAAGCGCTCCCGAGTCTACGGCGGCAAGTTGTCGGCGAACAAGAATCTCACTGTCCGCGAGGAAACGGTCGACGATGCGCTCCTTGCGGCGAAACTGTTGCGCGGACGCCCCGAGATCGATCCGAAACGCGTGTTCATCCTTGGTCACAGCCTTGGCGCCATGGTCGCGCCGCGGATAGGTGCCGACGATCCGTCGCTCGCAGGGTTGATCATGATGGCGGGCGCCACCCGCCCTCTTCTCGATGTGGCGCGCGAGCAACTCGAGTACATCGCCTCCCTTAACCCCGGCGCCACGACTCCGGAGCAGGGGCTCGAAATGTTGAAGAAGGCGGCGCCCGAGTCGTACTGGAAGGATCTGGATGACTATCATCCCGCACAGGCCGCGGCGAAACTCAAGATGCCGATGCTGATTCTGCAGGGTGAGCGGGACTACCAGGTCAGCCAAGCGGATCTAAAAGGATGGCGCGATGCGCTCTCGGATCGGAAAGACGTCACGATCAAGAGTTATCCGACGCTGAATCATCTGTTCATCGCCGGCACGGGAAAGAGCACGCCTGCGGAGTACCAGCAAGCCGGCCACGTTGCCGACTTCGTCCTCGACGATATTGCTGCGTGGATTGGGGGAAAGTAAAAGCAACGTTCAATGTTCAAGGCCATTGATTGAAGCATTGAACATTGAACGTTGCACGTTGCGACCACTATTCGCTCTTGACCTCCGCGTCGGTCTTCAACGCGTTGGTGACCGATAGCTCGCCGAGCCCGGTTGCGAGCGATCGAGCGAGCATCCGCTCGACGTTGCTGTTGACGACGCCAGCAAGCGTGACGTGGCCGCCTTCAACGATGATGTGAATCGGCGGATTTGCCATCGCCGCGTAATTCCAGAACGATGGATTGCCGTAAATCGCCCGCGACACGCGGTAGCGAAGCTGGTCGTCAAACTGCGACACGGGCAACACGCCGATGTCGTTGCGCACGTTGCGAACGCCGTCTATTTTAGCGATCCGCTTTCCGAGATCGTCCCTCTTGAAAGGCATGGTCACCTTCCCGCTGAGCACGACCATCCCGTTGTCTACGGTGGCATTGATGTCGTCGAAAATTGTGAGTTGTGGATAACCCGTGATCGATCGCCCGATGTCGTCTGCCAGACGGACATCGCGTCGATCCTGGGCGAACGCGCCGGTCGCGAGCGTAGCGACAAGCGCGAACGTAACAGCGAGTGAAGCCCTGACGTGCATGATCCCTCTAACCTCCGGTCGGCACAGTTCTGTGACGACCTCCGGCAGGCGAGCCGGTTTTTGTCTTGCAACCAGGGAAAAGGCAAAGGGAATGCCAGCGAAATCGACAGGAATGTGGCGCGATCCCGCAGGTCCACGGGGATAGCGACGGCTCGGTTGTCCTGATCCGAGGGCGGTGCTGAACCACCCTACAGCGCCACGATGGTGAGGATCCCTGCGCCGATGAGGAGGAGCTGACGGAACGGGCCCCCTTCGAGGCCGCCATGATGGAGATCTGGAATCAGATCCGACATCGCAACGTACATGAAATTGCCCGCGGCGAACGCCAACACGTAGGGCAGCACATTCGGCAGCGATTGCGACGCCATCAGCATGCCGATGGCTCCGAGAATTCCACCGATCCCCGAGAGGAGATTCAGCATGAACGCTCGCCCGCGTGAGAAGCCCGCACGCAGCAGGATGGCGACGTCGCCGACCTCCTGAGGAATTTCGTGCGTCGCCACGGCGAGCGCGGTGGTGATCCCGAGCGGAATCGAGGTGACGACGGCGGCAGCAATGACGGCGCCGTCGACGAAGGTGTGAAACGCATCCCCGACAATGACCAGCGATGCGGCGCTGCTCGTGTGAACGGCACACTGCTCAGCATCGTGGCAGTGGCGCCAGATGACGAGCTTTTCCAACAGAAAGAAGGCCAGCACGCCGGCGAGGAGCGTACCGAGCGCGCGCGCCGGCGGCAATCGCTCGAGCGACTGCGGCAGCAGCGCGAGCACCGCCACGCCGAGCAGGGTGCCGACGGCGTAGCTGATCGCCCACGGCACCACCTTGACGCGAACAGAATCACCCAGGAGCAGAAAGGCAGACGCAGCAACCAATCCGCCGAAACTCCCGAGTACGCTCAGGCCTACGGCGGCGGCGTAGAGGTTCACGCCAGGGATTCTATCAATTGCTGACCCTTCGACAGGCTCAGGGTCAGCAATCGACGATTCCAGTTACGGCGTTGCGACGAATCCCTTCCGCGCTCGAACGTGATAGCTCGGATTCTGCAACTCGACGCGGATCGGATGCCATTTCCCGTCTTTCGGACCGGTGGCGGCGTAGCCGAGGTAGTACTGGCGGCTCAACTCGTCGGCGATTCCTTGTGTCGCAGGGTTGAGGTCGCGCGTACTCCGCACAACCTCGGTGCGACCGCCGCTGTCGTCGGTGATTTCACGCAGCGCGAACGCGTTCACGCGATCGTCCATTCCGTGAACGCCGCGCGGTGTCGGAGACGGATAGCCCGGAGGAGAGGGTGGCGGCGTACGGCCGCCGCCGCCCGGCATTGGAAACGGGAACGGTACCGGGAACCGCGGTGCTCGCGGTCGCTGAAAACGGTGTCCGCCGAATCCGCCGGGGATCCATCCGTACTCGCTCTGGCTATCGATGCCGATCGCGTAGACCAGTACTTCCGCTTCGCGAATGATCCGCTTCAGCGACGTGATGTCCGTCCGGCTGCTCGTATCGTTGCCGTCGGAAATGATCACGATCGCCTTCTTCTGATTGTGGCCGGAGAGCGCCAGCGGGACCGCGTCGGCGACCGCGTCATAGAGCGCCGTGCCGCCTCGCGGCTGGATTCGCGACAGCGCATAGCTGAGACGCTGCTTGTCGTGCGTCCATCCCTCCACCAGCACCGGATGATTGTCGAAGCGATAGAGAAACACTTCGTCATTCGGATCGTTCAGCTGCTCGAGGAAGCTGTTGAGCGCTTCACGCGCCGCAACCATTTTTTCCCCTTCCATGCTTCCGCTCGTGTCGAGCACGATCCCGAGGCTCACCGGGACCCGTTCGTTATTGAAGTGCGTGACCGGCTGCAGCTGGTCGTCCTGGTAGACGCGAAAGTCTTCCTTGTGCAGACCGGAGACGAACCGGCCGTTCTCATCGGTCACCGTCGCGGTGACGTTGATCAGCTCGACGCCGGTTTTGAACCGGAACGCCTGCTGCTCCGTGTTCGTCGGTTGCGGGTTCTGCTGACCCTGTTGGCTCTGCGAACCGGCGCTCTGCGCCTGCGCGTGAATGACGAACACGGCCGCAACGGCCGTCGCGAGGGCAAGCGTTCTGCTGCGCGTCATACGGGCCCCCTACTTCTGCGCGAGCGCATCAGGCGCGCGCTTGTCGACATGCGGCAGCACATGGCCGTCTTCCGTCCGGAATCCCACTCGATACCTGGCCACCTGTCCCGACACCGGAACGGCGACCACAAACTGCGACTCGGCGCCCGGCGCCAGTATCGTGAAGTCCAGCGGCGCGCGGCTGCTCGATAGAAAAGCTCCGTTGGGCCCAAACACGAACACGCTGGCCTCGACATGCGCGATCGGCGCGGCCGTTCGTGGATTCTGGACGATGCCGGTGATCACGATCCGATCAGACTCCTGCGTGTGCTTCAGCGACAAGAGCTCCAATGGTGCAACGTCCGAGCTGACCGCAGCTTTTGGAGCGGCGGTGCTCGTCTGCGGCTCGTTTCGCGTGTGAACAGCTGTCAGCGCCAGACCGAGCGCGAAGATGATCGCTGCGAAACCGCCAATCACGACGAAGCGCCGGCCCCACGGCGACGCCGGCTCCGGCTCGACAAACAGGTTCGAAACACC
>JBPYFA010000276.1:0-17530 GCA_051986585.1 Vicinamibacterales bacterium | reverse complement strand
AAAGAGTTCACGATCAAGACTGCGCCGGCACGGTTTCGCGAGGTTGGCGATCTGTGGGCGCGGCTGCGCAAGACCAAGCCGGCGAATCTCGAGAGTGTGTTCAAGAAGTACGAGAAATACAGATCGTGAGCATCCTGGTCTGGGATCAGGGATCCGGATTGCGGGTTATCAACTTGTCGAGTCGGCCGTGAACAACAGGCGGGCAAGGATCGACGCGTCGTAATGCGCGAGCAGATCCTCGGGTCCCGCATAGATCGCCGACGCGCCGCGAAGATCGTCAGCTGACCATCCGCCGCACGTGAACGCGACAATCCGAATGCCGGCGCGCTTCGCGGCTTCGACGTCGTACGGCGTGTCGCCAATCATCACCGACCGTTCCTGTCCGCATCCGACGCGCTCGACCGCGGCCGACACGATGTCGGGATCCGGTTTCGATCGCTCCGCGTCGTCTGATGATGTGCGGGTGGGAATGAGGTCGGCGACCTGCGCAATCTCGAGGAGAGGATGGAGCTCGTCCTCTTTCGCCGAGCTCGCCACCGCAAGCGTGAAGCCGTGTCGTTTCAGATGCGCGACCAGATCGCGTGCGCCGGGAAACGGGCGCAACTTCGGCAGCCAGGTGCGCTGAAAGATCTCCGCACGACGCTTTGCGATCGCCTTGCCCGCCGCAGAGTCTTCCTCTATCCCCGCGACGACCGGCATGAGCTTGTCACCGCCCATGCCGATCGCGCGGCGAACCCGATCGTACGCAACCGTGATCCTATGCTCGGCGAACGCTTCGACCCATGCGCGTGCGTGCGCGTCGTTGCTGTCGACGAGCGTTCCGTCAACGTCGAAGATCACGGCTGCGCCGTGTGGATGCGTTGTCAGAGGTCGTCCTCGCTATCCTCGCTTTCGTCGTTGTCATCCTCGATATCGTCAAACTCCTCGCCCTCGCTTGCGTCTTCCATCTCATCGGCCCGGCCACGAACGCGATCGCGATCGTCCCGGTCCGTCGAATCGGGAGATGATTCCCGGCTCCCGCGATCCATGTCTTTGTTGGCCATGAACGCTCCTTTCGAGTTACGCCCGAGCGAGCAAGGCGGGTGCCACGCCTGCGATATTATCGGGGGGCCAATGGCGAAGCGAAGCGGCACACCAGCGGACTCAGCCGCGTTGTTCGGCGTCGGCCGGCTGACGCGTCATCTATTCATCTGTCTCGGTCCCGACTGCACCGACCTGGAAATCGGCGAGCGCACGTGGGTGTACCTGAAGAGCCGGATGAAGGAACTGAACATTACCGGCTCGGACGGTCCGTTCTATCGCACGAAATGCCAGTGCCTGAGGATCTGCACAGGTGGGCCGATCTGCGTGGTGTATCCGGAAGGGACCTGGTATCAAAACGTCACACCGGAAAACGCCGAACGCATTATCCAGGAACACCTGATCGGTGGACGAGTCGTCGAGGATTTGTGCTTCGCGAGGAATCCGCTGTAAGCAGACGAGGCTCAAACCAATCATCGTCGCGGTCGCGCCGCTCGCCCGGCGAACCGCCGTGCCGGCGGGATTGCGTCGCCGGTCCCTTTGAGCGACGTGACACGCGACAGGTCTAAATCAGCTTCGCAGGTGTCCCGATCCGACGGCGGCGATGAGTACGCTATCAGCGTAGCGGCCAACTCCGCCGCTGAACAGTCGGCTCACCGACGATCGCCTAACCCCCAACCGCCGTCGACGCGTCAGGCACACACCGGAGAAGCTGATTTTCCACGGCGCGAAACGTGACCGGCGACGCAATCCCGTTGGCGCGGAGTGAAGGATGGCAGCGCGAGCGGGTTCGGCACGCCGCTACGCTGCTCACGCGCGAGTTCGGAAGCGGCGCGAGTTCGGAAGCGTGAGCGAAGGTTTGTACCCGGCCCGCCTTCGCAGCGATCAACCCACGCGCTGCTACGGCGCGCTCGGTCGCGCTTTCGCCTTCGGCTCAAGCGCGCCCGGCAGGATTCGAACCTGCGACCTTTGGCTCCGGAGGCCAACGCTCTATCCAGCTGAGCTACGGGCGCATAGACGACGGTGGCGACGGCACGAAAGGACCTCGCGTCGCGCGACGACCGTCACGACTTGAAACGCCCATTATAGCCCGACGTGATCCGTCTGATGGGGAGTCAAGCGAACTCGGGAAGGGTGGTGCGCCCGGAGGGATTTGAACCCCCGACCTACGGGTTCGAAGCCCGGCGCTCTATCCAACTGAGCTACGGGCGCACGCAAGCAAACGCGGATTCGGTCAGCCCGAGTGTTCGTCCGCGTTCTTCTGTCTTGTTCCGCGGCTGTCCTGACCGTGTCAGTCCGTCGCTGCGTTAGCCGTGTTCTTCCGCGGCCCTCATCATATCGACCGCGTCTGGACGGTGCAAGCCGCCTCGCGCCGCCATTCGACAAGAGCGCGGCAGTGGCGATAGACTCGTGTCTGAGAGATTCAGGGCCCATGGATACGCGACCCGTACTCAACGTCGACGATCACGCACCGGCGCGGTTCCTACGCACGCGCATCCTCCAACGAGCCGGTTTTGGCGTCAACGAGGCGGACAGCGCGGCTGTCGCCATCGAGCGCGCGTCGGAAGCATCGCTCCTGCTGCTCGACGTGAAGCTGCCTGACGGCGACGGCTTCACCGTGTGCGAAGAGCTGAAGCGCAAGTCGCCGACCCTGCCGATCGTCATGGTCACCTCGGTCTATCGAACGACGCAAGCCCGGCGCGATGCGTTTGCCGTCGGCGCCGACGCCTTTCTGCTCGAGCCGATCGCGCCCGAGCAGCTCATTCGCACGATCGAGACACTGCTGAAGCGCAAAGGCGGGGAACCGGTTCGCGATCTGGGCGAGGCCTGGGTGGTCACCGACGCCGTTGGAGAGATCCTGGACATCAGCACCGAAGCCGCGCGGATGCTGAACCTGTCGCCGCGCGGGCTGCGTGGACGGAGTCTCTGCGCGTTCATCACCGACAATCGCCCGCGCCTCATGAGCGAGCTGCTTCGCGCCACGGAGGGGCTGCTCATCGATCGGATGAGCACGATCCAGCCTCGCGATCGACGGCCGGTACACGTGCACCTCGATGTGTCGGTGGTGCCACGCGATCCCGGCGAACGCACGCAGCTCCGCTGGATTCTCACACCCGAGTCCCGCTGACGGCTCAGTCCCGAGTCCCGCTGACGGCTCAGTCCCGTCTCGCGCCTACCACGGTGGGTCACATCCCGCCGTCGCCGTGAGCCGTACGAGTTCTGCCCGACGATTCATCGCACGTTCGGCGGCGGTGTTGCCGAACGTGAGCGGCCGGTGCGCACCGCAACCCTTCGGGATCAGGCGCTCGCGTTCGATACCTCGCGTTCCCAGCCAGTCCACTACGAGCGCAGCCCGTTGGACCGACAGAGCGTCCGCATCGCGTTCTGCTCCGTCTGCGAAGGCTTTCACCAACACTGTCAGGGTTCGATCGCGCTGCAGTTCCCTCAACACCTGCTGCAGGGGTTCGTCGGAGTCTGGAGCCAAATCAGCGGCGCCCTCTTTGAATCGAATCTTCGCCCCGCGGAACGGCAACGTCGCGTCAGCGAGCGCGCGTCTCCGCGCCAGCTCTCGTCCGTAAGCCGGATCGAGTGCAGGACGAGCCTGAGAGTGCGGCTGCGACAAGCTCAATACCAGCAGCGCGTCGACATCATCCTGGATCACGCCGGTAGAAAGGTCGAACCCGATCTGCCGAACGTCCAGTTTCCCGAGCCACGTGTTTCGCACCGTCGCTCCTACCGGGATAGTCTCCGCTCGCAGGCGACTCTTGATCTGCGGCTCGACGTGTCCCACATCGAGTACCCCGACCACAAATGTCTGACCGGGAAATCTCGAGTCGAGCAGGTGCCCCAGACTGTTCGGAAACATCACCGTGCGGCTGATGTGCGCACCGCCAATCAGGATCAGCGCTCGTTCACCACGACGCATGACCTCGCGATCGAGCACGTGTGCGACGTGCGCATCGCGCCAGTCGTTCATGTCCTCGTCGGCCGGGCCGGTAACCTTGGTCCAATCGATCGGTGGGTCACCGAGCACGATCCGAATTCGACGCCCGGGTGGCACACCGGCATTGGCTGAACGTACTGCCGCAAGCATCTGCTCGTACATCGGGAGCGACCAGATTCCGCTCACCTGGGTCGTGTCCTCCCAGACATGGCGCAGTTGGTCGCGCGCGACCGCTTCGCCGGAGACATAGCGATCCATCAGCGACTGGTACCGGGCATTTCCAAACTCAATGACGATGTTCTTGACGCTCGGCGTGAAACGACGATCGTGAATCAGGGCGGTGAAGAAGTCGCGGGTTTCGATCTGCCCGTGGCCGGCACCCTCGCTGAGCGCCACCAGCGGATACTGCTGAAACGCGCTCACAATCAGATCGACCGCCGGTCGCCACGTCAGGTCGGCGCCCTGCTTCGCCTCCGCCGTCAGCATGCTGAGAGCCAGGCCGACGGCGAAGACACTGATGAAGCGGGAGGCGGTCTTCATCTCAGACAATTCTATGACTCGTGGTGTCCGTTCGCCGGCACACGGAGTGAGCGGAGCGGCGTCCCACGGCTCCGCTCGCTCACCGCCCACGGTTCACTGAAACGGCGGCTGTGGAACTGCGCCCTGCGCGCGTGCGGCCTATACTAGCCGCCATGCGCTACTTCACCCTCGCGGTTGCAACAGCAACGATCCTCATCACCGTGCCCGCCTGGGCGCAAACGAAGGCACCCCTGAAACCAACGGCGCCCGGCACTGCAGGCGATCCAGTGTGGCAAGGCATGCTGCACATGACCGACGGCCGCACGTTCATCACCGACGGCGGCCTGGCGGTTGACGCAGCGTTCGCCAAGCCGGCCGCGCTGCCGACACGAGAGCTTCCAGCCAAGGTCCTCGAGGATTACCTGAAGGCGTCGCACAAGAACGAATACGGCTTTGACGACCTCATGCCGGCAGCGTCGGGCAATACCTTCACATCGCCGAGCGGCATTGCGCTGAACGCGACCTACATCAAGTACCTACGCCGGATCGCGCCGCGCGGAGTGCGTTTTCGGATGACCGAGCCAGGAAAGCCGATCGTTGTTGTCGCCGACAACAAACCCATTGCGGTGCTTATGCCAGTGAGGCAGTGACAACCGGACGAATGGTTGATGCGCGTCGGGGCGACGAAGCGTGCTCGCCGCTGTCGCATTAAGTACGAGAGGTTACGACATGCGACTGGTGCTAATTGTGCTCGGCGGACTCGTGTTCATCGCGGGATTGCTCGCGCTCCTGGCGCTGGCCCTGTATGTCGCCTGGCGAATGGCGCTGCTCGCGGTGAGCTTCCTTCCGCTAATCGGCAGGAAACACAAGCACGCAGACTGGGAACGGTTGCAGAAATCTCGCGATTGATCTTCGATTCCCATCGTTGACTTCTGAAGCCGGCCTGCCAGACTGTTCGGCGTCGGTATCGGGTGCTTCTCGACAAGGATCAATTGACCGCCGGGCGGGTTATCGCGGTTTACAGCTCCTTGATTCGGATATTCCGGAACTCGACGCGGGCGCCGTGGCCGAGAAACCCGATATGTCCCTTCGTGTTGGCAATGCCGCGTGAGCCTTCGGGTTTGCTGAGATCGCGGTGGGCCTTGAGCATCTCCTCGTCCTTCACGTCGTCCAGATTGGCGTCCACGATCGTGGTGCCGTTGAGCTTCACCGTGATCTGGCGTCCCTTCGCCGTGATCTCCTCCGAGTTCCATTCGCCGACGGGTTTCTGAAACCCACGCTTCGGCGCCACCATGCCATAGATCGAACCATGGTACTGATAGGGTCGGAGGTTTGTGTACTCAGAGCCGCTGTCGTCGAGCACCTGGATCTCCATGCCAACGTAGGCGGCGTCCCCTTCGAGCGGCGCGCGAATGCCGATGCCGTTGTTGGCGTTCTCGGTCAGGCGGACGTCGAAGCGCAGGACAAAGTCGGAGTACTCCTTCTCGGTGTACAGATTGCCCCCGTCGTCTTTCGTCGAATAGATGACGCCGTTCTCGACCTGATACCCTTTCCCGGACTTGTTCTCACCCGTTCCTCGCCGCCCATAAACCCATCCGGTCAGATCCTTACCGTTGAACAGGGACGTGAACCCCGGTTCCACTTGCTGGCTTGCATTGCCGGCAACTTGGACGAAAGTGAGACTGAGAGCGGTCAGATAGAACAGCGCGTGGCGTGAAGTCATTGGCATTGGCTCTTCAGTAGAGGATCAGAAACGGGCTCGTTTAATTGTGAATCGTGAATCGTGAATCGTTCAATCCTTCGAATCATCGAACGGTGCCACTTCGCCGAGTATGCGATGCGAGATGCGTGGATGCAAGATTTCCGATTGGCGAACCAAGGATGCACAACGCTCATCACTCGTACCGTTCGGTGCGCGTCCCGAGTGCAGGAAAACCGTGCCGTCGCCGAACCACCATCCACAGCAGCGGCGCGAAGATCAGCACGGCTCCGAGGATGATTCCCGTGTTCCTGTTCGAGACGTCGAGCAGCTTGAGCGCGCTCGCGAGCAGCACGAACCCGAGCGCTCGCCGCACGAGGCCGCCGGGCGCACGTGCCGACAGATGGGCGCCAAGCCACACGCCGGGAATGCTGCCGACCAGCAGTGACGCGGTCAGCGGCAATTGAAAGTCGCCGAACAGGATGTGACCGATCGCGGCTGACGCGACCAGGGGAACCGCCTGCACCAGATCTGTGCCGACCAGCTCGCTCGCCTTCAGCCCGGGGTACAAGGCCATCAACGCGATGATGATCAGCGACCCGGAGCCGACCGACGTCAGACCGACGACGAGGCCGCCGAGGATGCCGACCAGTAGGACGGGAAAGGGTCGGACCTCGATGTGTGGGCGGCCCTGTGGTAACGGGGCGGCGCGCCCGTCGCGAACGCGCGCATGCTCGGTGAGGCGAATGTAAGCGCGGATCATCAGCCCCGCGGCCGAGCAGAGCAACGCGATGGCGAGCGCCGTGCGGATCACCTGTTGCACCTGTTGGCCGCGGCCTAGTGCGCGTGCCACGAGCACTCCGGCGAATGCCGACGGAACCGATCCGACGCAGAGCCACTTCACGAGCACCAGATGGACGGTACCTCGCCGCAGGTGCACGAGCGAGCCCACCGGCTTCATCACCGCACTCGCGACGAGATCGGACGACACCGCAGTGAGCGGCAGCACATTGAAAAAGAGCACCAGCACCGGCGTCATCAGGGCGCCGCCGCCCATGCCGGTGAGCCCGACGACGATGCCGATTCCAAAGGCGGCAACGGCGAGCGGCAGGTCGAAGCTCACCGGGTGCGGACCGTTCGCATGTGCGAAGACATCGCGAAGATCCTATCAGCAGCGTGGAGGATCCGTCCTTGGGCCGGCGATTAGCGACTCGCGGCACTCAGTTGTTCAGTTGACGTGCGTATCGCTCCGATTGGCGCGTTGCGCTGCGACTGTCACTCGAACTGACACAGTGGGCGTCAGGGCTGCTCTTCTGGCGCGTGCTGCGCGTGGGCGAGCGCCGCGACCAGTGCAACACCGCCGATGCTGTTACCGAGGAACGACGGCAGGAGGAAGTTGACCAGATAGTCCGCGAAACCGCGCTCGCCACGGAAGACAACGTAGAGCGTTTCGGACGATCCCGCGATGACATGCGCCAGCGACGCGATCCCCACCACCCAGGCGATGACGATCACGATCCACATTCGTGATTGACCAGACCCTGGCAGCAGCCAGACCATCGTCGCAATCAGGAAACCGGCGTAGATGGCGCGGACGAAGTTGGCCGCGAAGCCGGGACTCAGCGCTTCGTGGCCGATGTGCGCGAAGTTGGCGCGGACCTCGGGCGTGAACGCCGGCGTCCACGCGGCCGCGGCGGCGAACAGCGCCGTTCCGACGAGATTGGCAAGCACGACGATCGTCCACAGGCGCGCGACATTTCCAATTGTTCCCTCGCGGCGGTCGACCGAGAAGAGCGACAGCATCGCGGTCAGCGTCTGCTCTGTGAAGAGCTGCTGCCGGCCAAGAATCACGATCAGGAAACCGATGGCGTAACCGAGCTTTGCGACGAGCGGCCGCCACGGCACATCCGGCAGGTGCGCGCGGAGCACGCCTTCGGCAGCGAGCGAGAAGCCCATCGACAGTCCCGCGGCGAGGCCGGACCACGCCAGCTGCGCGTTGGTCATGGCCAGTGCATGATCGCCATCGCTGCGGATGGCGCGGTAGATGACTTCGCCCTCGGGGACGTGCTCTTCCTGCGCCTTCGCTTCCTTGTCGTCGCTCATGATCGGTTCATCAGCGTGACTTCCATCGTCGTGCTGCCAATTCCGATTCCGGCGGCGTCGAGATCGGCGAGGATCTTCCGGCTGATCCGATCTTTGATCTCGCGGATGCCGTGCTCGGGGACCATGAAGCGAATCGACGTGACGGCCTTCTGGGCCGCAATGGCAACACCGGCGCTGGCAAGGCCGAGGGCGGAGGTCAGCCGCGCCGGATCGTCGACCCAGATCGCGACGCACGCGACCAGAACGCATACGAGCGCGGCGAGGCTCGCGGCTTGATCGGTCCAGAAGACGAGTCGGTTGCGGGGACGGCCGCGCCTCAGCGCACGCAGAATGGCGGCAACGACGATGCGGAGCAGGATCACGCCGAGACAGATCCCAAGCGTCAGCCACAGTTTCGCGAGACCCACGCTGACGGCGACCAGCATGGTCCGTGCCGCGGCATCGGATCAGCGGCGCAAGGTAATCACGTCTGTCACACGTTATTTCGAGCGCTCGATTCGCCGCGAGCGCAACGGGTCAGCGAGCTGAGCAGGTGGCGGTCGGATGTTCGCGAGGCTGTCGTCAGACCTCAGCGCCAACTGCGTGGACTTCTTCCTGTTTCGCCGCCTCCGGGGTGTGGAAGAACCATAAGCACCGGTTATCGTGCTGGAGCCGTCGACCCGCGAGCTTCATTTTGCGCGGGCGACGCTCACGCGGTCTGACGGTCACGTCCACATCGACCGCTGACATGAAGTTGGGCTCACAGAGACTTCGAAGCGCGGTAAACAGTGCGCCGCGGTCGGTGATGAAGAGCATCAGCGACTTGCCGACGAGATGGTGGTGACCCACATTGAGCAACTGAGCCGCGGCGTCGTTCCCGCTCTCGATAACACCCGCGCGATCGGTCCACACGGCTGCGACCGGGAGGACGTGCGCGAACTCGTCGGCACGGTCGACGGCATCTTTGGTCGATGTGCGCAATGCCCTCAATTCAGCCAGTTGCTCCTGCAGCGCTTCGTTCGCAACCTGCAGTTCCTCCAGAGCCGTCGATAATTCCGCCAGCGCGGTCTTGGCAACGGTCGAACGATTTTCGGCAACTTTTTCGGCTCGGCGCTGCAGGTCAGCGAGCCGACCGACTGCGGTCGCCGTTCGCAGCGTCAAGTTGTGGAGGGTACCCATGGAAACCTCGTCTTTAACGGCCTCGGCAATACACTCGACCGGCGCGAAGGACCGCGTCGGAAGGAACACTCAATCGTCGTCGTTTGCCGGTCCCACGATCTTACGCCTCGCCGAAACAAATTCAGCGACTTGTCAATTTTTTTTCGAAAACGTTGAATGGAGGGCTGACACGACAGGCGGCCATTCTAGTGGAATCCGTACGCACCTGGCCGGAACACACGAGTACGGAGCGCGCTCGCAAGGACGACTCTCCGCGGTGACCGTCGGCGACGTTCAGCTCCGCGCCAATGCGGCGAAAGCGGCGTAGAACACCTCGTCCGGACACAATTCCGGTGTGAGAATGCGCTGCATCACCAATCCTTCCATCAGAACGTGGATCACGCGCACCAGATGCTCCGGCGGCATTGGAAGCTCCGCCGGGTCGAATCGGCGCAACCAGTCGGCGCCGAACTCGTAACTATTCCTCGTGACCTCGACCACCTTGGCGCGCATTTTCGCGCTCTTCAACGCGTAAGCGAGTCCGGTCAGCCGCCCGATTGCGACAGGCGCGCGCTCGTCTACTGCGGCCAAAGTCGCCTTGGCAAATGCGTGCATCGCCTCGGCGAACGTCGAGCCGGGTGAGATCTTCGGCGCGATCGGCGGCCAGTACGTCTGGCCCAAGGCAATGAAGAGGTCTTCGCGGTTCTTGAAATTGCCGTAGATCGCGCCCGTCGTCATGCCGGCCCGCTTCGCGACCTTCTCGAGCGTCGTCCGTTCGTGTCCTTTCTCGCGAACGAGCGCGCGCGCAGCCTCGAGCAACGCGGCGCGCGTTCGTTCCCGCTTGTCGCCTTTTGGCTTTCCTCGTGGTGACCATTTTTTTTCGCTTGCCATCAACAATAAAATAGTACATTTATTTTATAATCTCAATACGATAAACATACCAACGAGGCGACGATCATGACGGCGAAGAATTCGATAGTGGATGCCCTCCTGCCAGGAGTGGAAGCCGGAGAACTTGCCGGTGCCGCGGCACTGGTGTGGCGAAACGGAGCGGTCCGCGAGATTGCAACGGTTGGGCGGCGCGACCTCGTATCCGGTCTGCCGGTGGAGCGGAACACGATCTTCCGCATTGCCTCCGTGACGAAACCGGTCACGAGCGCCGCGGCCTTGACGATGCTCGACGAGGGGCGTTTCGATCTCGACCAGCCGATCAGCGAGTGCGCTCCTGAACTGGCGCACATGCGCGTGCTGCGCGACCCGGATGGCCCACTCGATCAGACCGACGACGCGGCGCGTCCGATCACGTTCCGCGATCTGCTCACGCACCGATCTGGTCTGACATATGGCGACTTCCATCGCGGCCCGATCCGACGCGCCCATTCGGAGACGCTGGGCGCGACGATCGACAACCCGCTCACGCCAGACGAGTGGATCGCACGCCTCGCGACGCTGCCGCTGATCGATCAGCCGGGCGCCGGATTTCACTACGGTCACTCAACCGACCTGCTCGGATTCCTGATCGCGCGGCTCGACGACGCGCCGTTGAGCGTGGTGCTCGATCGACGAGTCCTCGGTCCACTCGGGATGCGTGATACGCACTTCACCGTCCCGGCGCACAAGCGAGCTCGTTGCGCGGGGCTGTGCGGTTTCGATAATGAGGGCCGATTGGCGGCGTTGACGGAAGCGCCAGGTCGCCAGGCGCTCGCCGAGCGACCGGAGAACATGACGTTCGAGTCCGGCGGTCAGGGCCTGTGGTCGACGGTCGACGACTACCTTGCGTTCGCTCGCATGCTGATCCCTGATGGTGGAATCGGGGCGGACCTCCTGCGACCCGAGACCCGCGCGATGATGACGTCGAATCAGTTGACGCCTGAACAACGCGCCGCCGCCCGCATGTTTGGACGTCCTTTGTTTGCCGCGGGACACGGCTACGGCATGGGCGTGGCGGTGGTCATGGAACCGGAGAAGGCCGACCCGCTGCAGTGTCGCGGAGGCGTCGGCACGATTGGCTGGCCGGGGGCGTACGGCAGCTGGTGGCAGGCCGATCCGAATGACGGCTCGGTGCTGATCTTCTTCGCGCACAGCATGGCAGAACTGCAGCAGCTGGCGCGCGGCATCGGCCTTGGTGTCTGGAGCGCAATCGCGACGTTCCACAACGTTGCGAGCATGGCTCACCAGGAGTAATCGTAAGAGCGCGACGGAAAGGGACGGCGTAGGGTGTCAGTTCTTGGCTTTAGGTTTTGAGTTCTTGGTTTCGGTTTGGGGGTCTTGGTTCTTGGTTCGTTCTTGGTTCGTTCTTGGCTTACCGTTCGCGAAACCGAGAAGATGCAGAACTGGGGGAGCCGGCTGGCGCTGATGGGATTGGTTCGACCGGCTGCAATCGTCTGCACCCCACAAGCCGGTTTTTGGTACGCTAGGGAATATGGGCGTCCTCCGAACAGTAATTGCAGTGGTCGCCATCGCGTTGATACCCGCGGCGGCATGGGCGCAGCGGGTGACGAAAGTGCCCGACGGCGAGACCCTCGTCGTCGACGGCGTAGGCAGGATTCGTCTTCTGGGAATCCAGAGCGCCGACCAGCCGGCAGTGCAGTTGGGGCCGGGGGCTCCCCTGCCACCACCCCGTCAGGATCCGCCGGCGACGCCGCCCGCCGCTAGCGGCCACATCAACCTCACGCGCAATCGTCCGTCCCGTGATTTTCTGCGGAAGCTCGCGCTCGGCAAGACCGTGCGCATCGAATACGACCCGCTTGTCGGATCGGAAGATAACCGCGGGGCTTACGTATTTCTGGCCGATGGGACCCTGCTCAACGCGGAGATGCTGAAAGCCGGACGGGCCCGAATCGATCTCACGCGTCAGTTCGTGCGTGAGCAGGAATTCAAGCGCCTCGAGGAAGAAGCGCAAGCCGCGTCGCTGGGGATCTGGATCAAGTAGCCGCTCAATTCCTCTCAGCGTCCGCAGCAGCTATCCTGCCGCCCGCCTGTATTTCGTCGTCGGCTGTTCGAGCGTCTGCGACCATCTGGTCCGTCTGTCCTGACGCGCGGCCGGAGTGTACGTGCGCCTCCGAGAACCAGCGTTCCAGAGCGGCTGGATCGATCTGCGCCCCGGCCAGGCCGACATGACCGTCGGGCCGCAGCACGTAGCAGACAGGCGCGGTGATCGACACGGTCCCCAGCGTTGCGGCATTGTCGCCTGCGAGCGGTACGACATGCACCTGCAACAGATCGCCGAGACCGAGCCGCTCGACCATCGGCGCGGGTTGGCCGAACGCGATCAGGTTGAATCGGGTGTCGTCGAGCCGCTGAAACAGATCCTCGCGCCGATCCCGTCCTTGGAACGTGAGCTGCAGCCACGGAAATCGATCGCCCGCCTGCGGAGCGTTCCCTGCCACGCCGTCGAGCGTGCGCGAGAGCGGACTTTGACGATAGGTGATGCCAATCTGCGAGATGGTCCGGAACGCCGCCCTGCGTACACGCGGTTTCCGCATCGCGAGCGCCGCCACGTTCGGGAACACTCGCGTGCGAAACACGCCGCCGAACCAGCTGTCGGACACGACAAATCTGAACGCGCGATCGGTGGTTGACAGCAGCCGATCGGCGACCGGCAGGCGTTCCGCCTGATAGGTGTCGAGCAGCACATCGTCCGCTCGCCCCGACACGACCAGCCCGAGCTTCCACGCCAGGTTATACGCGTCCTGCAGGCCCGTGTTCATGCCCTGTCCTCCCATCGGACTGTGGACATGCGCGGCATCGCCGAGCAGGAAACATCGGCGATCGCGAAAACGCTCCGTACGGCGATGATGGATGCGGTAGGTCGAGAACCAGAGACAGGATGTGAACGTCACGGCTCCGCCTTCGTGCTGGAGGGAAGGCACGAGATCCGCAAACGTCAGATCCGACTTTGTCTCGAGCCCCTGCGGCAGGATGCCGATCACGCGCCAGCGGTTCCTGCCGTGCATCGGAAAGTACAGATGGAATCCCGTGGGCCACAGATACACGTTGAGCTCGTTCGGCACCATCGGTCCGGTCGCTTCGGTATCAGCCACGAAGAACGAGTGCTCATACGGGGCGCCCGGAAATCCGATCTTGTTCAATTCGCGCACCGCGCTGCGGCTGCCGTCGCAGCCGGCAACATAGGCCGCTTCGATCGTTCGCGTGCTGCCGTCGGCATCCTTGATCGTCGCGGTGACATGACTGGGGTGCTGCTCGAGGCCAATCAACTCGGTGTTCCATTGGATTCCGATATTCCAGTTCCGCAGGTGCTCGCCCATCATGCGCTCGTTGTCATCCTGACCCAGCATCAGCACGAACGGAAACGGACTCAGGTTCTTCCCCATTTTCTCCAATGGGATGCGCGCCTTCAACCGTCCCTTCACCCACATGTTTGCACCGTTCCCGGGGGTGCCCAGTTCGAGGGCGCGATCGGCGAGGCCCAGCTTGGAATAGATCTCGAGCGTGCGCGCCTGCACCGCCATCGCTCTCGTTTGCTGCGCCGGGCCGCTGTGCCGGTCGATGATGGTCGCGTGGATTCCGCGGCGCCCCAGTTGGTTCGCCAGCATGAGACCAGTGGGCCCCGCTCCAACAATCAGAACGTCAATAGCCATCGCTTACCGCCTCCCTCGCTGGTCGCTCAACGCGATGCGCGACTGACGATGTTGCGTTCTTCCGCCTAAAGGCGGAAGCTACAAGCCGTGACTTGTGGCTTCCGGCTTTAGCCGGAAGTGACCTTCGGCTACGGACCATGGACGGCGTTCACACGCATCGATTGCTTTTGTTCGACCACTCCAACTGCACGGTATAGTTGCCGACCTTCTTCGTCTGCCACGCGCAGATATCGCCAATCTCGCCGTTCGCATCGTCGTACCAACCCTCCCCCGGGATCGGGTCGGTGATCGCTTCGCACAGTTCGTGGGAACTCGTGGACGTGAGTGCATCGAACGGCGCCAGACTACCGGTGCAGCCGCTGCAGCCTGGATACGGCATCACCGCGTAGAACACCGTGCGGCCAATCGCGTTGTGATAGCCGCAGAACGCCTGGCACGACGCCGAGCCGCCCATCACCACCCGAACGCCTGGTTGGACGAAGATGAAATACAGCGTGTTAGCGGTCGGTTTCGGGACGCCCTTTCCTGAGGCAATCTGCTGCTGCAGCATCGTCTGGATCGCGCTGTCGGTCACCGATGTCGCCAACGCCGGTGTCGTGATGGTCGCGGTCCCTACCCGCTTGCCGTGCGCGATCTTGTATTTGGGGACGTTGTATTCCGCGAGCTGATCGATCAGTGGACTGGTCAGGATGGAATCAAAAAACGCGTTGAGCTGGCCGATCATGGCGGTTTGTGGCGCCTGTTTCCATTTGCTGCCCCAAAACAGCGTGAATACCTGCACTGCTGCGATAAGGGGACCGTTGCGGTACGTGAGTTTCGCGGTTTGCGGGGCAACGGCAGCCGCTGCCACAGGCAGGTACAACGGGACGATGCGAACAGGGTCGTGGGCGGCCACGCCTGTCGAGGACGAAGGTTTGCGCGCCGGGGCTTTCACTGATACGCGAGTGGATTTGGCCATAACAGCCAGAGATGCACGATACATTCCTTCAATCGCACACACGGCGGGAGTCTCCTGCGCCGGTTGAGCTTCACGCCGGGACACAGAGCGTCAGGAACGCGGCTTGATGACAGGATGTGCCGGGCAGCATACACTCCCGGGCGACCATGCCCAAAAGCCGGCGCATCGCACCGACCACCGACACGAACCGCATCGGCATCGACAGTTTACGCAACGGTCGACCGATCGCGGCTGCCGCGATCTGCGCAATCGTGGCCAGCGCGTTCCTGGCACGATGCGGGGAGCCGGCCAAGCATCGCGCGGAGGCTGCCCGGGCCGATCCGGCCGCTGCGTCCGCAACCGCCGGCACACCCACGGTCACGATTCTGTGCCCGATCCGCGGTCGATTCGGCGACGGGCCAACCTACTACTCGCAGTTCTACGAGGATTACATCCTCGCCTACGTGTTAAAAGATCAGCCAATCGGCTTCTATGTCGATGTCGGCGCAAACGATCCTGATAAGAACAGCGTGACCAAGTACTTCTACCTGGCCGGCTGGCGGGGCATCAACATCGAGCCGATTCCGGAGCTGGTCGAGAAGCTGAACAAGTCGAGGCCAGAGGACACGAACAAAGGGGTGGCGATCTCGGACAAGCCCGGCGAGCTGACATTGTACAAGGGCGTCGACGCGTCTGGGCTCTCAACGCTGGATCCGAAGATCGCGGCGTCACATCGGGCAAAGGGTTTCGAATTCACGACGATCAAAGTTCCGGTGATCACGTTGAACGCGGTGCTCGACGAGCACGCGAAGAACAGAGAGATCACGTTTCTGAACGTCGATGTCGAAGGCTTCGAGAAGCAGGTGCTCTCGAGCATCGACCTCACGCGATATCACCCGCGCGTCATCATGGCTGAGTCAACCGCCCCGCTGACGGAAGCGGCCAGCCACAAGGCGTGGGAGTCGATCCTGATTCGCAACGGTTACATCTTCGCCATGGACGATGGCTTGAACAGGTATTACGTGCACAGCAGCGAGGAGAGGCTCCTGCCGAAGTTCATCGAGGCAGACTTCTGCGTGCGGCATGACAAGCTGGAGAAGCGCCTCCATCTAGACGGCTACGAGCCTCGGTGAAGCGATTGCCCACGGCGGCTGCCAAGCGGGCTAACATAGCCGACCGTGACTGACAGTGCCGCTCCTACTCGAAACGTGTTTGTAGGGTGAGGATATGATTCGCCAGATCGCGCCCCAGTTCTTCACGACGAACCTGCCGGCGACCCTCGCATACTACCGAGACAGGCTGGGCTTCGAATGTCTCGGCACGTGGAATGATCCGCCGGTCTATGCCATCGTCGCCCGAGACGAGCAGAGAATCCACTTCCGTCTCGCCGAGCCGCCGACCCCACATCCCGACAAATATGCGGACGAACTGCTCGACGCCTACCTGTTCATCGAGAGCGCGGATGCCTTGTACGCCGAATATGCCGCCCGTGAAGTCGAGTTCACACGACCTCTTGGCGACACGCCGTGGCACTCGCGCGAGTTCGTCGTCAAGGACTGTGATGGCCGGCTCCTCGCCTTCGGCGCGACTTCGACCTAAACAGATCGGTGCGGTATGGAAGATGACGTGATGACGCACATCGTGACCAGGTCCAGACTGCTGCTGGCAGCGCCGTTCCTGATCGTCGTGAGTATGGGCGCCCAGGCGCCCGAGGACAATCGGCCGCCACTGTTTTTCCGCGAGGACTGGAAGGAAATCGCCGCCGCCGCGCCGGTCACGCAGGAGCACGTGGCGAACCCCAAGCTCCAGGTCGCGCTCTACGGCCCTGGCAAGGACGGCGTCCGGAAGAGCCATCACGATACGCCAAAGGACGACCCGTACTACATCTGGCTTGGGTCCTGCCCGGCGAACTGCGCAATCGCGCTGCGGGACAAGGATGCACTCGTCGACCTGACCGGTCTCGCCAAGATCAAATGGCGAACCAAGCAGACCGGCTTCCGCAACCTTCGGCTCACGCTGAAACTCGCCGATGGGACATGGTTGGTGAGCGACTATGCGGAAGGTCCGTCCGTGGACTGGCACGAGAGCGAGTTCTCGATTGCCGGAATCCGGTGGCGGCGGATGGACATCAAGTCGATCGTCGAGGGTCCGTGGGCGACCAACCCCGATCTGACGCAGGTCGATGAGATCGGCTGGACAGAGCTCGCGCCGGGCGGCGGCACGCCCGCGTCATCGCGCGTGGACTGGATTGAGGTGTATGGACGACGGGTCGCTCGCCGGTAGCCCCTCTGCCAGGTTCTTGCTCCGTCAGGCCCGTCAGGACGGAACACGCAGGCAGAACCGCTGGATGGCGGCGGCCGGCGCCGCGATCGTCTCGTTCGTGCTCATGGCGACCCACTCGGCCGCGCGCGGCCAGGCGCAAGCCGGGGGCTCCGAGCTGCTGCGATTCTGTCCTGGGCTCGGAATTCCCTGCGTCGAGATCACGCGGCAGGCATACGACCGCGGGCACGAGCAGTTCCGCCAGTCGTGCGGTTTTTGCCATGGGCCGACCGCCGCGGGCGGCAACGGTG
>JBPYFA010000275.1:0-40621 GCA_051986585.1 Vicinamibacterales bacterium | reverse complement strand
TCGGTTCTGGGGTTCTATCGGGTTCGGTTCTGGGGTTCTACCGGGTTCGGTTCTAGGGTTCTGCACGGTTCGGTTCTAGGGTTCTACTGGGTTCGGTTCTACTGGGTTCGGTTCTACTGAGTTCGGTTCTACTGAGTTCGGTTCTACCGGGTTAGGTTCTACTGGTCTCGGTTCTACCGGGCGCGCGGGGCAGTGTTCTAACCCTCGAACCGAGCGGAACCTGAGAACCGAGCGGAACGTGAGAACCGAACCCGGTAGAACCCAGCAGAACGCAGCAGAACCCAGATAGAATCTGTGCCTGATGAAAGGCGCCGAACCGTTGGACGTTGTAGGTCTGGGCGAGAGCTCGGTCGATCACGTCAATCTGCTGCCGACTGCGCCGCTCGCGCGGGGAACGGCTTCGAAGCTTCGGATCTCGTCGACGTTCGACGCGGCTGGTGGGCAGATTGCCAGCATGCTCACTGCGTGCAGCGGGCTCGGGCTACGGACCGGCTATCTGGGACCGCTTGGCAACGACGAGAACGGGCGCTTGATCCGCAGCGAGCTCGAACGTCGCGGTGTCGATTTGTCGAACGTCCTCATCCGGGACGCGCCGGCGCGATTCGCGATCATCCTCGTCGACGAATCGACGGGCGAGCGCACCGTCCTCTGGCACCGCGATTCAGCGCTCGACATCGGCGATGGCGAAATCGATCCCGCTGTGCTGTCGGCGCGCGTGCTGCATGTCGATGACGTGGACGAGCTCGCGGCGATTCGGACAGCTCGTATGGCCAGGGCGCGAGGCCTGATCGTGACGAGCGATCTGGATCGGGTTACCGAGCACACTCCAGATCTGATCGCCAGCGTCTCAATTCCGATTTTTGCCGAGCACGTGCCGCCGACGTTGACCGGCGAACGCGATCCCGAACGGGCATTGCGGAAGCTTCGCTATCAACACGGCGAGCTGTTATGCGTGACCCTCGGCACGGCCGGATCGATGGCGCTCGATGGCGATCGCTTGATCCACGTTCCGGCCTTCAAGGTGCACGCGGTCGACACCACCGGCGCAGGCGATGTCTTTCGCGCCGGGTTCGTCTACGGGCTGCTGGCCGGATGGCAGACGCTCGACGTGCTGAAGTTCGCCAACGCGGCCGCCGCGGTCAGCTGCACACGTCTGGGAGCGATGGGATCAGCGCCGACGTTGGCCGAAGTCGAGCAAATGCTCACCGGCGAGGTGGTAAGAACCTAGGAGCAGAGGTTCTACGGGGTTCTACAAGGTTCTGCGGGGTTCTACAGGGTTCAGGTTCTCAGGTTCGACGGGGTTCAGGTTCAACGGGGTTCATGTTCTCAGGTTCGACAGGGGTTCAGGTTCTCAGGTTGTGCGGGGTTCAGGTTGCGGACTTCGAACGTTGTGAGTCGACGGGCGTTTTTGCGCGCCACAGGCACGGCGCTCGGCGTGGCGAGAACGGCACCGCTCTTCGCACGCGGCCCGGCGATCGTTCAGTCGGACCGAGCGCGGCCCTCGTCAGCGTTTGGCGCGACAGCTGGCGACGTCGACTCCGATCGCGCGATCATCTGGAGCCGCACCGACCGTCCTTCCCGCCTGGTCGTCGAATACTCGACCACCGAGTCGTTCGCCAACCTCAAACGCGTTGTCGGTCCAGCCGCGCTCGAATCGTCGGATTTCACCGCGCGTCTCGATCTCTCAGGTCTCGCGCCCAATCAGCGAATCTTCTATCGCGTGCGGTTCCAGAGCCTGGCGGATCTCGGCGTCTGGAGCGAGCCGATCGTCGGCAGCTTCAGCACACCGGCGGCATCAACGAGCCCGCCGCGCGACGTCACCATCGCGTGGACGGCCGATACGGTAGGCCAGGGATGGGGCATCAATCCCGACATGGGCGGCATGCGGCTGTACGAGACCATGCGCCAGGTTGGCGCGGACGTCTTCATTCATTGCGGCGACACCATCTACGCCGATAACCCGCTGCAATCGGAAGTCGTGTTGGACGATGGGCGGGTCTGGAAGAACCTGGTCACCGCCGAGAAGAGCAAGGTCGCCGAAACGCTGGACGAATTTCGCGGGAACCATCGTTATAACCTGCTCGACGACAACGTGCGCCGGTTCAACGCCTCGCTCTCCCAGTTCGTCATCTGGGATGATCACGAGGTGCTGAACAACTGGTATCCGACGGAAATTCTCGGCGCCGATCTGCCGCACACCGAGAAGAGCGTCGCGCTCCTCGCGGCGCGGGCGAAGCGCGCCTTCCAGGAATACACGCCGATGCGCTTCGACCCGACGGATCCCGAGCGAATCTACCGCAGCATTCGCTTCGGGCCGCTGGTCGAGATTCTCGGCTTCGACATGAGAAGTTACCGCGGCGCGAACTCCAAGAATCGTCAAACGGTTTTGTCCGAGGAGTCGATGATTCTCGGCGCAGCACAGGTGGCGTGGCTCAAACGCCGTCTGGCGGCATCAACGGCGACGTGGAAGATCATCGCCAGCGATCTACCGCTCGGATTGACAGTCGTCGACGGTCCGCTCTTCGAAGCCGTCGCCAATGGCGACGGCGGCCGGCCGCTCGGCCGCGAACTCGAGATCGCCGGTCTGCTGAAGTTCCTGCGCGATCGGCGAATCAAGAATGTCGTCTTCGTGACGGCCGACGTCCACTATTGCGCTGCGCATCATTACGATCCGACGCGCGCCTCGTTCACCGAATTCGATCCGTTCTGGGAATTCGTCGCCGGGCCGGCGCACGCTGGCACCTTCGGCCCCGCGGCACTCGATCCCACTTTCGGGCCTGAACTGAAATTCCTCGGAATTCCTCCCGGGATGAAACAGAACCGGCCGCCGAGTGAAGGGCTGCAGTTTTTCGGCACCTTACACGCGTCGGCCAAAACGCGCGGACTGACGGTGACGCTGCGCAACCTTGAAGGCCAGCAACTCTATAAAGTCGAACTGCCGCCTGCGGCAAGCTGAAGAAACTTCGTTCGCCTCCGTTATCTCCGTTCCTTCGTTGTGAACTCCGTTTCCTCCGTCGACTCCGTTCCCTTGGTCACGTCTCGCAAGGGCGGCAGCACTGCCTCAATCCGCGAACGCGATGGCTCCAGCCACGGCGGCAGGACCAGCGTCTCCCCCAGATGCGCCGGATCCTCGTCGGCCGCAAAGCCTGGCCCATCGGTCGCCAGCTCGAACAGCACGCCGCCGGGCTCGCGGAAGTACACGGACTTGAACCAGAAGCGATCGATCACGGGTGTCGGCCGCGCGCCAGCCCGTTCGATCTGAAGGCTGACCGCATGCTGATGCGCCTCGTCGTCCACCCGCCAGGCGAGATGATGCACGGATCCCACGCCCCACGCGCCGCGAGACACGTCACGGGTTTCACGCAGGTCGACTGCGCCCCATCCGTCCTTGAAGCCGTACCGCGTCCAGCCATTCTCCGATCCGAGCCGCTCGAACCCGAGCACCGCGGTCAGGAACTGCGCCGTCGCCGCTTCGCTGCGTTCCCACAACCGCCCGTGGTGAAGCCCGCGGATCTGGTGCTCCCCTTTCACCGAGCTCGCGTCCCAAGCGGTAAACGCACGGCGCGGCGTTGATGATTCGACCAAGGCGAGCCGGAGCCCGTGCGGATCGATCGCCGGCAGGGTGCGCTCTCCAAACCTCGTCTCGATCGGATCGATCCGGGTACCGTATTTCTCGAGTCGCGCCCCCCAATATGACAAGCTGCCGGCTGGAACCTCGAGCCCCACTTCGACGGCGAGCCCGTGTCCCATCCGCGGCGGCGCGAGTTGTGACCATGGGAAGAACGTCAGATCTGTCCCTGGCCGTCCCTCCGCGTCCGCATAGAACAGGTGATAGGTGCCAGGATCGTCCTGGTTGACGCTCTTCTTTACGAGGCGCATGCCGAGCACGCCGGCGTAGAAATCGAGGTTCTCCTGTGCCGGCCCAGCAATCGCCGTGATGTGATGCAAACCGTTGACTGAGGTCATGGCAGTGGACTCAAAGTAGTCTGTTCGCGGTTTTGGGTTTTTGGTTCTAGGTTATGGTTTTGGGTTTTTGGTTCTTGGTTTGTTTTTGGTTCTTGGTTTGTTTTTGGTTCTTGGTCTGTTTTGGTTCTCGGCCTGTTCTGACTGTCGTGTGATCGTTCGGCGCCGTTACCGCCAGTATGCGCCATGCGGCGCATGAATGAACTCTGCAATTGTTTCTATTGCGAATTGCTGATCGGTGACTCTTACGACCCGGCCCGACAATGCCAATCAATCACCGCTGATTCAGCGATCGACAATCGGTCACCGCAGCCGTTCAGCAGTCAACCATTAAAAATCAGCAATTTCAGGGTTCACCCATGCCTCGATTCAGACTCCTCATTGAATATGCCGGGACGCGTTACAGCGGATGGCAAATCCAGAAGAACGCCCGCACGGTTCAGGGAGAAATCGAGCGCGCCATCCGTGAGGTGTCGAAGCGGCGCGAGTTCGAGCTGTACGGGTCAGGCAGGACTGACGCCGGTGTGCATGCCCTCGCTCAGGTCGCGCATCTCGAGCTCTATACGCAGCTTCAGCCCGAATCACTTCGACGCAAGATCAACGACGAGCTTCCGGCCGACATCCACATCCGCGCCATCGACGCGGTCGCACACAAATTCCACGCACGACACGATGCGGTCTCGCGATGTTACCTCTATCAGATTTCGCGGCGGCGCACCGCGTTCGGCAAGCCGCTGGTGTGGTGGATCCGCGAACCGCTCGACATCGCCGCGATGCGCGCGGCGGCGACCGAGTTCGTTGGCATGAACGATTTCAGAGCGTTCACCGACGATGAGCCGGAGGAGAAGTCGACGCGAGTGCTGGTTGAGTCGATCGACATCGCCGAAAGTGGAGCGCTGATCCTGATTCGGGTAAGCGGGTCGCACTTCATCTGGAAGATGGTGCGACGCATGGTGGGCGTTCTGGCCGCGGTTGGCCGGAAGGACCTTCGACCGGCCGACGCCGGCAGACTGCTTCTTGGCGATGAACGCTCCGTCACACCAGCCTCTCTGGCGGCACCTGCGGCCGGATTATTCCTCGAGGCGGTCCTCTACAAGGGGGATCCTGTGCCTGGACCGATCACGGCGGTGATCAATATTGGCGGATAGCGGAGTTGTGAATCCTGAATCGCTGATCGTGAATCGTCGGATCGCGGATCCCGGATCCCGCGCTACCGCACGATGCGCAGATTCGAAGGCGCTCTAATGGTCGTTTCGTGCCATCCGAGCTGCAGGACCTCGAAGTCGTCAGCGGTCAGCGCATTGAACGCTGGATTGAGCACCGAGTTGTTCCACCGCGCGTCCATCGTCCCGCTGATGTACATGTCGGAACCGTTGTCGGCGACGATCAGGCCGTAGCGCTTCATCGCGCGGAAGATGCGTTGCACTTCCGGGGTGAAACTGGAAATGTCCTTCGCCGCTTTCAGGCGCAGACGTGCACCCATCGGCGGAGCGCTTGTGTTGGACCCGGCTGAATGCGATGCCGGCCAGACGTAACCGTTGCTCCCGCGTACGGTCACGCGAAACGCGTGCGTGATTTCGCCAGTCCCGAACGCCTCGTCGTAGCGAATCAGCCCGGGAAAGATCGCGAGCCCTGCGGCATCGGCCGATGTCCAACCGTCGGGCCGCCGATCGTTCCGGTTCAAGTCGAACACCGCCCCGGAACCAGCCTCCCATTGAATGGCCGTGCCATTCCACATCGTCGCATACGTTTCGTAGAGCAGCCACCGATCGCGATCGATGATCAACATGTGTCGATCGCCTGATGTGCCACCGCCAACTACGTCCCCCTCGATGTAATGGGGTTGCGTACGCGCTTCATCGGGAATCGGGTAACCAGGAAGCCCGGGAGCTCCGGAATCGCTCTCGCTGCCGTAGTCGACGAACGCCGGCGCGACACGGGGCTGATCCCCGGCGACCGTTACGTATGGAAAACCATATGGCGGCGGACCGAAGTCGGGGTGCAGATGACGGACCGGCGTACGGTTGGTCGCCGTCCGGCCGCTGATGAAGTCGATCAGCGCCGCCGAACGTGAATCGACCGGCACCTCGGTCACATCAGCATTCCACCAATTGCTGGTCGGAAAGACCTGCCGTCCGACAAGAGGCTCGGTGAGCACCGGCGGCGTAGCGGCGCGCAGCACGCCGACAGCGCACGCCAACGCGATTGTGGTCAGCGGCAAGCGGACGGACACGAGCCACTCGCTATCACATAGCGTGCCGAAAGCGGCGCCGGCTCTAACGGCTCGTAGATTGAAGGAGTTGCCCGAAACTGAAGGTTCGAATAGGAGCGAAACTGCGCGCAAGGATGTAACACTTGCGCGCAGCGTTGTAAGAACGTGCGATTACTTCTTCTTCGCCTTGGGGACCTTCAGATCCGTCAGGTTCTGGATGATCGCTGCCCCGGCTTCGGCCGTCTTACCGCTCTTGTCAATCGCGGCAATCTTTCCTTGCGGGTCGATATAGAACGTCCAGCGCGACGCGAGCTGACGTTCGGGGGGACGGTTCGATGGAATGACGCCGTAAGCGTTCGCGACCGTCTTGTCGGGATCCGACAGGATTGGGAAGTCGGCCTGTTCCTTTTCCGCAAAGGCTTTGTTGTCTTCAGGCTTGTCGACGCTCACCATGAAGTAGGCGACGTCGTAGTCGCGAATGGCTTCCCCGCTCGCACGGAGCGAGTTGCATTCGGCGGTTCAACCACCGGTGAAGGCCTTCGGGAACCACGCCAGCACAACGGTCTTGCCCTTGTAGTCCGACAGCTTGTGCACCTTGCCATCGGAGCCCATGAGCGCGAATGCCGGCGCGGTGTCGCCGACCTTGAGCTCCACGGGGTACTGCGCCGGGGGCTGACCCTGTGCCGACAGGGCGGTCGCGATGGCAGCCATGCCAAACACGCCGCAGACGGACAACAGTTTCAACATAAACACCTCAAAAACTGAGGCAGCAAGCGTACCACGAAAACAGGTAATCTCGAATATCGGTGGAAGTCCGTGTGGCGCCCATTCACGTCTGATGATTGAGAGACTGCCCCTCTGCATGCGACTGACAGCTATCCTTGCCTTGGCCCTGAGCCTCGCGATATCCGGGCAACAGCGTTCGCCCGCGCAGCTTTCGAAGGCTGGGTGGGATGCATTGAACGCAGGCAGAGTCCAGGACGCGGTGGCGGCATTCGACGAGGCACTTCGCTCCGGGCCGCAGAACACGTCCACTCTTCTTGGCGCCGGCCTCGCGGCGCGGCTGCAAGGGCGTACCGACGACGTCCGCCGCTTTCTGATTGACGCGCTCAAGCTCGATCCGTCACTCACCCCGGCGTCGCTGCTCCTTGGCAACGTGCTGTATCAGAGCGGCGATCTCGATGGCGCTATCGACGTCTATCAGCGAGCCCTAGCGCTGACCCCGAACAACCAGCAGTTGAGCAAGCAACTCGACGCCTGGCAGAAGGAATCTGAGCTTCACAACGGATTCCGCCAGACACTCGGCGATCACTTCACCGTTTTGTTCGAGGGACCCGCCGAAGCCGAACTCGCCGCTCGCGCGGTGACGCTGCTCGAAGCGGACTACTGGCGCATCGGAACGGCACTCTCGACCTACCCGACCAGTGTCATCACCGTGATCCTGTACACGCGCGAGCAGTTCCGCGACATCACGCAATCGCCGGAATGGGCCGGAGGCGCGTTCGATGGCCGAATCCGGATTCCGGTTCAGGGCGCGCTCCAGAACAGCACCGAGTTCGCCCGTGTACTGGCGCACGAATTCACGCACGCCCTCGTCCAGAGCGTCGCGTCACGCGGCGTTCCGACCTGGCTGCACGAAGGGTTGGCGGACTGTTTCGATGGCAGCGACATCCGGAAAAAGGAACAGCAGCTGCGCCTGGCCGACACCAGAGTGCCGCTGACACGCCTCGAAGGATCGTTCGAAGGGTTGACCTCAAAGGAAGCGTCGCTGGCATACGCGGAGAGCGCGATCGCGGTCCACACGCTGCTCGACGACGCCGGCGCGCCGGCGCTCCTGAATCTGCTCTCCGATCTCGGGCGGGGTGTTCCGTTCGGGGAAGCCTTCGAACGGAACATGCTCATGTCCTACGCCGACTTCCAGAAGAAGCAACCGGAATTCTGAATGCTGAATTCCGAATGCTGATTTATCATCTCGTCATTCCTGCACACACTCGAATCCGTTTCAAGACTTCCAGGGGCGCCACGGAGCCCGGCTGGCCGGCCGAGGGGCGCATTCCCTCGGAGTAAACACGGAGATGCGTTGACATGGGAATCAATCCAATCCTGGCGCTCCAGGGAGCGCTGGGCGCGCTCACGGCGGTATTCGTCGCCGCATGGAGCGCAGCGGTCGTGGCGGTGCGCCGCAGTACGTTGCCGCCGTCGCCCGCGACCGATGTCCGGTTGCCGACGCTGACCGAGGTCGGCATCGGCGCCGTGACGAATTTCTTCGACACCCTGGGCATCGGTTCCTTTGCCACGACAACGGCGCTCTTCCGTTTTCTCCGGCTGGTTCCGGATCGGATTATCCCCGGCACGCTGAATTCGGGTCACACGCTGCCGACCGTCGTGCAGGCCTTCATCTATACGACGATGGTGCAGGTCGACGTGTTGACGCTCGTCAGCCTGATTGCCGCCGCCGTGCTCGGCGCCTGGCTCGGCGCCGGCGTCGTTGCGGCATGGCCCAAGCGCCGGGTGCAGATCGGAATGGGAGCGGCCCTGCTGGTGGCCGCGACGCTCATGCTGATGACGCAGCTGAACCTGTTCCCCGGCGGCGGCGACGCGCTCGGCGTCCGCGGAGCAAAGCTGCTGATCGGCATCGGCGTGAATTTCATGCTCGGCGCGTTGATGTCGCTGGGCATCGGCCTGTATGCGCCCTGCATGATCCTGATCAGCCTGCTCGGCATGAATCCCAAGGCGGCATTTCCCATCATGATGGGCTCGTGCGCGTTCCTGATGCCGGTGGGAAGCCTGCGCTTCATCCGGGAACGGTGCTACAGCCTGCGCGCCGCGCTCGGACTCGCGATTGGCGGGATCCCGGGCGTGCTGCTGGCCGCCTTCATCATCACGTCGCTGCCCATTTACGCCGTGCGATGGCTTGTGATTGTCATCGTCGTCTATACGGCGTTGACGATGCTCGTCTCCGGGCTGACCGTGGCCACGGCCGCGGACGAAGGGTGATAGTCGTAAATGTAAATGCTGATTGTTGAATGTCGATTGCTGATTGAAAAAGACCTTGTAGATAATCCGTCATCGATGTTGTCCCAATATCGGTCTGCCGCTGAACTCCAGATCGGTAGCGCCGTCGGCCTGAGTCGGCAGCCGTAGTTCAGTGGCCCGGATGATCGCCGCTGAGCCGCTGGTGTCCATCATCGTGCCCGTGTTCAACGAGGCCGGAACGGTCGTGGCGGTCATCGAGCGGCTGCAAACGATCGAGTTTCCCGCGGCTCGAGAGATCATCGTCGTCAACGACGGCTCCACCGACGGCACGCGTGCGGCATTGGAACGGATGCCATCGAATCCAGGCGTGCAGGTGATTCATGCGGACCGAAACCGCGGGAAAGGCCACGCGGTGCGGCTGGGACTGAGGCGCGCGACCGGCTCGGTCATCGCCATCCAGGATGCCGACCTCGAACTCGACCCGGCGCAGCTCCCCGATCTGGTGGCGCCTGTGCTCCGCGGCGAAGCGGATGTCGTCTATGGGTCGCGGTTCCTGTTGCCGGTCACCGCTCCTTTCATGACGGTCGCAGGAAACCGTCTGCTCACGGCAGTTACCAACCTGCTGTTCGGTTCGTCGCTGACCGACATGGAGACCTGCTACAAGGTGATTAGGGGGGACATCGCGCGAGGCCTGGCGCTCTCGGCCGACCGCTTCGAGATCGAGCCCGAGATCACCGCTCGATTGCTGCTCGGTGGCTATCGGATCGTCGAGCGGCCGGTTCGCTTTGATGCGCGATCGCGGGCTGCCGGCAAGAAGATGCGGTGGCGCGACGGCTGGATGGCCCTTCGTGTGCTGGTCGGGCAGCGATTGAGAGGCTGATGAGCGCGGACGTGTCAGCCTCCCGAACCGGTGCGTTCGCGACCCTTGTGGTCAGCGGCGTCATCGGCTACTACGTCGGATCCCGTGGCTTTCCGGAATGGCAGGTCCCGGTAGAGACCGCTCAGGTGATCGCCGGACTGGTCACCTATCCACGCGACAATCCGTTTTTCATCTATCACCTGAAGCTCTGGACCATCCTGCATCAGATCGGTGCATTGATGCTCAGCGCAGGGATGTCCGAAATTCGGCTGTCGATCATCTTGAGCGGGCTCACGGGCATGGTGTCCTTTCAGGCGCTGGCCATGACCGCCTATGCGTTCAGCCGCAGCGTCTGGCTTTCCGCAATCGCCGCGATCGTGGTGTTCATCAGCCGGGCGACTGACTACGGCGTGAGGTATCCGATCTTCCTGTTGGGAACGTCCCATACCTACGGGAGCATCGGCCTGTCGTGGGTCGTGCTGACCGCCGCACTGATCGGGTGCGGCTGGTATGAAGCCGGCCTGTTGCTGCTTGCGCTCGCCCCAGCGATTCACCCTTCGCTCGGCATCTGGCTCGGTCTGATTGCCGGCTTGTCGCTCGCGTCGGATCCGCGGTGGGTGAGAGAACACGTGCTGCCGGCGTGGCGCTGGTTCGCGATTGGCGCAACGTTGACGAGTGTCAGCCTGTTGCTGCATCTGTGGACTGGACGACACGTTCCCGCAATCGACGCGACGACGGCCGCGGGGTATCTGTCCACCTTCACCGCACTCTGGGACGAACATCGGCAGCCGATGGGATTCTTTAATGCCGGCGTCGCGCTCAACGCGGCCGCCGCTCTGGTTGGGTTGTTATGGCTGACCGCATTCAAGCGATTCGTGCCCTCTTCGGCAGGGTTCCTGCTGCGTTTTGTGACCGTGAGCGCCATCGTGTGCTTCGCGTGCGTCGGCATCTCGCACATTGCACCTGAGCGTCTGCCGTCCTGGCTTGTCGTGCTCATGCCCACGCGCGTCGCGAACGTCAATGCGATGATGTTTGCGGCGCTGGTGATCGGGCTCGTGAGCGCGTATCGGCAGACCGCGGCGGGGCGGCTGCTGACCGTTGCGCTGCTCGCTGGACTGCTGTTGAATCACCAAGGCTTGCTTTCGGCTGGCCTCGAGCGTACGACATGGATCGCGGCGGAGCCGAAACGGCTGACGCTCTTCGTCATGCTTGGTGGCGCCGCGCTTCTCGCGCTCTGCTCGTCGGCGATACTTCGGGGCGGCGCTGCAGCATCAGCAGGACCGCGATGGTTTCGATGGCTGGCCGACGCGGCCGTGATTGCGATTGTGGCCGCCTCGCTGGTTCCCGGCCTGGTTCGAGCGTCCCCGCGTGCGGTTGGCGTCGCCCTTCGCGATCGGACCAACGACGCCCTGCTGGCAACAGCTGCGAGAGGGCACGGGATGCTGGCGACGGGCGGCAACCTGCATCTGGTGCAGCTCCGAACCCGGCGGCCGGTCCTGATCGACGGCGGTGGACTCGACGGCCTTCCCTACGCCATCGCTGGAGCACCGGAAATGGTTCGAATCCTTCGCGATGTCTACAGCATTGATTTCTTCAATCCTCCACCCGAGGCGCACGGAATCGGCATGATTCCCTCGTCGTTCAATCGCCAGATTTGGGAGGCGTACTCGATCGATCGCTGGAAAGCGATTCGCCGCGCATACAATGTGACACAGGTGATGACCGACAACGACTGGGTCCTCCGACTGCCGATCGTTGCGCAGAACGCGCACAATCTGCTGTACGAGATTCCCGAATGATCATCAGCCGCACGCCCTTCCGGGTGTCATTCTTCGGCGGCGGCACAGACTATCCCGACTGGTACCGGAAACATGGCGGCGCGGTGCTGTCGACGACCATCGACAAGTACTGCTACATCAGCCTCCGGGAACTGCCGCCATTTTTCGAACACAAATTCCGGCTGGTTTATTCGTTCGTCGAGAATGTCAAGCAGATTTCCGAGCTCGCACACCCTGCGGCCCGGGGTGTGCTGCAACATCTCGGAGTATCGAAAGGCCTAGAAATTCACCATGATGGCGACCTGCCGGCCCGGTCCGGCGTGGGTTCGAGCTCCGCCTTTACCGTTGGATTGATCAGTGCGGTTCGCGCGCTGGACGGGCGGCACGTATCGAAAGACGAGCTCGCGCAGGAAGCGATCTACGTGGAACACGAGGTGCTGAAAGAGCCGGTGGGTGCGCAGGATCAGATCTCGGCCGCGTTCGGAGGCTTCAATCACATCACGTTTCGCCAGGACGACAGCTATCAAGTGGCACCCCTGATCATCCGGAGCGAACGGCTCGAGGCGTTGCAGAGTCATCTGATGCTCCTCTTCACCGGATTGTCGCGCACGGCGGCCGAGATCGCGAAGACGCAGATCGATAATCTCCAAAATCGAGAGAGCGAGCTGCGCGCGCTGGCCGACATGGTCGAGCGCGCAATCGAGATTCTTCGATCGCCGTGCGATCTCGCCGAGTTCGGTCGCTTGTTGAACGAGGGATGGGCCCTGAAGCGGCGGCTCTCGGATCGCGTGTCGACACCGGTTATCGACAGCCTGTATGAAACGGCGCTTCGCGCCGGCGCCATCGGCGGCAAGCTGCTTGGCGCCGGGGGCGGAGGGTTTCTTCTGCTGTTCGTCAGGCCCGAGCACCGCGCCAAGGTTCGGGCCGCGCTGCCAACCCTCATCGACGTACCATTTCGATTCGACACGTCGGGAAGCCGAATCGTGTTGTATCAGCCGGATGGGTGGTAGCTGTTCGCGATTCGCAGTTCGCGATTCGTGGTTCGTGGTTCGCGATTCGCAGTTCGCGGTTCGTGGTTCGCGGTTCGCGGTTCGTGGTTCGTGGTTCGTGGTTTGGACGGGCGACGTTCACCGCTGGTTTCCAGCATTGAGCATTGAACATTGAGCATCAGGTATCGATATACCGGTCAGGGGCCCGCAGGGTTCGAGCGCTACCATGCAGCGCACCGGCCGGAGTTCCTTCGGAAATTGTTCGTCTCGATGCTTCGCATCCGACGCATCGAGGAAGAAATCGAGCGTCGTTACCACCAGGACCTGATGAAGACGCCGATCCACCTGGTCATCGGACAAGAGGCAACCTCCGTCGGCGCGTGCGCCGCGCTGCGCGACACCGATCTCCTGTACTCAAGCCACCGCACGCACGGAAATTATCTGGCGAAGGGGGGCGACCTCCGCGCGATGCTGGCCGAGATGCACTGTCGCGCCACCGGCTGCGTCGGCTCACGCGGCGGATCCATGCACCTCATCGACAAGAAGGTCGGGATGGCCGGCACCTCGGCGATCGTCGGCGGAGCGGTGCCGATCGCCGTCGGCGCAGCACTCGCCGCGCAGCTGAAGGGTGAAGATCGGGTCACGATGGTGTTTCTCGGTGATGCCACCACAGAAGAAGGAGTGACGTCAGAAAGCCTCAACTTCGCGGCACTCAAAAAAGCGCCAGTCGTTTTTTTCTGCGAGAACAATTTCTACTCGGTTCAGTCGCCGCTCTCGACAAGGCAGCCTTTGCGCGATCTGCACCGGTGGGCGGCCACGTATCAAATGGCTTCCGTCGCGGTGGACGGCGTCAACGTCCTTGCGGTTCACGATGCGGCTGCTGCCGCGGTCGAGCGCGCCCGCGCCGGCGACGGCCCGACGTTCATCGAAGCACCGGTCTATCGTCTCCGCGCACATGGCGGCGCCGGGGACGACACGCATACGGGCTACCGGCACCTCGAGGAGCGCGAACATTGGGAAGCGTTCGATCCGATTCCGCTGTTCGAACATTTTCTCAAGAGCAAAGGCGTCCTGACCGACGAGTCGATCGATCAGATGGAAGCGACGATCTCGACCGAGATCGCCGACGCATTCGAGTTCGCTTTGAGCAGTCCCGACCCGACAGCGGACGATCTTCTGAAGCATGTGTACGCGGAATAGCCAGCTTGTGAATCGACGAATCACTAATCGTGGATCTCGAATCGTCGCATCCCCGAATCCCGGATCCCGGATCCCGACTTCGAAGGGTCATGTAGATGCCCTGGGATGAAGGTCTCGTCAACTCGCTCGTCTACGACGCCCCAGACCCCGCCGAGGGACGCGTCGTCAGCTACGTGAAGGCCATCAACGAAGCCTTAGCGATCGGACTGGCGAGCGATCCGGCCGTGTTCGTCATGGGACAGGGGGTCGACGATCCGTCGGCGATGTTCGGAACGACGCGCGGCCTTCAGGATCAGTTCGGCCCGGATCGCGTGTTCGACACGCCGCTCTCGGAAGAGGGCATGATGGGCGTCTGCACGGGTGCTGCGATGAACGGCATGCGTCCCGTTTTCATGCACAACCGCCCGGACTTCGTGCTCCTTGCATTCAACCAGCTCGTCACCCATGCCGCGAAGTTCCATTTCATGGACAACGGTCAGACGACGGTGCCCATGGTGGTGTGGGCGGCAATCGGCCGCGGATGGGGATCGGGCGCGCAGCATTCGCAGGCAATTCAAGGTCTGCTTCTCGGTGTGCCCGGATTGAAAATCGTGATGCCGAGCACACCGTACGACGCCAAGGGACTGCTGCTGTCGGCGATTCTCGACAACAATCCGGTCTGCGTCTTCGAGCATCGCTGGTTGATGAGAAAAGATGGCATTGTGCCCGAAGGTCTTTACCGCGTACCGCTCGGCAAGGGCATCTACCGAAGACGCGGCAGCGACGTCACTATCGTCGGGGCCTCGCACGCGATCGAACTCGGCTTGCGCGCCGCCGCGGAGCTGGCGGCGGAAGGAATCACCGCGGAAGTCATCGACCTGCGCACGATCAAGCCGATGGACGAGCACATCATCCTGGAATCGCTGGAAAAGACAGGGCGCATCGTCGCTGTCGACACGGCCTGGATGAAGGGAGGGGTCTGCGCAGAGATCGGCTGCCTGGCAGCGGAGAAAGGCTTTCACTTCCTGAAGGCGCCGGTCGCCCGAGTGGGGCTGCCGGACATACCAACACCCGCGGGCTTTACGCTGGAGCAGTTCTACTATCCCGACAGCACGCGCATTGCCGCCGCCGCGAGGAGTCTCGTTCGCTGATGTTTTACGACCTCGCCAGCACGACCTGGGGCGACGAGGAGCTCGAGGCGATCCAGCGGGTCTGCCGGTCCGATCGCTACACGATGGGCGAAGAAGTGCGGCGCTTCGAGGAGGCGTTTGCGGCAAAGTTCGGGCTGTCGAACGCCGTCATGGTCAACTCGGGCTCGTCGGCCAATCTCGTCGCCATTGCGGCGTTGTTCTACAAGCGCGATCGCCCGCTGCAGCGCGGCGACGAGGTGATTGTGCCGGCGATCTCCTGGGCGACCACCTACCACCCGCTCCAGCAGTACGGACTGCGGCTGCGGTTCGTTGACGTCGACCTGCAGACGCTGAACATGGACGCATCACAGCTCGAGACGGCGCTCTCACCGCGGACGAGAATGGTCGTTGCCGTCAGCATTCTCGGCAATCCGGCGCCGCTGACGGCGATTCGAGACTTCTGCGACACCCACCGGCTCTACTTGTTCGAGGACAACTGCGAGTCCATGGGAGCCAGCCTCGACGGAAGATGGTGCGGCACGTTCGGAGACGTGAACACCTTCAGCACGTTCTACTCGCACCACATCTCGACGATGGAAGGCGGGTTGCTGCTGACCGATGATCGGGAGATCGCCGATCTCGCTCGGGCGATTCGAAATCACGGTTGGGCCCGCGATGTGCCGGCGGACTCGCCGATCAATGCCGGGCGCCAGGACGATCCGTTCTTCGAGGCCTACCGGTTCATGCTGCCTGGCTACAATGTGCGGCCGCTCGAAATCTGCGGCGCGGTCGGCTCCGAACAGTTGAAGAAGCTCGACGCGATGCTGGACATTCGACGGCGGAATGCGCGGCGATTCGTCGAACTGTTCGCCAGCGACGAGCGCTTCATCATCCAACGTGAGAACGGACGCAGTTCATGGTTCAGCTTTACGGTCGTGCTGAACCCGGCGATCGACATCGACCGGCATAGAGTGATGGATGCGCTCCGCCGCGCCGACATCGGCTTTCGCATGATTACCGGGGGCTGCTTCCTGCGGCACGAGGCGATCAAATACTTCGACTATGACACCCCGGTGCCGATCGTCAATGCGAACGTCGCCCACGACCGGGGGTTTTTCGTCGGCAATCACCCGCGCGATCTCACGGCCGAGATCGACCGCCTTCGCGAGGTGCTCGACGCGGCGGCGCGAAGCTGATGGGCTCAAAGCGTGATGCTACACTGGGGCCTTCTCTCGCATGAGCAGGGTGCTTGTTACCGGAGCCGCCGGCTACATCGGCTCCACGCTCGTTCCGTTATTGCTCGAACACGGCCACACCGTCACGGCCGTCGACAATTTCATGTACGGCCAGGACAGCCTGGCCGCGGTGTGCTATCACCCGGACTTCTCGCTGATTCGCGGCGATGTCCGGTCAGTAGATGTGATGCGGCCGCTGGTCAAAGATGCCGACATCATCATTCCACTCGCCGCCTTGGTTGGCGCGCCGCTCTGCGATCGGGATCCGATCGCCGCGACGACGACCAATAAGGATGCGATCGTCAACATGCTGCCGTGGTTGGGCAAGGATCAGCGCATCCTGCTGCCGATTACCAACAGCGGGTATGGAATCGGCGAAGCCGGCAAATTCTGCACCGAAGAAACGCCGATCCGACCGATTTCACTGTACGGTCGAGACAAAGTGGCGGTCGAACAGATTCTGCTCGAGCGGCACCCAAACGCCGTCAGCTTCCGATTGGCGACAGTGTTCGGCATCTCACCACGAATGCGTCTCGACCTGCTGGTCAACGACTTCACCTACCGGGCCTGTACCGATCGGTTCATCGTGCTCTTCGAAAGCCATTTCAAGCGGAACTACCTCCACGTTCGCGACGTCGCCCGCGTGTTCCTGCATGGCATCGAGCGTTTCGACACGATGAAGGGAGGCCCTTACAACGTCGGCCTGTCGGACGCGAACCTGTCCAAGCGCGAGCTCTGCGAGCGCATTCAGGCGCACATCCCCGCGTTCGTGTTCATCGAATCGGCAATTGGACAGGATCCCGACAAGCGCGACTACATCGTTTCGAACGACAAGATCGAACGTACCGGTTATCGTCCCGCGTATTCGCTCGACGACGGCATTCGCGAACTGATCAAGGGTTTCGCCATGTTCCGGAACGCGCGGTATTCGAACGTCTAGATCAATGCCTGCGATCTACGCTAATCACCGGCAGCTACATGCCGGAGATAAACGGGAGAAGGGAGAAAGGAGAACAATAGGTCGTTCCTCGGAAACCACACATTCTCCCTTCTCATTTCTCCTGTTACCCCGTAAAACCAGTTCGCAGCTTGGCGGTGAACGCCAGTGACTCGTGAGCGATCGCTGGTTTCGGTCGTCTTCTCGTTCCGGAACGAACGCCAGAACATCCCTGCGCTCATCGCACGGCTCGATGCGATGTTCGCGCGAACGGACGTGAACTACGAGCTGATCTTCGTCAACGACGCGTCCGACGATGGGTCGGTGGAAGCGCTGCTCGAGCAGCGATCGCGGAATCCGAGGGTCAAGATCATCAACATGTCGCGCCGTTACGGGGTCTCGGAATGTGCGCGCGCCGGCATGGCGGCGTCGAGCGGCGACGCGACGATCATCATGGATGCGGATCTGCAGGATCCGCCCGAGATCATTCCGCAACTGATCGACAAGTGGCGTGCAGGCGCCGACGTCGTGCATACCATCCGCACCCGGCGGCATGGCGAAAGCGCCGTCAAGATGCTGCTGACACGGCTCGCGTATCGCATTATTCACATCGGGTCGTCGATCGAGCTGCCCGTCGACGCCGGCGATTTCAAGCTGCTCTCGCGACCGGCATTGAACCACCTGCTGGCGCTGTCCGAATCGGACCCCTACATTCGCGGCCTGGTCGTGTGGATCGGATTTCAGCAGGCCTTCGTGCCCTACGAACGCGATGCCCGGCACGCGGGCCGAACACATTTTCCGTTTTTCAGCCGCAATCCCTGGAAGACCTTTGTGATGGGATTGACGTCGTTCTCGTTCATGCCGCTATTTGCGACGATCGCGCTGGCGATCGCGGCACTCGTCTGTGCCGGGATCGTGCTGGTGTTCGTCGTGCTGCGGCAGTTGATCGATCACGACGTCTCGGCGGTGCTGGCGCTTTTCGCCGCCGTGGTTGTGTTCTGGGCGACGACGCTCGCGGCGATCGCGGCCGTCAGCCTGTATGTCATTCGAATTTACAAAGATGTCCGCAATCGGCCGCAGTACATCGTCGCCTCGACCGTCGGCGTGACGATGCCGCACGAGGCGCCGCAGACCGAGAAGGTGACAACGTGAGCCGCGGCCGTCTCGATCTCGTACTCGTGAACCCCGGCAGCCGGATGCGGCTCTATCAGGCGCTGGGAAAACGGCTGACCGCGGTCGAAAACCCGGTGTGGGCGGGGCTGATTGCAACCTTCGTCCGGCGGCGCGGATTTTCGGTTGAGATCGTCGATGCCGAAGCAGACGATCTGAGCCCCGACGAAACCGCTGCGCGGATCGTCGACCTTCAGCCGCGCCTGGTGACCGTCGTCGTCTACGGCCATCAGCCGTCGGCATCGACTCAGAACATGACCGGTGCGTCCGCCATCGTCAGCGCAATCAAGGAGATCAGCCCAGAGACGCGCGTGCTGATGCTTGGCGGCCACGTCGCCGCGCTTCCCGAACGAACGCTGCGTGAGGAAGCGTGCGACTACGTCACCAGCGATGAGGGGCTTTACGGCGTCAGTGACCTGCTGACCGCACTTCGCGAACAGGACCGGCCGGACCTGAGCCAGGTGCGCGGCCTCGTTTATCGCGACGGCCCACGGATCGCCGCGAATGCGGCGGCAACGCTGGTGAAGGACGTGGAGCACGAGATCCCGGGCATCGCATGGGATCTGCTGCCGATGTCGCGTTACCGGGCGCACAATTGGCATTGCTTCGGCGGGATCGACCGCGAACCATACGCGGCGATTTACACGACCCTTGGCTGCCCGTATCACTGCTCGTTCTGCTGCATCCAGGCGCCATTCAAGTCGGGCGAGAAAGCGCTCGGCCTCCGCGACAACGTCAACAGCTATCGTTTCTGGCCGCCTTCACAGGTCATCCAACAAATCGATCTGCTCGTCGAGCGATACGGCGTCCGCAATATCAAGTTTGCCGACGAAATGTTCGTCCTGCACCCGCGACATGTGATTGGGATCTGCGACGCAATCATCGAACGCGGCTACGATCTCAACATCTGGGCCTACGCACGCGTCGACACGGTCAAGGACGAAATGCTCGACAAGCTGAAGCGCGCTGGATTCCATTGGCTGGCGTTCGGCATTGAAGCCGCCAACGAAGGCGTGCTGAACGACGTCGACAAGCGTTATCGTGTCGATCAGGTGTACGACGCGGTTGCCAAGGTCAAGGCCGCGGGCATTCATATCATCGGCAACTACATCTTCGGCCTTCCGGAAGACACGTTCGACACGATGCAGCAGACGCTGGATCTCGCGATCGATCTGAACTGCGAGTTCGCGAACTTCTACTGCGCCATGGCCTACCCCGGCTCGCAGCTTTATCAGCAAGCGCTTGACCGTGGCTGGCAGTTACCTCACAGCTGGAGTGGATATTCCCAACACTCGGTTGATACGCTGCCTCTGCCAACACGTCACGTGTCGGCCGGCGACGTGCTCAGCTTCCGAGACGACGCGTTTCACCGCTACTTCTCGAACCCACGATATCTGGATCTCGTGCGCGCCACGTTCGGAGAGGATACGCTGGCGCACGTGAGCCAGATGGCGTCCCATCGGCTCGAGCGAGTGCACGCGAGCAAGCGAGATCCACAGCGACCAGCCAACACGCCCGCGGCAACATCGACCGATGTATGAGGCCCGCGACGCGGACCTGCGGGACAGCCGGACCCTGAACCGACGGCCGACGACTCTCGCCCACGCAGTCGCGGCAATCGCATCGGTTGCCGCAGCGCTGGCCGCCGTCATCTGGGGCACTCATGTGGCTGGCGGGCCCGACTCGTATTGCTATCTGAGCCAGGCCGAGATGTTTGCGTCGGGCCACGTCAGCCACAGCGAACCGCTTGCCGTGCTCGCGCCTTGGAAGAACGGGTCGGATGCGTTCGTTCCGGTTGGTCACGTTCCGGCGGCCCGGATCGCTGGTGCATCGGTGCCGATGTGCTCACCGGGTTATCCGATCGCGATGGCGCTCGCCCGCGTGATCGCTGGACGTACTGCGATGTTCGCCGTTGTCCCGCTGTGCGCCGCAGCGACGGTGTGGCTGACGTTCGTGCTCGCGCGGAGGCTGGGAGGCGCGGGGGCCGGCGCAGTCGCGGCCGTGCTGATGGCCGCGAGTCCTGCGTTTCTCTATCAGGCCGTCCAGCCGATGAGCGACGTGCCGGCGGCGGCATCATGGGCGGCCGCGCTCGTTGCGGCCAGCGATCCGCGTTTCACGAGGTCGCGCATCACCGCTCTTCTCGCAGGGGTCGCGACCGGCCTCGCATTGCTGGTGCGTCCGAACCTGGCACCGCTCGCGATCGTCGTCGCGCTCGCCGTGTTCATTCCGCGATCGGTGCCCTGGCGCGCGACGCTTCGCAGCTGGTTCATGCTTGGAGTGGGTGTGCTGCCGTTCGTGATCATCGTTGCGCTGCTCCAGAACGAAATGTACGGCGGTCCCTTGAAGTCGGGTTATGGCAATCTCGGATTGCTGTTTCGTCTGGAGCACATCTGGCCGAACCTGCAGCGGTATCCGATCTGGCTGGTTCAGACTGAAACACCGATCGTTCTGCTGGCACTCGCCTCGCCTTGGCTCGCGGGCGATCCGCTGGGTCGGCGGCGCGCGGTCTGGCTGATCGTTTTCGCGGCTGCGGTGTTCGCGTGCTACATCCCGTACGAAGTGTTCGATGCGTGGTGGTATCTCCGTTTCGTCCTGCCAGCATATCCAGCGCTTCTGGCACTGACCGCATGCGCGCTTGTCTGGCTCACGGCCCGGCGTTCGTGGCAGTCGCAAGCGGCGGGCTATGTCATCGTCGCAATCGTCGCCGCACTGCTCGTGCGCGAGAGCGCGCAACGCCATGCCTTTGGCCTGTGGGAATTCGAACGACGCTTCCGGCTTGCCGGCGAGTACGTGGGCTCGCGGCTGCCATCCAATGCAATCGTGTTCACCGCACAGGAGACCGGCAGCGTCAGGTTCTATGCAGGCCGGCCCACGATCGCGTGGAGGGCTCTTTCACCCGACGGACTGGACAGCGCGCTCGCATTCGCGCGCGCGCACAACTATCGGCCGTATCTATTGATCGAGACGGGCGAACAGCAGGAATTCGTCGATCGGTTCGAGCAGCATAGTCTCGTCGGCGGGCTCGGCTGGCCCGCGCTCGCCGATATCAATCACATGGTGCGACTCTACGATCCGGATGACTTCGCGAAATATCACTCGGGAGAGCCGATCCGAACGGACAGGGTCTGGGTTAAAGAGAAACGGGTGTTCAATCGGTATTACTCGTTACGGTAGTAGCGGGCGTCAGTTCTGGGTTTTGTGTTTTAGGTTCTTGGTTGTAGTTGTTGGTTCTTGGTTCTTAGTTCGTTCTTGGTTCTTCGTTCGTTCTTGGTTCTTCGTTCGTTCGTGGTTCGTTCTTGGTTCTTAGTTGGTTCTTGGTTCTTGGTTCTTGGTTCTCTAGACTCGAATGGCCCCCTGGCTCCGGTGAATGAACGACCAGAAACCATAAATCACAAACCGAAACGAAGAACGGAAAAAGAAAAAACTGAGAGCGGACACGCGTCGGGTTCCGGCGCGACTATCTGATAATCCGCAGGTTCGCTGGTGGCGCTGGCGCGCCGCTCAGGATCCGGACGATGCTGCCGCCTGTGTGGTTCACGACATACAGCTCGCCGGCAGCATCGATCCCGAATGAACTGATGTTACCGAGAATCGGACTGCCACCAAGTTCGGCAGTGTGATCGGTGGGCGTCGTCGCCGTGGCTTCGCCGGTCGACGGATTGATCGTCAGGGCCATCGACCACACCCGGCCCTGCACATAGTCGGCGTAGAAATAGCGGCCAACGTACGAAGAAGGAAGAGCGCTCCCTCGATAGACGAACCCGCCGGTAATCGACTGTCCGGTTGAGTGGCTGTACTCGTAAATCGGGTCGGTCAAGCCGGCAGCCGGCATGTAAACCGGCGGCGGCGACGTGACATTCAAGTGCGCGCCTTCCTTGTATCTCCAGCCGTAATTGCGGCCACTCCGTCCGGCTGGTTCGTAGTCGATTTCTTCCCACGCGCCCTGGCCGACGTCGGCGATGATCAGCGCACCGTTACCACCGCGAGACGGCATGTCGAATGACCAGCGCCACGGATTCCGCAGACCGAAGCTCCAGATCTCTTTCAGGACACCGGCTGGTCCGCCGCTGACGAACGGGTTCGACGTTGGCACCACGTACCCGTTGGCATTGCTGACCGGCACGTTGACATCGATGCGAAGCATCTTTCCGAGCAGCTCGCTCGGATTCTGCGCGCGATTCTCGGGATCGTTGGCCGACCCGCCGTCGCCCATTCCGACGTAGAGATATCCGTCGGGACCGAACGCCAGATTGCCAGCGTTGTGATTCGGATAGGGCTGCGCAATGTAGCCGAGACCAGTAGGCCAGCGAAGGTCGAACCGCGACGCGGGGTCAGCCGCCGTCGCGCTGCTCGCCGATCTCAAGTAGCGGGCGACGACGGTATTCCCTGCAGGGTCGGTGAAGTTGACATAGAAGCGGCCGCTGGTCGCGTAGTCGGGCGCGAGCGCCATGCCGAGCAGGCCGCGCTCGCCTCCCGAGGTGATGGCGCCGGCCAGATTCAGGAAGTCGGTACCGAGCACGGTGCCGTTTTCAACGACGCGAATCCGCCCGCCTTGCTCGACCACGAACTGCCGTGAGCTGCTGGTCGAATCCTGAATGAACGCAACCGGCGACGATAACCCCGATGCGTAAACCCGGCTCGAAAGTCCCGCCTCCGCAACCACCCGTTGGCTCATTGCGGACACGGCGCCCAGGAGGCAGAAAAAAGCGACAGTTCGGACCGCGCGCATGATTCCGCGCGCAATGCACGAATCGAGCCGGCACATCCCGACGCCCGACAAACGAACTATCATGGGGCGAATGCGCGGTTTCTGGATCCTGATTACGCTTTTTGCGGCCGCGTGCGGCTCCAGCGCGCCACCGGCGCCGTCCACCGGGACGGGAGGGAGCGTCGAATCCATTACCGGCCGCGAGCGCGTTGGCTGGGATCAGCCTGCGGCGGATGCTGTCGAACTCGCCTCTTTCAGCTACGTGATCTACGTCGACGATTCGCGAAGCGGAATATCCGACACTGTCTGCGCGTCGACTTCCGGATCTGCCGGCTTTGCTTGTAGCGGGAAACTGCCGCCGCTGTCGAGCGGTGCGCACAAACTGGAGCTCGCGACGGTCTCCACCGCGGATTCCGGCGAGAGTAAGCGATCGAATCCGCTTCAAGTCGTCGTGTCCGCTGCACTGACCGCGGACTCGGCTCCCCCGCTCGACTGGCAGAGCGGGGAAGTCGACCCGACGCAAGATGGCGTGCGGCTTCGCGTCGACAAGGTTGCAGAATCGCTCGCACGCCCGACGGATGCGGCCTTCAGCGACGACGGACGCCTCTTCATCGGCGACGTCCTCGGCCGCATTCAGGTCCTCTCCGGGGGAAAACTACAGGCCGCTCCAGCGCTTTCATTGCCTGCCGAAGACGGTCAAGCGCAACCTGTTCTCGCGATCGCCTTCGATCCGGACTTCCTGCATACGGGCTTCGTCTTCGTTCTGCACGCAGGTGAATCGTCGAGCGGTCCAGCGGTATACCTGTCGCGGTATCGGGAATTGCGCGGCATCCTCGCCCAGCGCGCCGTGCTGTTCACATCGGCGATTGACAGTGTGTCCGATGCGTCGGCGGTGATGCGCTTCGGTCCGGATCGAAAGCTCTATCTCGCGATCGGCAGCGATCCGGACGGCAAAGTGCTTCGGCTCAATGCGGATGGTACACGGCCGGCCGATCAGGCGGGAACGACACCGGCGATCGCCGGGGGTGTCGTTGCCGCGCGCGGGCTCGCGTGGGACTGGCGGACTGCGATCCTGTGGATCGTCGACGAGGACGCCACGGTCGCACATCTCAGTGGCATGTCGCTTTCCGCGCCACCCGTACGAGCATCCGTTCGCGCCCGTCGCAACATGCGCCTGGGCGCGGGCTCGATCGTTTTCTATACGGGCAGCGCAATCCCCGAGATGCGCGACAATGCGTTGATCGCATCGCAGGAAGGCTACATCCTTCGCGTGAGATTCACTGCCGATGATCCGACGATCGTAAAAGATGCGGAACGGTTGCTCGACAACCGCGTCGGGCCGATCCGCGTCGTCACGGTTGGTCCAGACGGAGCGGTCTACTTCGCTACCGATACCGCACTTGGACGCCTATCGGCGATCAGGTAGGCGTTGTCAATCAGGGAGTCACTAATCGTGAATCCCTGTAAATGAGCGGCGATTATTTCTTCTCGTCTTTTTTCGGCCCATCGAGCTTCGACGCGTCGGGCTTCGCCGTGTCGGACTTAATCGCGTCAGGTCCCTTCGAGAGCGACTTGTAGTACTGCTCGACCAGCTTTCGATACTGCTCCGGCACGTCGTCGGCGCCGGAAAGAAACACTTCGCTGCCTTTCATTTCGGCCTGACGACGAAGGTTGAACTCGAAGCGTTTCATGCCCTCGTTCACCGCCGTCTGCAGGCGGTCGAGCGCCGCGGCGTCCTGATAGACGCGGTCATCATCCAGCGCGCGCAGGTTGCGGAGCACATCATCGAGGGCACGAGGATCGACCCCTTGGCCCTGCAGCAGGCGACGGAGCTGCTGCGCGTCATTGGTAAACTGACGGACCTCACCGCGCCACTGGCGAATGTCGTTCGGATCGTAGGGGCCGCCCAGCCAGCGTCCGCGGCGATCGCCATAGCCGCCGCCGTCGTTCAATCGTCCGCCATACGTGTCGCCATTGCCGTAGGCGCCATTCTGCGTCCGGTCGCCGTTGCCGCCATTGCCGCCTTGTTGCCCTTGCTGGCCACCCTGGCCTTGCTGCCCTTGCTGGCCACTCTGGCCTTGCTGGCCCTGCTGGCCCTGCTGGCCGCTCTGTCCCTGCTGACCACTCTGGCCTTGTTGGCCGTTCTGACCTTGTTGGCCCTGTTGGCCCTGTTGCCCCTGCTGACCAGACTGCCCTTGCTGACCGTTCTGTCCCTGCTGGCTGCGCTGCCCGTTCTGGCCGGCCCGTCCGTTCGGATCCTGCTGGCCCTGCCGCCCCTGCTGGCGTTCGCGAATGCGCTGATCCAGCGAGTCGACGCCACGCGCGAGCTGACGAGCCTTGTCGAGCGCCTGATTCATGGCGTCGCCCTGCGACGGCTTTCCGAGTGCGGACGCTGCCTGCGACAGTGTGTTTCGCAGCGCATCGAGGTTCGAACTGATCGAGTTCTCAATCGGCTGCTGATCGCCGGGCGACATGCCCGCTCGCATCATCGAGCTCGAATATCTGATCTTGTCGCGCACCTTGTTGTCGCGGATGCCGTTGGCCGCTTCAGCCAGCTTGCGCGAGGCATCCTTTTCCTGATTGCGGATGTCGTTGGCGGTGCGATCCAGCTGCTTTTCGAGCTCACCGACCTTCTGCTCGAGCGCGCCCTTGCGCTCGACCAGCTGCTGGGCTTTTTCCTGACGACGATCGCCAGCTGATTCGAGGTTCTTCACGTCGTCGGCGATGTCGTGCTGTTCGCGCGCAAGTCCCTCCGCCTGCTGCAGTGCATCCTTGACATCGCGATCGGCGCGACCCGATTGGGCCTGTTGGAGGCGACGCTGCGCCTCCTGCAACCGTTCGAGCGCCGACGCGGCCTGGGCGGCGGAGGCCTGTTGGCCATTGGCCGCGGCTCGCCGCATCGCTTCGGCTGCATCACGCAGCTGTTGCGCGGACTGCATCAACTCGGGGCGGTTCTCTTCGCGCGACAGCTGCTCCAGGCGACGAGCCGCTTCCTCCGCCTGATCGGCCAGTTCGCGCTGCGATTGGCCGGCGCCGTTGCCCGACGCCTGCTGCCCGAGCGCGGCCCGGCGACGCTGACGTTCGGCTTCCTGCTCCTGGCGCCGCGCCAGATCCTTGAGCTTCTCCATCAACTCGTCGAGTTTCTGGTCGTTCTGCTGCATCGACGCCTGCTGGCGCGTCTCGTACTGATTCGCCAGCTTGTCGAGCTCCATCTCGAACAGATCGGCGAGGTCCTGGGCCATCTGGCCGCCGCCACCGCCGCCTCCGCCCTGCTGGCGCTGAATCTGGATCTGCGTGTCGTATTCTTCTTCTGCCTTCTGCAGATACTGGAGCGCCTTCTGTTCCGGCGGCAGCGCGCCGTCGGGACTCACCGCGTGCAGTTTCCCTTCGGCGTTCTTCATTTCCGTGACCGCGAGCGGCAGCAGGTCGGCGACCTTTTTGAACGCCGGATCCTGCTCGACCAGGCGGCTGTTCATCCGCGTCAGAAGCCCCTCGACCTGATCGCGCAACCGCGATTGCGACAGGGCAATGACGGTGCTGTTCTCGCGCAGCTTGTCGGCCGTCATCTTCTTGCGGTCACGCTGCACGTTGAAGGTGGCCGCGACAATCTGCCGCTGCTGCTCGGAGAGTGCTCCCACCTGGCTACCGCCGCCACCACCACCGCCGCCGCCTCCGCCACCTGCGTCAGAAGGTGCGCGGCGAAATTCCTTGCTCAGCGGCCGGACGCGCACGAAATACATATCGCTCATCGCCGGCTTCGGTCCCTGGACGGAATCGTTGTCGGCAGCCTTGGCGTAGTACGAGACGAAGTCGCCGGGCTTGACGTCCAGTTCTTCGAGATAGAACGTGTGACCGCCGGACACGTCGGTCATCTTCTTCTTTCCGTCGAACAGCCGGATCGTTTTTTCGGCGCCGCCGTTCACCGAGTAAACGAGATCAAGGTCCCGGACGCCGTAGTCGTCCTGGGCGTGGGCCTCGACGAAGACTTCCTCGATCGGGGACGCGCTGGTGTCGCGTCCCGGCTTGGAGATGGAGACCGTTGGCGGCTGATCGTCGAGCGCGTCGATCGTGTACTGCGGCGACGCGGTCAGACGTTCACCGGACGGTGCGTCGAGCTCGATGTGATACAAGCCGTCGCTCTCGACCTTGAAGACGCCGAGCAGTGCTGCCGGCGACCCGCCCGCCACATCCGGGGTCAGACCGGTTCGATCCTTATCGCCAAGCACGATCTGCCCGCCCGGTGCGGCCATCGTCGGCACCGCGCGGACGTGAACTTCGGTGCCCTTCAGGACGGCGATGTCGCCGCCGTCTTCGACCTTCTGCGGCGGCAGACCGGTGTAGGCCGGGAAGTGATACTCGAGCTCGAGGCGCTGGACGTAGGGAACATCGACAACCTTGAGGTTGAAGTGCTTCGAGTTGACGCCGTTCGCCTCGACGAAATACTCGATCGGCGCGGCGAGGTCGAACAGCATCCCTTCGTAGGTGCCCTTCTCGTTGCGCAACAGCGGCACCCGCTCGTACGCCGCTTCGGGAGACTTGCGCATCATCAGCGACGCCTGCTCGGAGTCAAAGCCCGAAAGCTTCGCGGTGACCGCTTGATCCGCGCCCCGAGCGACGGTGGCGTTGCCCGGCGTCACTTCGATGCTGTAGGGCGCGGCGGCTTCGACGCTGCGGGACACGATCAACAATGCCGAGAGCGCGTGCCGCAGGTACGCAGGTCCAAGCACGAACAGCGCAATCGCCGCCAGACTGATCGCTGCCAGCGTCGTCCCGTAGCGGCGCATCGGCGCCAGTTCCACATGACGGCCGCCGTCAATCGCGCGCGCTTTCTCGATCGCGGAGTCAACCAGCTTGCGCACCAGCGTCGCCGAGAAAGGCGAGCCGCTTCCGCCGTGCTCTGCTTCAACCGCACTGATGATCGCGGCCTGGAGCGATGGTTCGTGCTCTTCGAGATACAGCGCGACCTGCTCGTCGCTCGCCTGCCGCATCAGCGGCCGGACCAACAGATATCCGATCAATCCGACGATCGCGATCCCGACGACCACTCGGAACGTGATGATCGCGCCGGCGGTGAAGCGCCAGGACTCGAGGCCGTATGCCGACAGGAGCAGCACCAGCACGCCGAGTGCAACCACCCCGAGCGCGCCTCGGAGGGCAAGCTTCATCCGCCAGCGCCGGCGCACCTGATGGATGATCTCGACGAGCTCCGACGCCGACTCCGTCCGCCGATAATCGTCTGTCATACTCCCCGTACTCCTCGCAACAGCTTAGCACCGTGCGCCTTACCGGCCCGCTCGACAATTACGACAAATCGGTGGCTGGTCAGGGACAATGTCAGCATTTCACGACTGCGGGGGTCGTCCCCCCACTCAGCTCTCGCTCGCGCTGCAGGTGTTTACACTTGTATTGGTCCGGATCGAGAAATCCTGTTCCCGATCAGCGTCTCGAGACCCAGAATCACCACGCCTGCGAAGAGCAGGTACCACCACACTCGCTGATTGCGTTCCTGCTCGAGATCGGTCGTCACCACATTGGTCCCTGCGGGCGCGGCTCCGCCAGCTCTTCCCAGCGCGCCGGCAACGACCTCCTGCGGATCCATTGGAGTGAGATCCGACTCGGCCAGATCGACGTTGCTGGCAACGGTCATCGGCGGTGGCGCGTCGCGCCCCTGCCCCCGCACTTCGTAGAACCCCTGCTGATCCAGTTCGAGCACGTCGGGCCCTTCGCCGTCGAGCGTCACCCGCTCACCCGAGGGGGTCAGCACGACGCGCGGCTGAATCTGGCGAGCGGCGCCGGGAACCGTCGCCGTCCGCCCAGCCTCGAGCACGTCCCCCACGGTCATCCACGATGGACGCTCGGTGTAGGACGCGAGCGTCGTGACCATGCGATGCACGAACGGCAGGAACACGGACTTCAGCGGGAGATCGTTGCCCGCCAAATCAAGCGACGATGTCCAGACCAGCACGCGTCCGTTACCGACGCGACGCCCGACGAGGGCCGGTGCGCCATCGTCGAAGCGCGCGAGTATCTGCGCGTCTTTGGCGAGCGTGACCGTGCGGTAAGAATAGAACCGGGCACCCGAGAAATCGCCGCTGCGCGGCGCTCGGAACGGTTCGAAGATCGGATCGCCGTACTCTAGCGCGCCGAGGCGAGCCGCCTGTCCGGCGCTGCGATCGACGGGCGGGCCCGGCACGCCGCCGAGAATGTCGACAGTACCGGTGGGAGCCGGCCACGCGGCCCGCGTACCGAGCGCAACCAGCAGGCCGCCTCCGCGAGCGACAAACGCGCTCAACCGCTCAGCCGTCAGCTGCGCGACCGGAGCATCGTTCAGGATCACCACCGACGCGCGCTGCAGTTCGTCAGTCGAGATCGCATCGATCGATCGGGTCGAGATGTCGAACGGTGGTGTTTCACCGAGCGCAAGCGCCCGCGCCAGGTACAGGCTGACGTCACGTGGCGCCCCGGGGCGCTCCGCGATGATGATGCGGATCGCTTCCTTCGGCGAAACGACGAAGTTGAAGGCGTTGTCGAGCAGCAGCTTGTCGGCGCCGATTCGAACCGTGCCACGCGTATTGCGCGCGGCAGGCGTAAATGGCGCGAAGGTGACCGATCCCGAACTGTTTGGCTCGACGGAGATGCGCTCGGTCTGCACCGCGCGCCCGTCGACCTCGAGCGTCATCTCGACGTTTGGCGCCGGAGCGGCGGAGTGATTGGTGACACCGCCGGTGACGGTGACGCGATCCTGCTCGGAGAAGGTCGCGCGCTGAAGCGACACCGGCGTCACGCTCAGGTTGGAGGTCGCGGCGTCCGTAATCGGCCTCGGCGTCAGCGAGACATTGTCTGGAAGACGGACGCCTTCCGCTCCCTGCCAGCCGGTGCGCTGAAAATCGGAGATCAAAATGACTTCGCGGCGCGGCAGCGCGGACTCGCTGATCACGCTGCCAGCAAGCTTCAGTGCAGGACCGTACCGAGTCGCACCCGACCCCGGCTTGCCGGTGGCAACTGCCGCATTCAGCCGGCTGCGATCGGGCGTCGATTTCAGAGCCACTTCCGCGTCGTTCGAGAAGAACACGATGGTTGCCCGATCGGACGGACCAACCTGCCCAATCGCGTCGCGGGCGGCAGCGGTCGCGCGGCTCCATCGATCGCCGTATCCCATGCTGTACGAGTTATCGATGAGGATGACGACTTCGCGCGCCCCATTGATGCCGGCAGCGGCAAGTGGCGTCCGACGAAAGAACGGACGGGCAAAGGCCGCGACGATCAGGGCTAGCGCAGCCAGGCGGAGCAGCAGCAGCGGCCAGTTTCGAATACGCCGGCGCTGCACGGACTGATAGGGAATCCGCTGCAGGAACATCAGCGACGGAAACTGGACGACGTTTTTCCGTTCCCGCTGGATCAAATGAATGATCACCGGCACCGCAAGGCCGGCTAGTCCAAGCAGGAACAGAGGCGTTAAGAAGGACATGTGACTAAGCTTCCAGCTCCCAGCTTCCAGCTTCCAGCAGAGCGAACCGCGAACCGCGAATCGCGAAGCGCAATGTCATCGCACTCTCGTCAACCGCTCGCGCGTGGTCAGATACGAGAACAGCGCGTGGTCCAATGGTGATGACGTATTGATCAACGTGTAATCGATACGATTGGCCGAAAAGCGCTCTTGCAACCCGTCGACATGTGCGCGAACGAGCGAACGATACTGTTCCGCGAGCTTGTCCGGCACCACGGGAATCTGCACGCCGGTCTCGAGATCCTCGAAGGCTGACGGCGTGTCGAACGTGAAATCGAGCTCCGCCGGGTCCAGCAGATGAAAGACGATGATGTCGTTGCCGCGGAAACGAAGCGGCCCGACGGCTTCGAGGACGGCATCCCGCTCCTCGTACAGATCCGAAATCAGCACCAGCAAGCCTCGACGGCCGAAATGCTCTGCCATCTTGTGCAGCGGCGCTCGCAGGCTGCCGGGGCCCGATGGCGACAGCCGGTCGAGCGTGTGCAGCACGACGTCCATGTGTTTGGCCGACGGCGGCACGTGCGCGACGATGTCGGAATCGAAGGCGATCAGTCCAACCCGGTCGCGCTGCTTGTGCACAAGGTAGGTGAGGCAGCCCGACAACATCTTGGCGTACTCGAGTTTCGTGATGCCGCGGCTGCCGAAGCCCATCGACTTGGACGAGTCGAGCAGCACCGAAAAGTTCGCGTTCGTATCCGCTTCGTACTCCTTGATATAGAACCGATCGGTGCGCGCGTACAGTCGCCAGTCGACACGGCGGATGTCGTCGCCCGCCACGTAGCCACGGTGTTCGGCGAAATCGACCGAGGCGCCAAAGTACGGCGACCGATGCATGCCGTTGATGAAGCCGTCGACGACATGCCGCGCGACCAGCTCGAGATTGCCGATCCGCGACAACACGACCGGATCGACGAACCGGGCGCCGGGGATGGAGGAGGTCGTGAGCATTGGTTACCTGTTCATTCCGGGATCCGATCTTTCCCTTGTCCTTTCCCCTTTTTCCTTTTACATCCCTGACTTCGGGACCGCGGTGGCTTCGAGCAAACGATCGATCAGCGTGTCGGTCGTGATCCCTTCCGACTGCGCGTGGAAATTGGTCAACACCCGGTGACGCAGCACCGGATGCGCCATCGCTCTGATGTCGTCGAAACTCACGTGGTAGCGGCCGCTGGTCAACGCGCGCGCCTTGGCGCCGAGGACGAGATACTGCGCCGCACGGACGCTTCCGCCAAAGGCGACCCATTTCTTGACGTTGTCTGGGCACTGCGGCGACTTCGGCCGGCTGGTGCGCACCAGGTTCAGCGCGTAGCGCATCACAGGCTCGGCCACCGGGACGCGCCGGACCAGCCGCTGGAAGGCAATGAGATCCTCGCCGGTCACCGTCCGCTCGAAGTGCGGATCGATGATCGCGGTGGTCGACCGCACCACTTCGAACTCCTCATCCTCCGGCGGGTGGTCGATGACGATGTGAAACATGAAGCGGTCGAGCTGCGCTTCCGGCAACGGGTAAGTGCCCTCGAGCTCGATCGGGTTCTGCGTGGCGAACACGTAGAAGGGCTCCTCGAGCTTGTAGGTGCGCCCCTGAATCGTGACGCGGTGCTCCTGCATCGCTTCCAGCAGAGCCGACTGCGTCTTCGGCGGCGTGCGGTTGATCTCGTCGGCGAGGACGATGTTCGCGAAGATTGGCCCCGGCGCGAACACCATCTGCCGTCGTCCGGTCGTGGTGTCTTCCTGGATGATATCGGTGCCGGTGATGTCGGACGGCATCAGGTCCGGCGTGAACTGGATGCGGTTGAACTTCAGATCCAGGACTCGCGCGAGCGTGTGAATGAGGAGCGTTTTGGCGAGACCGGGAACGCCCACGATCAGGCTGTTGCCGCCGACGAACAGCGTCAGCAGCACCTCGTTCACCACGTCGTCCTGTCCAACGATTAGTTTTCGAAGCTCAGAGACAATGCGGTCGCGGCCCTCTTTCATCCGCTCAGCCAGCGCGACGTCGTCTGACTGCAGTTCTTCTACGGTGTCGGTCACAGCGCGATTCAAGAGAGCCTCCTTCATCAGATCCAAGGGGCTTCGCCCCCGCGGACCCCCTACCAGTCTTGAGACGTTCTAATCACTAATGCGTTAAGCCATAGATCACGAAATTCACACCGAACTTGTACGACTCGTTGGTCAAGTCGACCATGGTGACGCCGGTGTCGGAAAACTCCCAGTACTCGCTGATGTCGTTGTTCACGTTGGCGATGACCATGAGCCGCTTGCTGGGATCGTTGTTCTCGAAGAGTCCCCAGTACGACGGCGTCAGGTTGCCGTAGGGAGCCGGCAGATTCTCCGGATGGTCGATCTCGAAAAACGAATGAAAGATCTTTGCCGTCCCATCCAGCTGAATCCAGTTCGCCTCCGGCAGGACGACTTTCATCTGCGCCTGCAAGTTGTCCCAGTGCGGGCCTCGGAAGTCGTCAAAGATCAGGAATCCTCCTTTGAGCAGATAGGCGCGGAGCGCCTTCGATTCCTTCTCTGTGACACCCCAGAAACCCGGTTCCGCCATGTACGCGACCGGATAGTTGAAGAGTTCAGGGTCGTCAAGCGCCAGAATGTTCGAGCCATCCGTTCGGACGTTCAGATTTGTCAACTCGTGCAGGATCTTCGAAAAATGAACCTCGCCTTCAGGATAGTCGTGCGACCACGGAAGTCCGCCGTCGCCAATCCAGTTCCCCCATCTCCCGAACCCGGTAATGTACTTGAGCCGGATGAAGACGAACCGCCCGTCGTACGGCGTGTTGCCCTGCACCTCGGCGTCCAGCTGCGGACGCCGGCTGCGTCCACCCCGCTGTGCCAGTGCAACACCCGCAGCCAGACAAACGAGGAGAGCAGCGACCAGGAGGCGACGGACGAAGACGCCATTCACTTCTTGCCCTCGAGATCCTTAATCTGCTGGCTCTTCAGCGCCAGGTCGGTGAGCAGCTTCTCGAGCTCGGACGCGTACTTCGCCGGCTCCATGCCGCCCTTCATCAGCTTGAGGCCTTCGACGCGACGTTCGAGATCTTTGCGCTCTTCATAGAGTGCACGGAGCTGCGGATCCGCTGGGAGTGTTTCCGCCCCCTGCACGGTCCCCAGCGAGAGGATCGACGCGATGCGGCCGTTCTTGCCGTCGGCTTTTGGATCGGTCGTTCCCTTTTTGTCGCCGCTGTCGTCGAGCAGAGGATGCTCGGTGAGCATGATCCCTTCCTGCTCGTAGGCACGCGCCACGCCAAGTTTCGCCGCGTCGAACGCTTCGAGCACGCTGACCCGCTTGTTCTTGTCAGCGTCAGCGGCATCGCTCATCAGCGCGTCGACGAAGTAGCCGCCGAACAGCGTCGCGAATCGTTCGGCGCCCGTACGGGTTGCGGTCACGATCGTGCGCCCCGGCCCCGACAGCTCTTCGAGAAAGGGGGCGCTCGAACTGGCGGTGTCCACGAACACGATGTGTTTCGACGGGATCGCCCTCAGCAATGGTTCGAAGTTCGCCGGGGTCATGTCCGGCCCAGGCAGATTGAACTTCGCCACCTTGCCGTCGAACGTGCCATGCCCGATCAGCACGATGAAGACCACATCGTCTTCCTTGGACCCCTTCGCCATGGCGGCGAATGCTTTTTCAATTTCCTGCTGCGTCGATTTGCCGGTGGTGCGCTTCGGATCCTTCTCGGGTTGATCCGAGAGATAGATGATGTGGTCTTTCGGCACGCCGAGGCGAGTCGTCGCGCCGTCGACCAGCGTCGACGCCCATCGCTGAAACAGCTCCGCGTGCTCCGGATCGCCGGCGAGGCCGACAATCACCGCGAGGTGGACCGTCTGCGCCGCCGCGGGCGCGGCCAGCGCCAACGCCGCGGACAGCATCACGAGGCGCAGAAGGCTTCGCGGCATTTACGCCATCCCCACCGCTCTGCGATATGCCCATTCGGCCGAGATGAGTCCCAGCAACACGAACAGCACGACCGGCATGTGCCACAGCTCGCGTTCTTCCACCGTGGTCACGCCGCGTCCGGTGTAGCGGAGATCTTCCGGCATGCCGGCGATCGTTTCCGGCGTATAGAACCGGCCGCCCGTTTCTTCCGCAATCCGCTTCAACCGCGGCGCGTGCATCGTCGCGTCGAAATACTCGGCGTCGCTCGGGTTGGCGCGCACTTCGGTCGTGCCGGTGCCGAGCGATTTCCCGGCACGCGTCGCCTCGACCTGAGCGACATACATGCCTTGATCCGGAGCGGGAAAGGTCGCCCGGTACTCGCCGTTTCGTTCCCCGGTCCACTGCATCGGCACGTCGACCGCGACGCCCTTGGGACCGGTCACCTTCGCCACCACTCGCGCGTCGTTGACCTCGACGTATGCGGGATCCAGGACGTCGGCGACGAGCGTGACCTGCTCGCCGGGCTCGACCCGTTCGGTCGTCGTGTGCACGTCAACCGTGTTCGGGACGCCGTCGACGAGCCAGCGCAGCAGCTGACGCCAGTAGTTCTCGTGCGTCTGGTCCTCGACCGACATCTTGACGTCCATCTGCCAGTGCCATGAGTCCTGCACCGGGAACGCGAGCGTTTTGCCGCGGCCGTAGCGCTGCGACGCCAGCACGACCTGTTCGCGTCGGCGCTCGTCGGTGCCGGTGAGCAGCACCGTCGCGCCGGGCTTCACCTCGCGGATCGTGTTCACGCTGGTCAAGATCGGCATGTCGCTCCAGCGTGCCGTCGACGCGGCCTCGTTTGCAGCGATTTGCGTGACGCCGTGGGCCTCCCCTGCCTTGGTTGGTTTGACGTGCAGCCGCGCGACCGGCAATACGTCGAGCGTTCGCGCCGGCCGCTCGAGGGTGACCGGCAGCGCATCGGCCACCGGAGTGCCGGCGTAGCCCCCCTCGGCAAACGAGCGCGACCCGCCGAGCATCAGGAGACCGCCGCCGCGGCGTTCGACGAAGTCGCTAATCATCCGCAGTTGATCGCCGGAGAAAGCGCCCGCCTCGATGCTGCCGAGAATCAGCCCGCGATATCCGAACAGTTCCTCACGGGTTTTCGGAAATCCACCCGCGAGCTGTTCCGAGTTTTCAACTCCGACCCGCATGTATTTGTTGTCGGCAGTGCGCTGAAGGGTCGCGACCTCGAGGTTCTTGTCGTCGGCCACCGCACGGTTGATGAACTTCATCTCCGGGCGCGGCTCACCTTCGTAGTACAGGATCTTTTCCCGGCGATCCGACACGTCGATCAGCGCCTCGCGCTGATTGTTCTGCGTGACCAGCTCTCCGGGCCGCGGCGCGATTCGGAATGTGAACACGCGAGCGCCGGCATCGGCCGCCGTGAATCGGACGCGCACCGCGGCCGGTTCGCCATCCATCGGCAGCTTGACCTCCTGGGATCCAACAATGCGTCCTTCGTTCTCGACATCGAGCGATACCGTTTCACCGGCATACCCGGTCTGCGTGACGACGGCATCGATGACGAGCGATGTTCCCTGCAGCGCCGTCCGTGGGGTGGAGACGCGATCGATCTGGACATCGCGCGCCAGGCGATCGCGTCCGACACCGACGGTGAACACCGGAACGGCTGCGGCCTTCAACCCGAGAAGCGCTTCACTCAACGACGCGTCGGTGGTATCCGCGCCATCGCTGACCAGCACCATTCCGGCGAGCGGCAACCCTGCCAGCTCCTGACGCGCGCCGTTGAGCGCGGCCCCGATTCGCGTTTGTGCGCCGGTGAAGCTCAGGTCGTCGGTCGAACCGAGACGTGTCGCCGACGAGGAGAAGTGGAATGGCCTGAGCACGAAGCGCTCGGAGAGCGCCTTCACCAACGGTGAGTCCTTGGCGAAGGTCTGCTTCACGAAAGCCCCGCGCGCCTGCGTGCCCCAGTCCGTGATCTGCATGCTGCGCGAGTCGTCAATCAGGACCGCGAGAAAGTTCTGCTGCGGCACTGCCGCCTTGACGACGAGAATCGGCCGAAACAGGCAGAACAGCATCACCAGGAGCGTGGCGATGCGCAGGATCGTCAGGACGATGCGATCGCGAACCCGGCCGCGGCCGGCCAATCCGCGATAGGTCACAACCGTGAGGAGGATGGCGGCGCCGGCGAGGACCGCTGCCACGTACGAGCCGGTCGACGGCGACAGGCGGAACTCCCCCTGCTGGAAGATGACCGGCCGGTATTCAAAGAGGAACCGAAACAGAGCGTCCACGTTCGTATCAGCCCGCCCTGGGCGCGAGCGGCCTCCGAATTGATTCTACTTCTGACTTCCTCCCGTCGCGTCCGCCGTCAGGCGGAAGCCGCTTCGGGCGGGTGTGCGCCCTGAAGGCAGGCGGCGGCCAGCTCTTCGTAGGCCTCGACCGCACGATCGAGTTCTCCGAGGTCGAGGTGTTCCTCGCTGGTGTGCGCGACGAGAAACGACCCCGGACCAAACAGCAGCGGCATTCCCCAGCGATCGAGAAAGGGAACGTCGGTCGTGAACGGAAACGCCGCCGTAGGAAAACCCGGAACGGTATGCAGTTTCACGACCGGCACACGCAGTATTTCTTCAGACGTCACCAACCGGTTCAGCGGTTGGACCGCGTGAAGAATGTCCTCCGGCGGCCCCACCGTTCGAAACAGCACCTCAGCAGAGGCCGAGGGCGAAATCACGTTTGGCGCGACGCCCCCTTCAATCAAGCCGATGCTGTAGTGCGTCGACCCGAGGTCGGGATCTGATGGCAGCGGAATCGATCGCAGCAGCATCAGGGCGTCGATCAGCTTATCAATGGCCGAAATCCCGTGCTCGGGTGCCGCAGAATGCGCGGCTCGCCCCGACGCGCGCAGCCGGAGCCGGAGCACGCCGCGCGTTCCTGTGCCCAGCCGATTGTCCGTCGGCTCGCCATCAATCAAGAACCGCGAACCGCCTGGCGATGCGTTGGCGATCGCCGCGCCGTCACTTCCGCGTTCCTCGCCGACGACGAACAGCAGGCCAACGTGCCGCTCGCCCCGTGCGCGCAACCGCTCAGCCGCAGCCACCTGTGCGGCGAGAATTCCTTTCGCATCGCACGCGCCGCGACCGTAGAGCCGGCCGCTCTCAACCCGGCTCTCGAAGAAGGGCGGCACGCAGTCGTAGTGCGTCGAGAACACGACCACCGGCGATTCGAGGAGCGCCAGCACGTTGAACCGGCCGTCGCCGACCGGCTGCTCGTGCACTGAGTAGCCGAGCTCGCGCAGCTGTCGGCTCAGCCACCGCCCCGCCTCAGCTTCGCGGCCGGTCGTGGAATCAATATTAATGAGCGCCCGTGCAAAGCCGAGCGCATCGAAGCTGGATTTCATGCTTTTGTCATCTCCCGCACTCCTGGCACCCTTGCGCCTACCGGATCATCTCCTCCAGCGCCGTTCGCGCATCGGTTCGTTCATCGCGATACTTCACGATGATCGGCGTCGCAATCCCGAGCCCCCATTCTTTTCCCTTGCCACTCGTCAGCGGCCGGGTGCCCGGCACGACCACGGCCCCTTCGGGCACAATCAAGGGCCCGCCCGTGTTCTCGATGATCCGTCCGTTGGGCACGTCGTAAAGCGGTGTCGATGCGGTCAGAACCGTCCCCGATGCCAGCACCGCACGCCGCTTGATCACCGCGCCTTCATAGACACCGCAATTGCCGCCCACCAGCACATCATCTTCGATGATGACGGGGAGCGCCCCCACCGGCTCGAGCACGCCGCCGATCTGGGCCGCCGCGCTGACATGGACGCGTTCGCCAATCTGGGCGCAGGATCCGACGAGCGCATGTGAATCGATCATCGTTCCACTACCGACGTACGCGCCAACGTTCACATACATCGGCGGCATGCAGACGACGCCGGGGGCCAGAAACGCACCGTCCCGAACCGTGGAACCGCCCGGCACAATCCGCACACCTGAGGCCGGATCGAATCGCTTCAGCGGCATCGTGTCCTTGTCCAGGAATGGCCAGCGCCCGTGGTCAGCCGACATGTCGACGATGCTGCCGACGCGAAACCCGAGGAGAATGCCCTGCTTCACCCAGGCGTTCACTCGCCATCCCGTTGCCGCGGAGCGATCCGGTTCCGCAGCCCGCACGCTACCTGACGACAGCGCCGCTCGCAGGCGAACAAACGCATCGCGAGCATGTTCCCGATCAGCCGATGCCCCGGCTTGAAACAGCGCAGAAATTTCCGACGCGAGATCGCTCACTCGAACTCTCTCTTTCTCTGTGGCAGAAGCTGCGGCGAATGATGGTGCGTCGCATGGGTGCGAAGCCCCGCTCGGAAGCAGCACCTCCGCCGCGGCGCAACCGATGCTTGCGCGGCCGAGCCTTATGCCCGGACCGTCGCAGGACCGGTCGGCAGACCGAGATCGCGAAGCACGTTCGCGATGCGCTCTCGCGAGGCAGGTCGGGGAGGAACGAGCGGCAGGCGGTAGACCTCTTCGGTGAGTCCCATCATCGCCATGGCGGCTTTCACCGGGATCGGACTCGATTCGACGAAGTTGATTTGCATCAGCGGCAGGAGTTCCTGGTGAATCCGGCGGGCGCCGGCGAAATCGCCGGCCTCGGCGAGTTCCACCATTTTCGCCATTTCAGACGGCACTTCGTTCGAGGCAACCGATACGATGCCGCGGCCGCCGACCGACATCACTGGCAGCGTCAGGGCATCGTCGCCAGACAGCACCAGAAATTCGGAGGGAACTGCGGCGCAGATTTCACACATCTGGGTCACGTTGCCGGAGGCCTCTTTCACACCTGCGATGTTGGGCACGGCGCTCAACCGTACGATCGTGGCAACGTCGACGTTCACCCCGGTCCGACCTGGGACGTTATAAACAATGATCGGAAGCGGGACCGCCTCCGCAATTGCCTTGTAGTGCTGGTAGAGACCTTCTGGGGTGGGCTTGTTGTAGTAAGGAGTGACCGACAGGATGCCATCGGCGCCGGCACGCGCCATCTGCTGCGCCGATTCGATCACCTCATGAGTGTTGTAGCCGCCGGCACCGGCGAGCACCGGCACTCGTCCTTTCGCCTCGGCCACCACCAGCTCGACGACGCGAAGGCGTTCGGCTTCCGTCAGCGTCGGCGTTTCGCCCGTCGTTCCGCACGGCACGAGAAAGTGAATGCCCGCATCGATCTGGCGCCGCGCCAGCCGGCGGACTGCTGTTTCATCAACCGCTCCCCCGCGCATGAACGGCGTAATGAGCGCCGTGCCGCAACCCGTGAATGCCTGACGCATGACTTTCTCCTTGGTGTCGAGCGGTAGTTGTCGCGTCGTTCAGCCGGAAGCCAGCAGCCAGCGACGTGCAATCTTGTCACCATCCGCCTGTCTAGATTCCCAGCACATCCCTCATCGTGAACCAGCCTTTGCGCTGATGGAGCCATCGCGCTGCCTCGAGCGCTCCACGCGCAAAACCGGATCGATCGCGGGCGGTGTGCGTCAACGTGATCGTCTCGCCTGGCGCGTCGAACCCGACCGTGTGGGTTCCCGGGATCGAACCCGCGCGTGTGGATGATACGTCGATTGGGCGATTGAAGGCGTGCCCTTTCATCGCGGCGTCCAGCAGCAGAGCCGTCCCCGAGGGCGCATCACGCTTCGCGGCATGATGGGCTTCGTGAATCCATGCGCCAAAGCTCGCCTGCGGGCCGAACAGCTCGGCGGCGCGCTCCGTGAGTGCGACGAACAGATTGACCCCGAGCGCGAAATTCGGCGCCGCCACGACACCGATTCCCGTGCTCTGCACCGTGCGCCGCACGTCCGCTTCATGCGCCGCCCACCCCGTCGTTCCAATCACGACGTTCACACCGCGCTCGCCGAGCCGACGAACGTTTCCGGGCACCGCATCGGCCACCGAAAAATCGATCGCCACGTCCGCCGCGGGCCAGGCATCCGGAGCGCCCGATTCCGCAATGTCGACAGTGCCCGCCACCTCGAACCCGTACTCAGGACACAGCGATGCCACGAGCTTTCCCATCCGTCCGTAACCGACGATCAGCGCGCGCATCTCTCTCCT
>JBPYFA010000274.1:0-12523 GCA_051986585.1 Vicinamibacterales bacterium | reverse complement strand
TACATGTTGCCTTCCACCATCCCGCTTTTCCCCGTTCCCAACGTCGTGCTCTTCCCGAACGTGTGCCTGCCGCTGCACATCTTCGAGCCCCGCTACCGCGAGATGGTGGCCAACGCCCTCGATGGCGATCGCATTATCGGCATGGTGTTGCTCCGCCCCGGCTGGGAAGGGGAATACGAGGGGCGACCGGCGATCTACAACATCGGCTGTGCCGGCCTCATTACCCATGCCGAACGCACCGACGACGGCCGCTACAATCTGGTCCTTCGCGGTTTGCACAAGTTTCGCGTGCTCGAGGAGGATCACTCGCGCCGCTATCGAGTAGGGGCGATCGAGCCGATCCCCGAGCCGCTCGGCGAACACGATCGGCCCGCGATCATCGCCGAACGCCGGCGGCTGGAATCGATGCTCGTGCCGCAGCCGGTCGGCCGCGGCGTCGACCCGAAGGTTCCCGCCTCGATGCCCGACGAGGAGCTCGTCAACGCGCTCGCGCAATATCTCGACCTCGAGGTGGTCGAGAAGCAGGCGCTGCTCGAACGCGACGGCCTGGTCGAGCGCTGCCGTTCGCTGATCGAACTGCTCGAGATGAAGCTCTTGACCGCGCGGCACTCCTGGACGGGGGGCAGACACTAACTCGGCTCACGGCTTACGTCGAAGATCTTCGAACCTTCGACGCTAACCGTGCGTACGCGTCAGCGTGTCCGTGTAGAAAGCCGATGGGGAAACTCGCTATTTCTTCGGCGGTGCTTTCGTCGGCGCCGGTCGATACTCGACCCGCACGTTGCTGATCACGGCGACGGTGCGCCCCTGAGTGGCCGTCTCGTGCCCGGCGGCCGTCGTGGCATCCAGCACTTCACCGAGGATGCTGACCTCGTTGACGTTGGCGGGAATCGGGATGGTGATCGCTTCTTTGCCGAGCGGGGCGACCGCTTTGACGCCACCGGGCCCGGCGCCGCCGGAGATCCGTTCGTAGAGATCGCGCGCGCCGCGAAACTCGCTCTGCACCGCCCCGCGACCGAGCAGCTCCCCGGTCATCGTCAACACAGCGACGACGGCCGTGTACTTGGCGAAGCCCCTTCCGGCCCGGATGTCCTCGTCCGAATAGGTATGCCGATTGTGCAGATCGAACATCAGCGACGCCTCCTGCACATGCGGAGGGATCGTGACCCGCACGCCGGCCGCGGGATCGCTTCCGGCGAGCACGAAGCAGTAGCCTGCGCCCGTCCTCACGCCGACACCGAGCGGCTCGGGACACTTGATCGGCGCCGGTTCGACCTTCGGCGGCGGCAGCGGCGCCGGCTTCCGCGCCGGCGTCCGCTTCTGCTGCGCATCTGTGTCGGATACTCCGATGAGCAGTGCCAACGCCGCAATCACACTCACATACCGCATGATTGAAGTATACCTGTGACGATCGCGGTTCGCAGTTCGCCATTCGCGGTTCGTTAGTTCGTTGGTTCGTTGGTTCGTTAGTTCGTTGGTTTGTTAGTTCGTTGGTTCGATGGAGCGCGTGATGCAGTCGTGCAATCGGGTAACGCCCTCGGTGAGCGACGCCGGTCCGGGCTGGAGAATGTAGGTGGATTTGATTTCGTAGATGTGATCGTTTAGTACCGCGGTGATGTCGGACCAGCCGGGACGCTCCACGATCGTGCGCTTCTTCATCGCCTTCCCGCACCACGACGCGATGATCACTTCTGGATCGGCGGCACGCACGGTGTCGGGCATCACGATGCGATCCTTTGCAAGCGCGGCGTTCCGAAGCTGCGGGAAGATAGAGTCGCCACCAGCAATTTCGATCAGCTCGTCGACCCAGCAGATGCCTGAGATCAATGGATCATCCCATTCCTCGAAGAACACGCGCGGCCGCCGAGCGAGTCGTGCCGCTTGGGCACGGATGGTTTGAAGGCCGCGCTCCAGATCGACGGCAAGCGCTTCGCCCGCCGTTTGACGACCGACGAGCGCTCCGACGGTCCTGATCATCCGGAGGATTTCGGCAATCGATCGCTGATTGAACACGACGACGTTGTAACCGCGCCGGATGAGCTCGGCGGCTATGTCGGCCTGAAGATCGGAAAAGCCGAGGATCAGATCCGGCTTCAAAGCTTCGATCTTGTCGAACCGCGCATTGATGAACGCAGACACTTTCGGTTTGCTTCGCGCGTCCGGCGGCCGCACCGTATAACCCGAAATCCCGACGACCCGATCGCCCTCGCCGAGAAGGTACAACGTCTCGGTCGTTTCTTCGGTCAGGCAGACGATGCGTTCAGGCCAGGGGGAATCACTCATCACTAATCGCTAATCGTGAATCGCTAATCGTGAATCGCTAATCCTCGAATCCTCAAATCCCCGAATCGTGGAATCCTCGAATCGCCGAATCCTCGAATCCTCGTTTCCTCGAATCGTCGACTCCTCGAATCCTCGGTTCGGAAGGCGAGCCGTGTTTGTGCAACCGAGCCTGCAAGAGGTCTGAAGCCAATAGCCACGTCCGCGCGCGTCGATCGGATCCGGGATCCCGCACCACGGACTTCCGTTCCAGCAGCCCGGAGCCGGCGGCAAGAAGCGAGGAGCCTATCGTTTGATGAGATTCAGGAACTCCGACCGTGTCCGGGCGTCCTCGCGGAATGCGCCGAGCATGGCACTGGTGACGGCGAGCGAGTTCTGCTTCTCGACCCCGCGCATCGCCATGCACAAGTGCGTCGCCTCGGTGACGACGGCGACGCCCAGCGGCTTGATCTTGTCGCGCAGCGTGTTCGCAATCTGGTTGGTGAGCCGTTCCTGCACCTGCAGCCGCCGTGCGTAGATATCGACGAGCCGGGGAATCTTGCTGAGGCCGACGACCTTGCCGTTGGGAATGTAGGCGACGTGGCACTTGCCGAAAAACGGCAACATGTGATGCTCGCAGAGGCTGTAGAAGTCGATGTCCTTGACGATGACCATCTCGTTATAATCGACGGTGAACAGCGCGTTGTTGAGCATCGCGTCCACGTCGGTCGCGTAGCCGCTCATCAGAAAGCGCAGCGATTTCTCGACCCGCTTCGGTGTGTCGAGCAGCCCTTCGCGCGACGGATCTTCTCCAAGCCCCGCCAGGAGCTGCCGGATGATGTCCTGCATCGTCGTATTGTACCTCTTGGTTTTTTCCGCTCCGCTCACCGCGGCCGGCCGTCAGGCGACTTCAACCGGTACGCCGTCACAGAACGAATCCGCGAACCCCGATGTCCTGTATGCGAAGCGCGAAAACGTTGCGCTTGCGGAACAGGCGGCGGCGATTTGGCAGTCGCGGCTGCGGAAGAACCCCAATGATTTCGAATCGGCGTGGAAACTGTCGCGCGCAAGCTACTGGATCGGCACGCAAGCAGCCGAGTCCGCTCGCCGCGCATCGCTCGAGCAGGGCATCAGCGCCGGCCGTGCCGCGACGCGACTCGAACCCAATCGCCCCGAAGGCCATATGTGGCTGGCGGCCAACATGGGAGCGCTCGCCGAGTCGTTCGGACTCCGACAGGGGCTGAAGTACCGCGGCGAGATCAAAGATGAACTGCTGACCGTGCTGCGACTCGATCCCGGGTACGAGCAGGGTTCGGCCGATCGAGCGCTCGGGCGGTGGTACTACAAGGTGCCCGGTCTCTTTGGCGGCAGCAACAAGAAGTCAGAAGAGTACTTGCGCAAGTCGCTGACCTATAACCCGAACAGCACCGCGTCGCTGTACTTTCTCGCCGAAACGCTGATCGCACTGAAGCAGAAGGCCGAGGCAAAAGAGGTGCTCCAGCGGGCGCTCGCCGCGCCCAGTTCGCCAGGTTGGGAAGCGGAGGACCGAGACTTCAAGGCGCGAGCGCAGAAGCTAATGCCGATGCTGCAGTGAGGGCGTCCCCGGGACGTACCCGTGACTGTCCCCGGGACGTACCGACGACCGTCCCGGGACTGACCCGCGGCTGTCCCGGGACGGACCCGGGGCTGTCCCCGGGACGTACCGGTGGCTGTCCCCGCCGGCCTATTCTCGTTCCCGATACTTTTGATGCTGTTCGAACAGCGGCAGGCGGCGCGCGAGGTCGGTGGCAATCGCCTCGTTCCCCTGGCGCTCCGCGAGCGCGAGCGCCTCGCGTCCGGTCGCCAGCGCATCCTCGAACCGGCCGACCTCTGCATACGCGGCTGACAGCGTTTCGAGCGACATCACGTCCTGGCGATTGGTGATCGACGCCGCCCGCTCGGCCAGTTCGACGGCACGCGGACCGTTGCGGACAGTGTCCTCGGGCGATGTCGCGAGCAGCCAGGCGAGGCGATTCAACAAGAATGGATTATCGGGAGCGACGTCGACCGCGCGTGAAAACTCCCGCGCCGCGTCCGCGCGTCGCCCGAGCGCGGCATATGCCTCCGCGAGATTGGCGTGCGCCGAATGATATTCAGGATCCAGCGCCAGCGCGCGCTCCAGGTGACGCGTGCCGTCGTCGAGATGCCCCTGCGCACACAGGACAGCGCCGAGGTTCGCGTGCGCAGGCGCGCTCGTCTCCTTGAGCCGCACCGCTTCACGCAGCTCGCGCTCCGCATCCTCCAGCTTGCCCGCGGCATAGAGATCGACACCGTAACTCACGCGAGCGCGCGGATTGGTCGGCCGCTTTTCGACCGTGTCGCGCCAGATGCCCTCGTCGCTCCAGAAGTCACGATTGCGCGCGTGGGTGACGGATCCCAGAATCCCTGCCACGATCGCCGCGACAACGACACTCGCCACCACACCCACCGCACGTCGACGCCGAACGTCAACGATGGTGATGTCGAGTAGCTTTGCGCCGCACAGATAAACAACCAGTACCGCTCCAACGACGAGCGCCGCAAGCGGCAAGTACATGCGTCGTTCGGCCGCGATCTCCGTCGCCAGCGGCAGCACGCTCGACGACGGCGCCAGCATGGCAAAAAACCAGCCGCCGAGAAATCCGAACGGTTGCCGAACGGCGATGGCGTAGATCGTCGCCGCGAGGGCGATCACAATCGGAACCGCGTACGGCACGACCTCGAGAACCGACCCCGACATCGGCCAGCCGTCGTAGTCTAGGGCAAGCGGCGAGAGTGCAAACGACAGGCGCACGTAGTGGACAATCACACCGGCCTGCGTCAGCAGATACGTCCAGGGTGTCCATCCTTCGCGTGCAAAGCCGATTGAATGCGGCCATCGCTCCATCGCGACGAGCGCGCCCAGAATGATCCACGTCGCAGCAAGACCCGCATAGAGCGGCCAGCGCATCCGTACGCGCGATAGAAAGTCGGCGTCCGCGTCGTCACCGAACATCCAGTCCCACAGCACGACGATCACCGGCGCTACCACCATCGTCTGCTTGCTACCCATGCCGAGCGCGCAGGCCACAATCGCACCCGCAATCCACCACCGGCGGCTCGGACCGCTCTTCTCCGCGCCCCTGATCGAACAATAGAGCGTCAGGAACAGAAACAGCCCCATCAACACTTCGGTGCGCTGGACGACATACGTGACGGCGTCTGTCGTGAGTGGATGGACGACCCAGACGAGCGATGCAATGCAGGCGATCCAGGCCGCCGTGTCACCGAATTGCGAGCGCAGGCGGTTGGTCAGAAGTGTTCGCCTCACCACGCCAGCAAGCGCGAGCGCGGCGAGCACATGGAGCACGAGATTGAAAAAGTGGTAGCCCCACACGTTGCGGAGGAAGCGCTCGCGAACGTCCGCAGGAGCCGATGGTCCGCCTGGCGACAACACGTCACGCACATCGTCTGGCGCCAGCGCGTAATTGATCGCGAGCGTGAGACTCGCCACCGGCCGTCCGGAGACCGGCATTTCCGGCGGCGCCGACATCGCCGTGGTCAGTGGCCACAGCGTCTTGATATTCGGGTTGTCGGCGATCGCAAACTTGTCGTCCATCACGAACACGCCGGCGAAACTGCTCGAATACGCCAAAGCTGCAGCCGCGATCAGCACCAGTGCAGCCGCCAGTCGTGGCGTCAGGGTTTGGAGAGCTGGAGTTGGCTGCTGCTCGCGATGTGAGCGGGGCGCTTTAGCAGATCGAGACCTGGACTTCTTCGGTGACAAGTATTCAATCTCAACGTGTGGTTCGGTTCCCGATCAGTGTATCGAAATCACCGACTTGCTCGATCGGTTCGGCGCGTCAGTAGCAGTCGCGAGACCCGCTGCGCGGACGCCCGACTCTCGCTCGGCCCGATCGAGCAGCGACGAGAGCGTCGGCTTCGGCCGAACGACCGCGAAGATCTGATAGGCAAAAAGCGATCGACTGACAGCGATCATTAGCTTGTTCATGGCAATCAGCAGCTTGCCGAGCACGCCGCCGCCCACGGCCAGTGGAAAGGGCGCCGGCACGCCGCGCATTTCGAGGATTTCAAATCCAGACTGCTCGAATAGCCGGCGAAATGTGCCAAACGTAAACAGGCGGGTATGGGTCAGGTCGAGAATGCCGCGCTTACCGTAATTGAATTGCCCGAACAGCAGCATCAGCCGGACGACGATGAAGGCGACGTTCCCGGTGCTGACGACCAGTTGCAGCTCACGGTTGCGTGCCGCGGCGGCAAGGAAGTCGTCGACGAAGTTCTCGGGCGACGCGAGATGTTCGATCACGTCGAGCATGACCGCGTAGTCGAAATGCTCCAGATCGATTGGAAAAGGGCGCCGGTTGAGATCGTGCAGATAGAAGGCATCAACCACTCGACCTCGATCGAGCGGAATGGCGTCGATCCCGGTCGTATGGCAGCCTCGCGTGCGCAAGGCTTCGCTGAGGTACCCACCGGCGCAGCCGATGTCGAGGACGCGTGCGTTGGGCGCGATTCGATCTCGCGCCAGCGTGTGCGTGCTCTCGAAATCGAACTTCGCCGTGTACGGACTTTCCCGTTGCCCGTCCGGCAAACAGTCAAACTTTCGATCGTAAAACACCGACCATTCCTGCGCCCGCGCCCTCAGGCATGCGAGCAGCGCGTCCTTGGCGTAGATGATGCCGTTGACATGGGAAATCTCGTCGCCGTAATAGGTCGGGATCGGCATCTCGCGGATGCGCTGCCCCGAGATCAGCAGCTGGATGATGATTTCGGTGTCGAAGTGAAAGACGTTACTGTTCAGTTGAAACGGAATTCGGCGGAGCGCAGCAGTGGCATACAGCCGGTAACCAGAATGCCACTCGCTCAGGTGCGCTCGCAGGAGGCGGTTCTGCAGCGTCGTGAGAATCCGATTGCCGACAAATTTGTAGAGCGGCATTCCGCCACGGCGCGCCGCGCCCTTGGCGATCATTCGCGATCCGAACACCGCATCGGCGTGGCCGCTGGCGAGCGGCTCGACGAGTTCGGGGAGACACTCCGGGGCGTACTGGCCATCGCCGTGAACCAGCGCGACGAAATCGAACCCGCGCTCGATCGCGTAGTGGAAACCAATCTTCTGATTCCCTCCGTACCCCTGGTTTTCAGGATTGACGAGAACGGTCAGCTGAAACGGCAGCGTGTCGTCGCGGCGGATCCCTTCCCCGCGATCGAACGTCCGATCCGTCGAGCTGTCGTCGATGACGAGCACCTCGACGTCGTAGTCATTCAGTAAGCGCGCGGGGATGCGGCGCAGCGTCTGCTGAATCGTCTTCTCGGCGTTGTAGGCGACGATGAAGACGAGCAGGCGCTGGCGCGTGTTCCCGGTCATGAATATTTGTAGAAGCCGTGCCCGGATTTGCGACCGTAGCGTCCCGCCAGCACCATCCGCTTCAAAAGCGGCGGTGGCGCATAGGCGGGCTCACGGTATTCGTCGAACATGATGTTGGCGATGTAGTAAGTCGTGTCGAGACCGACGTAATCGAGCAGCGTGAATGGCCCCATCGGATATCCGCATCCGAGCTGCATCCCTTTGTCGATATCCTCGAGCGTGCCGAGACCATGCTCGTACGAACGGATGGCGTCGAGCAGATACGGGACCAGCAATCGATTGACGATGAATCCGGGTTTGTCGGGCGCGGTAATCGGTTCCTTCCCGAGCGATCCAGCGAACGCAAATACCGTCTGATACGTCTCCTCGCTCGTCGTCAACCCGCGGATCACCTCGACGAGTTTCATGATTGGAACCGGATTGAAGAAATGCAGGCCGGCAAATCGATCGGGACGCTTCGTTTTCGACGCCAGCTCGGTAATGCAGAGCGACGATGTGTTCGAACAGAAGATCGTGCCAGGCCCGACGATCGATTCCAGCGTCGAGTAGGTCTTGGACTTCTCCTCGATGTTCTCGATGATGGCTTCGACGACGATGTCGCAGGCGGCAAGATCGTCGAGCTTCGTCGTGCCGGTGAGGTTGCCGAGCGTTCGCTCCTTGTCCTGCGGCGCGACCTTGCCCTTCTCGACGCCGCCTTGCAGGAATTTGTCGATTCTTGCCAGCCCCTTTTTGAGGAGCCCGTCCTCGACCTCGCGGACGATGGTTTTGTAACCCGCCGCGGCGGAGACCTGCGCGATTCCCGCGCCCATGAGGCCGCAACCCAAAACGCCAACTGTCTTAATTGCCATCGTGTAGGTTCCGTCTGCTTTACTCAGTGCTCGCGGGGCCCTCCGCCTCCGCGCGCCCCATCACAGTACGCGCTATGGCGAGACCACGCCGTAGCCTTCGGCGAAGGCGGGCACCCCCGCTCGCTCTCGCTCGGCGGCGCGCTTCGCGCGCTTCCCTCCGGCGCCTCGCTCGGGCCGCAGGCGCTTTCCTTGTCCCTTAGATGCTTTCCACGATCGCCGCAATCCCCTGCCCGCCGCCGATGCAGGCGGTTGCGAGCCCGCGTTTCAATCCGCGCCGCCGCAGTTCGAGCGTCAACGTCAGCAGCAGTCGCGTCCCCGTCATCCCGAGCGGGTGACCCAACGCAATGGCGCCGCCGTTCACGTTGACGCGATCGCGGTCGAGTCCCAGTTCCTTCTCCACCGACAGGTACTGGGCAGCGAAGGCCTCGTTCACCTCTATCAGATCGATATCCGCGAGGCTCAGGCCGGCGCGTTCCAGCACGCGACGGGTCGCTGGAGCGGGACCCATGCCCATCAGTGTCGGATCGACACCGACTGTCGCCCAGTGAGTCAGCTTCGCGAGCGGCTTTAGGCCGCGCGCCTTCACACCCGTCTCCGACGCCAGCACCAGCGCGGCGCCGCCGTCGACGATGCCGGATGCGTTGCCGGCGGTCACGCAGCCGTTCTTGCTGAACGCCGTCGGCAGCTTCGCCAGTCCCTCCATCGTCGAATCGGGACGCATGTGATCGTCGCGGGCAAAGACTTCGACGCCCTTGCGCGACTTGATCTCGACCGAAACGACTTCTTCGGCTAAACGGCCGGCATTCCAGGCCTCGTTCGCGAGCTGCTGACTGCGAAGGGCATAGCAGTCCTGTTCCTGCCGGGACACACCGTACTTCGCGGCGCAGTTCTCAGCCGTCGCTGCCATCGTGCAACCACAATGCGTATCGAGCAGCGCCGACCAGAGTGTGTCCTCGAGCTGCCCTTGTCCGAGCTTCAGGCCATTGCGCAGGCCGCGAATCACGTGCGGGGCCTGGCTCATGCTCTCCATGCCGCCCGTGAGGACGACATCGGCTTCGCCGAGGCGAATCATCTGTCCGCCGCTGATGGCGGCCTGGATGCCGGATCCGCAAAGACGATTGACCGTCAGCGCGGGCACCTCGATTGGGAGCGCAGCCTTCAGACCGACATGCCGCGCACCGTAGACCGCATCGGAACTGGTCTGGAGCACGTTCCCGAAGACGACGTGATCGACGGCGGCTGGCGCGACGCCGGTCCGCTCCATCGCTGCGCGTGCGGCAATGGCGCCCAACTCGATCGCGGAGAAGTCTTTCAGTTTCCCGGAGTACTCGGCCATCGGAGTGCGAGCGCCGCCAATGATGTAGACGTCGTTACGCATACTGAAATTGCTGAATGCTGATTGCTGATTGCTGAATGAATGCCAGCCTTCGCTTACGCTCGGGCTGCTGATTCGTTACAACTTGCCGTTTGGTCAAAGCCTTTCCCTATTATCGCGCCGCCAAAGCGGCGCGCTACGGGCGTGTGTCAGTGCCGCGCAAAATGCGATCGGCTACCCACGTGCCTACTTCGCGCGTCCCCAATTTTCCTCCAATATCCGGCGTGCCGTGGCCCTCGTTAACGGCCGCCTGCACTGCCGCATCGATGGCTCGGGCCTCCGTCGAGAGCCCGAGCGTCTCGAGCATCAGCGCCGCCGAAGAGATCGCGCCAATCGGATTTGCGAGGTTCTTGCCGGCGAACTTCGGCGCCGAACCGTGCACTGGCTCGAACATCGATGTTTTGCCGGGATGGAGGTTGCCCGATGCGGCCATCCCCAACCCACCCTGAAACGTCGCCGCCAGATCGGTAATGATGTCGCCAAAGAGATTATTGGTGACGATCACCTGGAACTGGCCGGGGTCGAGCACCATGTACATCGCCAGCGCGTCGATGTAGTAATGCGTCGCTTCGATCGACGGATTTTCCGTCGCCACTTCCTTGAAGACTCTCTGCCACAGCGCGTGACCGTGCGTCATGGCGTTGCTTTTGTCCGCCATGCAGACCTTCGACAACCCCCGGCTCATCGCAAAATCGAATGCGTGCTTGATGATTCGGTGCACGCCGCGAAAGGTGTTGATCTCCTCCTGGATCGCGATCTCCTGATCGGTTCCGGCCTTGAACCGGCCGCCGATGCCGACGTACACACCTTCGGTGTTCTCGCGGAAGACGACGAAGTTCACGTCCTTCGGTCCGCGATTCTTCAGCGGGCACAGGCGTTCGTGCAGCAGCCTGACCGGGCGGTAGTTGACGTAGAGATCGAGCTCGAACCGTGTGCCAAGGAGAATGTCGCGCGCATGACGATTGTCCGGCACACGCGGATCGCCGAGTGCGCCGATGAAGATCGCATCGAACCCGCGGAGGGTGTCGTAGCCGCTCGGCGGAATCGTGACGCCGGTCTGCAGGAAGTAATCGGCGCTCCACGGTAACTGCTCGAGCTCAAACCGTCGCCCGAATTTCTGCGCGACGGCTTCAATCACCTTGACCGCTTCGGCGGTGACTTCGCGGCCGATGCCATCGCCAGGGATGATTGCGACTCGGAACAATTTCGTTGGATTGAAAGATTCGGTCTGCATTTATCACTGCGCGTGGGGCCCCACCCCCACGCGCTCTCGCTCGCGGGCGCGCTCCCAGCTTGAGCGACCGTTGTTGCACTCAGCTGGAAGCTGGACGCTGGAAACTGGAAGCTTCGCGCTGGAAACAGCACATCTACACCGTTTCCAGCGCGAGCGCCATCCCCATTCCCCCACTGACACACAACGTGGCGAGCCCGCGTCGGGCACCTCGTCGTCGCATCTCGTACAACAACGTGACGACGATGCGGGTGCCGGTGCAACCGATCGGGTGACCCAGCGCGATGGCGCCGCCGTTGACGTTCAGTTTCTCGCTCGGGATCGGTTCGTCTTTCAGCACCGCGAGCACCTGCGCGGCAAAGGCTTCGTTCAGCTCGACGAGGTCGAAGTCGGCCATCGTCAATCCGGTTCGCTGAAACAGCCTGCGCATCGCGGGGACCGGGCCAATGCCCATGATACGCGGATCGACGGCTGCCGATGCCCAACCGATGATGCGCGCGAGCGGCGTGACACCGAGCTTCTGAGCGCGCGCCGCGCTGGTCAGCACGACCGCAGCGCCACCGTCGGTGATCCCGGACGAGGTGCCGGCGGTGATGATTCCAGCGTGTCCTTCGACGTTCGGAAAAACGAGACCGAGCTTCTTCAATGACTCGAGCGTCGTGTCGGGACGCGGATGTTCATCGGTTTCGATGGTGACCTCGCGGCCTTTCGCATCCTTCACCGTCACCGGTGCGATCTCGTCGCGGAAGCGTCCCTCAGCGATCGCACGGGCGGCTCGACGCTGCGTCTCTACCGCATACGCGTCCGACTCTTCACGTGTGATTCCGTACTGGCGAGCGAGCACTTCAGCGGTCTCGCCCATGATCATCCCGCACAGGGAGCAGGTGAAGCCGTCGCGATACATTGCGTCGACGAGGGTAAAGTTGCCCAGGCGATGACCCCACCGCGCGTCTTCCGAGTCGACCAAGTACGGCATACGACTCATCGACTCGATGCCGCCAGCCAGCACTACTTCCGATTCACCGAGCATGATCGATTGCGCGCCACCGGCAATCGCCTGCATCCCTGACGCACATGCCTTGTTGATCGTCTGCGCGGGAACCGAGTCGGGCAATCCAGCTCGCCGGACGACCTGACGCGCAGGATTTGGTCCTGATCCCGCCTGTCGCGCATGTCCAACGAGTGCTTCTTGTACGAGTGCTGGGTCGAGTGACGCTCGTCCCAACGCTGCGCGAGTGGCAACCGCCCCCAGCTCAGCCGGATGCAGATTGCGAAACGCCCCGCCGTAGCGGCCGATCGGTGTGCGGGCAGCCCCAACGATGACGACGTCTTCAGATGACATGAAACAACGATGCTAACACCGCGCCGTCCGATGGAACGCGATGGGCGGCCGGCGTCAACGCGAGGCGATGGGGTTCATCCAGGTC
>JBPYFA010000273.1:0-5242 GCA_051986585.1 Vicinamibacterales bacterium | reverse complement strand
AGGAGAGCATCCTCGCACATCAAACATCAGCAGAAGATGCCGGCCGAATCGCCCAAGCGGCTGGGGTCAAGACGCTGGTTCTTTCGCACTTTGTGCCTGCCGACGATCCAGAGGTCACCGACGAGATGTGGATGGAAGCCGCACAATCGCGTTTCCGCGGGAAGGTGGTCCTGGGTAAGGATCTGCTGGAGATCTGAACCCAGTACGCCAGATGAACGCTCATCGCGCCCCGCGGCGCGAATCGGGAGGAGCGCGTCAGCGCCGAACGAACCGTGAAATGAGATCGGCAAATGCGGCGAGAAACGTCTTGACGAAATCGCGCGTGCTCTGGTCCGTCAAACGTCCGTCGGCATCGAACTTCTCGTGGGCGCGCCCCACCAGGACCTCCGGCTGCAGGAGTGCGTACGTGTTGGTGAAGACGAACGCCTGCCGAAGTTGAGCCTGGCCCCGCGCTGTGCCGGTCATGCCAGGCGATGCACCCATGATGGCTGCGACCTTTCCGTTCAACGCACTCTCCCGCGGTGGCCGTGACAACCAATCGATGGTGTTCTTCAGGACACCCGGTACGCCGTGGTTGTACTCGGGCGTCGCAATCAGCAGCGCATCGGCTTGCCGCACGGCCGCGCGGAGCTCCGCCACCGCGCTGGGGACGCCGGCCGTCTCCACGTCCGCGTTGTAGAGTGGGATTGGGCTCAAGTCGTGAACGATCACGTGAAGGGTCGGAGCGGCCAATTCAGCCACCGCCTGTAACAGCGCCCGGTTGTATGAGGCGCGCCTGAGGCTGCCGGCGATGCCGAGTACCTGAAACGGACGAACGACTTGTGGTAACTCCGTGCTCATGCTCGTCCTCGCCTTTGACCCGCCGGACGAACTGGTAGTCTACGGCATTGCCGCGCGCTGTTCCTCATGAGCTCACGACGCAGGAACGTAGGTCAACCGAATCACATCCTCGCCAATGCGTTCGTTGTCCACAAGGCGAAGCGGCGGCCGCGGGCCGACGAAGAATGGCTGCCCATGACCAAGCACGATCGGATGGAGGTAGAGTCGGTACTCATCAATCAGACCAAGATTGGTCAGGCTTCCTGCCAGCTTCGGACCGGCCACATCAATCTCTCCATCGAGCTGAGCCTTGAGCCGGCGAATCGCCGTCTCCACGTGATCCTTGATGAGTGTGACATTCGGGCCGGCCGACTCTAACGAGCGCGACACAACCCATTTCCTCTGGCGCCGCCACACCGTCGCAAAGTCGCGATCCTCTGCGTCCCAGTCCGGAAGGTCATGGTCCCAATAGCGCATGATTTCGTACATGCCGCGACCGTACACTGCACCGGTCCGGCTGCGCGCCTGCTCCATGAAGTGACGGGAGAGTACGGGACTGGGTGGCCCAATTCGCATGTGGTCGACGTAGCCGTCGAGAGACTGGTTCAATCCGTATACGAGCTTTGCCATGCGAATAGGACTCCACCCAGTTTCTTCAGAATCGCTCCTGGGGCAGTCTAGGCGGTTCTCCGCGACCGTATAATCGACGGCAACACGCCTGATCACGGAACAGGAGAACTCGACGTGCGTAGTCTCGCGCCGCTGCCGCTTGTGATTGTGGCCGCATTAGCTGTGCCGGCCAGCCAGATTCACGCACAAGGCGCTCCCGCTGGAGGCGCCCCCGCCGCGCAGGGTGCAGCCGGACGCGCAGGAAACGCACCTCCCAACCTGACCGCGGCCGAGCCCATGGGCCCGACGGAAAACCTCTTGGCCTATCCGGTCCCGCCCGAAGGATTCAATGTCCTGCGGGACAGCATTCCGCACGGCGAAGTCAAGTTTGTCGAGTACGAGTCGAAGACGCTGGGAATCCGCCGACCGTTGCGACTCTACCTGCCGTCCGGCTATTCGACCACCCGCAAGTATCCGGTCCTCTACCTGCAACACGGTCTGGGCAACACCAGCACGGAATGGATACAGCGGGCACGCGCGCCGATCATCGCCGATAACTTGATCGCTGACGGCAAAATGGTGCCGATGATCATCGTCTTTCCAAGCGGCAATGCGACCGCGACCGCTGGGGACGAAAAGCAGGGAGACCGTACTCAGTCAGCCTACGGGCAGTCGTATCAGGACGATCTCTTGAACGAGATCATTCCGTTCGTGGAGGCCAACTATGCCGCGCATACGGATCGCGCCAACCGCGGCCTCGCCGGCATGTCGATGGGATCGGGCCAAGCCTTGAACATCGGTCTGACCCACCTCGATCGCTTCGCATGGATTGCCGTCGTGGCCCCAGCGCCGAACACCCGACCACCGGCCGAACTCATCCCGGATCCAGCGGCGCTGAAGCAACTGAAGCTCTTCTGGCTCAGCGTGGGCAATCGGGACGCTCTGTATCGCGTCGCGCAAGGCGTTCACACCTACGCAACGGCGAACGGGATCACCCACATCTGGCGCGTGGACACGAACGCCCATGACACCGCCGCGATGAGCGCCAATTTCTACCACTTCGCACAGAAGCTTTTTAAAGAATAGGTGGCGTCGCGCAGCGCCACCTCACGGTCGCGTTGAAGGAGCACCCTTGGAATCGACCCTGCGCGCCGCGTGTGTCGGCTACGCAGACGGCGTGACGCGGCGCGGGAGGTCACCTGGGTTACGGAATCAGCCAGATTCGCAAGGCGGATTAGATCCGCGGCCGTGCGGAGGGCGACAACGGACGTCGCATCGTCAGGCCGGCGCCAAAGCGAGTCTCAACCGTGCCGGTTACTCGGAAGCCGCAGGCCCGATAGAAATCGTCCGCGTGGGTTCGGCCCATTCAGCATTCAGAAATCAGCATCCAGCAATTACGATCAGTCGTATTCATCCGATCCCTGAACCCAGAGAAACGATTGGATGTCGATCATGTCGCGCGGCCGCAAGTCCACGAGATCGCGTTTCACCAGCGCTGCGAACTCGAGCAGGCTGGCATACTCGTCCCAGCCCGGCCGTGACCTGTAACGGAGAGGAAACTCGTAGGCCTCCGCGGCACGTTTCGTGACGACCGGCTTGAGAAAGATGTGTCGATCCGGCTGCGCCAGGAAACCCCAGACGGTGACCATTGGCCAGGTCAGGACGCGGGTCTGACGGCGCGGCAAGGAATCGACAATGGAAACCCAGCGCTCGAACCGGCGCGCGGGCGCGCCAGCGCCGTGCAGGAACTCGAACAGACCTTCGGCAAAAAGTCGCGCGCCGTCCTCCGACCTGATCGCGTCGCGCAGGGCCATCTTCTCAAACGAAAAGAGCATGCTGTGTCGAGTCCGCTGTTCCACGCGGACCGCGCGGGCCGCTATCTCGCCGAACGCGCAGCGGCGAAGCAACGCCTTGAATTGCCGACGGCCAAGCGCGTCGTCCCACCGCTCGTGCGCCTCCCATTTGTAATCGCGCTCCCAGCTCAAGTACGTTGGATCGCGGAACCCTTCAGGAAACGTCTCCAGAAATTTCCGCCGGCAGCGTCGCCCGCCTCTACCTTTGGTGACGACGCGTCTTGCGAGCGGTTCAGTCCCGATCAGGTTCGGCTCAGGCACAAGCCCCTCCGGTCAAGGACTTGCACACGATGCGCCAACGGCGCGACTGATTCTCGCGAACGTCACCCACAGCCGGATCGCATGACGGAGATCCATTTGTTATTCGCTTTGCGGCGAACGCGCATTCGATGAGTTCAGGCGAGGTCGCTCGGTTCCCACCACTCAGAAAGGCATCGTGCGTAACCATCAATATCATCGTGATAATTATGAAGCTGCGGAATTGTCTGGACTCCGTCATAAAGAGCAAGGAGATCATCGAACCCACTGTCCACAGGAGTTGTTCATGTGCACGATCGCAATTACCTCGCCGGAACTCGCGCCGCCGGTGGGCCCCTTTTCCCAGGCCGTTGACGCCGGCGGTTTCATCTATTTCAGCGGTCAGGTCGGCCAAGACCCGACGACGGGCAAGCTGGTGGCGGGAGGTATTGCGGCCGAGACGGACCGCGTCTTCCAGAATCTCGCGGCGGTTCTCAAGGCGGCCGGCAAGAGTTTTGATGATGTCGTGCGCGCTGGTGTGTATCTGACGAACATCAGTGATTACGTGGCCTTGAATGGCATTTACGCCAAGCATTTCAGTCAACCGTTTCCCGCCCGTACGGTGATCGGGGTGGCCGCCCTGCCGCTTGGCGCTCGCGTTGAGATCGATCTCGTCGTCACGGCTTGAGGCTACGCATCGAGGCTGACCTCGATGTCCTCGATACCGCTCCGCTGCAACAAGCGATGTTCGGGGACTCGAGGCACGCGCGACTTCTGGAATTCCTCTCCGGGGAACTCGCCGCGCGCACGCGGTTCGAGCGGTGTGATTTCTTTCGGGCTATCCCGTCAGGCTCTCGCGCCTACGTGATGAAGAACATCATTCATGAATCGAGCGCGCCAGAATGTCCAGGCCTCTCGCGGCGGTCCGCTTGTCGATCGCCAGCGACGGGAGCAGCAGCACCGTCGAGCCCTCGGTCGACACGAGCAGCCCGTTGCGGCGGCACTTGTCGTGGATGCGGTCAGCGTAGTCCTCGTCGCCAACACCGAGGCCGATTGCCAATCCCTGGATGCGAACGTCCACCGGCCGCTTGAACTCGAGTTGCCGCAGGCGAACGCGGAAATACTCGCTCATCGCCGCGACGTGTGAGAGCAGGCGCACCCGGTTCGCCTTGAGGCTGCGCACGGTCGCGATCGCTGCGGCGACGCTGCGCGGGTGCCAGCCGTAGGTCGAGTAAAAGGTGCCGTCCTCCTCCATTGACTTTGCGATCGGCGTCGTCGCGATCATCGCGCCGATCGGCGCCAGCCCGCCGCTCATCGCTTTCGCCACGCACACCATGTCCGGATCGAGATCGAAGTGCTCGCACGCGAACACGCGGCCGGTCCGGCCGAATCCGCTGGCGACTTCATCGGCAATGAACAGCGTGCCGTAACGGCGGCACAGATCGCGCACGCGCTGGATGATGTCCTTCTCCGGAATCAGGACGCCGAGGTTGATGCTGATCGGCTCCATGATGAACGCGGCGACGTCCCGACGCTTGAGCCGCTGCTCGATGCGGCGTAGCGCTTTCGCATCGAGCGGCGCTGCGATCTTGGCGCAGTGCGGTAGCAGATTCTTGAGGCGCTCGCGACTATCCGACGCGCCGATGCTCAATCCCGCAAGCGAGTTGCCGTGGTAGCTATCTTCGAGCGACAGGAATGCGCGACGGCCGGTGTGAATCAGGGCC
>JBPYFA010000272.1:0-27337 GCA_051986585.1 Vicinamibacterales bacterium | reverse complement strand
GAAGAACAGTTCCAGTCCTGGATTACGCGCTAGCTCTCCTGTCGGGCGCGCTTCTCGCGCTCAGTTTTCCGAAGTTTGGTCACCCGGCCTGTGCATGGCTGGCGCTGACGCCTCTCGTCATTGCCGTCGTTCGCAACGACGCCACCTCCGGGCGGCGCGCCTTTTTCCTGGGTCTCCTCACCGGCGGCGTCTACTTCTGGGGCGCACTGTATTGGCTCGTCGACACGATGACCATGTTTGGCGGGCTGCCGGTGGCGGGTGCGATCTTTGCCGCTGGCCTGCTTGTCGCGTACCTTTCGCTGTTTCCCGCGGCCTTTGCCTTCGTCCTCGCTCGCCTCCATCGCCGGCTGGGGCGTCGGGCCCTCCTGCTCGCACCATCGATCTGGATCACAACAGAGTTGGGACGGCAGTACGTGTGGGATGGATTTCCGTGGACGCTTCTCGGCTACAGCCAGGTGACCGTGCTGCCGATCGCGCAGATCGCATCGGTCGTCGGGGTCTACGGCCTCTCAGCATTGCTGGTGGCGGTGGCAACGACTGTTGCGTTCGCCCTTTTGGACCGGACCTCGCAGGCATGGAGGGCTCTCGCCATCGTTTGTGCGCTGGTCGCCGCGATTGGCATCTGGGGGCAGGCGCGGCTCACGTCGTCAGCGCTTCTGGCGCATGGCACTCCCGTTCGAGTGGCCGTGCTTCAGGGCAACATTCCGCAGGATGAGAAGTGGGATCCGGCAAATCGCGGCACGATTACCGACCGCTACATTTCGATGACGAGGCAGGCCCTGGCCGAGGGTGCCACGTTTATTCTCTGGCCGGAATCAGCGACGCCGTTGCCGTTCGAGCAGGACATCATCGGTGGATCGGAAATCCGCCGCCTCGCGATCGAGGCGAAAGCGACGCTCCTCATCGGCAGCGATCAGGTCGAGCCAATCAAGCCGGCTGCGCCGGGCGAAAAGGTTCAGGCGAAGTACTACAACGCCGCGTTTCTCGTGAAACCGGACGGAACCGTCGGTGCCGTGTATCGCAAGATGCACCTGGTGCCATTCGGTGAGTACGTACCGCTTCAATCCGTGCTGTTCTTCGCCGGGCCAATCATTGGCGCGGTCGCCGACTTCTCCTCGTTCACCCCGGGTACGGCGCCTGTGCTGCTTCCCGTCGGGGATCACACGGCCAGCACCGCCATCTGTTATGAAGTGATTTACCCGAACCTGATCCGGCGCTTCGTTCGAGACGGCAGCGAGCTGCTGACCACCATCACCAACGACGCCTGGTACGGAACCACGTCTGCCGCCTACCAGCATTGGGATCAGGCATCGATGCGCGCGATTGAGGAGGGACGATACCTGGCGCGCGCGGCCAACACCGGGATCAGCGGCTTCGTCGATCCCTACGGCCGCGTCATCGCGAAGACGCCGCTGTTCAAGCAGGCCACGGTCGTGGAGGACATCCGCTTCATCACCGATCGCACGATCTACAGCCGCATCGGCGATCTGGTTGCCTGGCTCTCGCTGGTGCTGACGGCCGCGGCATTTCTGATCTCGTGGAGAGTCCGGTAGACTATCAATCGACCATTACAATCGACGATCGACGATCAACCGATCGGCAACCGCCGATCAACAATCCGCAATCGTATGCCTATCCAACAACTTGACGACCAGCTTCGCAGGTACCAGGATCTTGCGCGCCGCGCCTCTGACCTGCGGAGCTATCTTTGACACACCTCGTTCCGCAGACGAACTCGCCACCATTGAACAACGCGTCGCCGAGCCGGACTTCTGGAAGGATCAAGCCTCCGCGCAGAAGCTCCTGCAGCGTCGTCGCCGGCTCGAGGAGGACCGCGATCTCAGTGAGTCCTTGAGGCGGCGGGCCGATGATCTCGCCGTGCTGGTCGAATGGGCGGAAGCGGGGGAGCCGGTCGCCGACGACCTTGCTCGCGGGCTCGACGATCTCGCCGAAGCCGTCGACGCTGGTGAAACCAAGAAGATGCTCGGTGGCGAGCACGATCGCAAGAACGCGATCATGACGATTCATCCGGGCGCTGGTGGAACGGAGTCGCAGGACTGGGCCGAGATGCTGCTGCGCATGTACTTGCGCTGGTCGGAACGGCGCGGGTTCAAGCGCGACGTCATCGATCTGCAGCCGGGCGACGAAGCGGGCATCAAGAGCGCGACGCTGTTGATCGTCGGCGACTACGCCTACGGCATGCTCCTGGCCGAGGCCGGCGTCCACCGACTGGTCCGCATTTCACCGTTCGATCAGGCATCGCGGCGGCACACGTCGTTTGCGTCGGTGTTCGTCTGGCCGGAGCTGCCGGAAGATGTCGACGTCGAGATCGAAGAAAAGGATCTTCGGATCGATACCTACCGCTCGAGCGGTGCCGGCGGCCAGCACGTCAACGTCACGGATTCAGCCGTGCGCATCACCCACCTGCCAACCGGCATCGTCGTTTCATCGCAGAACGAGCGGTCGCAGCACCGGAACCGCGATTCCGCGATGAAAGTCCTCAAGTCGCGATTGTTCGACTTGAAGATGAAGGAACAGCAGGCCAAGCTGGATCAGCTCGGCGGCGAGAAGAAGGACATCGCCTTCGGCAGCCAGATCCGGAGCTACGTCCTCCATCCGTACCAGCTGATCAAAGATCACCGGACGAAGGAGGAAGTCGGCGACGTCAACCGCATCCTGGATGGCGACATCGACGTCTTCATCAAGAGCTACCTGATGAGGAAGGCGGCAGGGACGTTGGGGCAAGCGGCAGCGGACGAAGACTAATGTAAATGCTGAATGTTGAATGCTGAATGATGAATGTTTCTGTCGAGCGCGGGCAGAGCCCGCGCATCTCAGCATTCAGAACTCAGCATTCAGCATTTTCAGGATTCACCGTATCGAGCCAGGTTGCGTTCCCGCGATGAACGCTTCGGGAATTGCGCCAGGGGTCCCCTCCACCGCCGGATCGCCCGTCCCTTTGTCGACGGTGACGAATACGATGTTCCCGGGCGAAGCGAACTGCGGCGGTTCTTTGCGGTCGCCGATCCACGCTTTCATGATGTCCATCCAGATCGGCAGCGCCGCCTCGGCTCCGGTCATGTTCGATCCGATCGGTTTCTTCTGATCGAGGCCGACCCACACGCCGATCGTGATGTCGGGGTCGAATCCGACGAACCACGCATCCGTGTAATCGTCCGTGGTTCCCGTTTTTCCCCCGAGCGGCCAATTGAGCGACGCCGCTTTCTGCGCTGTCCCGCGCAGCACCACTCCGCGCAGCAGGTTCGTCATCACGAAGGCCGTATCCGCGCGGATTGCTTCTTTGGGCTCGGGGCGATTCTCCTCGAGCACGTTACCCTCACGATCGGAAACCTTCAGGATGGAATACGGTCGCATCCGAACGCCCTGGTTCGGAAATACGGAATAGGCGCTCGTCATTTCCGTCAGCGTCGCCTCTGCGGCGCCGAGCGCGACGGCGAGATAAGGGGGCAGAGGCGATTGCAGCCCGAAACGACGCGCATACTGGATGACCTGCGCCGGTCCGAGCTGCTCCATGACGCGCACCGCCGGTACGTTGCGTGAGTCCTCGAGCGCACGTCGTAAGGTGATCGGGCCTTCGAACTTCTTGTCGTAGTTCATGGGCGCGTAGACGGGCGAGCCCGGCGCGCCTGGAAAGCTCGCGGGGGTGTCCATGATGATCGACGACGGTGTATATCCGCGGTCGATGGCCGCCGTGTAGACGATCGGCTTGAACGCTGACCCGACCTGCCGGGAGGCCTGGGTGGCGCGGTCGAACTTGCTTCGATCGAAGCTGTAGCCTCCGATCAGCGCGCGAATCTGACCGGTGCGATTGTCGATGGCGAGAACCGCTCCCTCGACCAGTGGCGTCTGTTCGAGCGTGCCGGTGGCGGTATGCGCCGCGTCGTCGATCGTGGCGAGCCGCGTTTCGACGAGATCCCCGCTCTGCACCAGCTGCGCGCCCGTCGCTTTGCCGGTCCAGGCAAAGCCCTTGCGATCGATGACGACGTGCAGCGAACCGGCGCGCACGTGTATCGTCGCGCCTTCCGTCGCCGTCACGACGGCAGGAACGACATCGCCGGTCGACATCGTGCGGTCCCAGCGCGGATGCCTGAATCCTTCGAGCGTCTGTTTTTCGCCGAGGATGTTGCGGCGTGGCTTGCGGAATCCGCGCCGTCGATCGATGCGGCGAAGTCCATCGTCGAGCGCGCGAGTCGCCGCTTCCTGCAGCTTCACGTCCAGCGCGGTCTGAATCGACAGGCCGTTTTCGTAGAGCGGCTTGGCTCCGTACCGGCTCTCCAGATCCTTGCGCACCTCTTCGACGAAATACGGCGCGATCGAGTTCGCGGCCGTCGTGGGAGGCGCCAGCACGATCGGCCGCGCGCTCGCCTCGTTCGCTTCCTTTGGCGTGATGTAGCCCTCTTCTGCCATGCGCTGCAGCACGTAAGCACGACGCCGCTTGGCTCGATCCATGTTCACGGTGGGCGCATTGCGCCAAGTCTGGAAGAGGCCGGCGATCATTGCTGCCTCGTCCACCGTCAGATCTCGCGCCGACTTGCCGAAGTAGGTTCGCGCGGCGGCCTCAACCCCGTACGCGCCTTCGCCGAGGTACATCTGATTGGCGTAGAAGGTGAAGATCTCGCGTTTGGTGTAGCGCTTCTCGATCTGCACGGCGACGATCGCTTCTTTGATTTTTCGTTCGAGGCTGATGTCGCCAATCTGGAACCCAACCGCTTCCGGAAAGAGTCCACGCGCCAGCTGCTGGGTGATGGTGCTCGCGCCTTTGGGTCGCGACCGTTGACCGGAAATTCGATCGCGGATGGCGCCGAGCACGTCGCGCGTCGCCGCCATGATGATGTGCGGCATGCTGAGGCCGAAATGCCGTTCGAATTCGGAATCCTCCGCGGCAATAATGGCCTGTCGAAGTTTTGGAGAAATCGCGTCGTAGGTGATCACCTCGCGCCGCTGTACCGCGAACTCGCCGATCACCTCTCCCTTCGAGCCGTAGACGCGGCTGATGGTGCTGGGCGCATAGTCGTCGAGCGCGGAGATCTGAGGGACGTCTCCTGCATACGCGAAGATGACGCCCGTGGCAATGCCAAGCAGCGCGGCGATCAGGAACAGCGCAATCAGGCCTGCGCTGCGCGCGACTTTCAGAACGTATGTGGCCATCGTGACCTACCTGGAGCGTTCCCGGGATGCGGGATCCGGGATGTCGATCCGGGATCCGATCAATCAACAATCAGCATTCAGCAATTACTTGATCTTACTCTTCAATGTTCTGACGTATTCGGGTTTTGGTTCGCAATTCGCAATTCGCAATTCGCAATTCGCAATTCGCAGTTCGCGATTCGCCGATTCGCCGATTCGCGGATTCAGACGATTCGCCGATTCAAGGATTAGCGATTCAAGGATTAGCGATTCACGATTAGCGATTCGGGATCAGCGATAAGCGATTAGCGATTCTGGAACGCAACTCCAGTTAAACTTCCCTGTCCGGTGAGAATCGCGCGCTTGTCGGATCCGTCGAGATGGGCGGAATAGACCGTCCCGCCGAGATCCGTCACGTACATGAGGTCGTGCGGCACGTCGAGCGCGATACCAATCGCCTCCTTGAGCTCGCTCATGAGGACCTGCTGGTCCGTTCGCGCATTGCGATACGTCCCCGGCGGCGGATCCATTGCCGCACGGCTGACGATGTTTGCGCCCCGGTCGGTCCAATAGATCATCCGTCGCGTCAGGTCGAGATCGAGATCGATTGGTTCCGGCAGTCGCTGGAACAACACTTCGATATCCGATCGGTTCGCTGCGGTCTCGCCCGATGGGATGTCCATGTTGGCCCGGCGGATGCTGCCAACACCGGCATTGTCGCCACCCTTTTGCGTCCAATAGACCTTCCCGCGCGCCACATCGAGCGCAATGCCGACGCACCAGTGCTGCGCGTCGCGACGCTCCTCATCACCATGCCCGGTCTCGACCAGTGTCTCGATGCTCGTGCCGTCCAGATTCGCTCGCATGATCCGCATGCCTTCGCGATCGGACCAGTACAGTTTGCGATGAACGGAATCGAGCTTCAGCTGCTTCGGGGTAAACGTGCCGCCGGCGGGCACGATCGTGGTCAGATGGCTGCCGTCGAGATCTGCTCGTTCAATCATCCCGTCGTCGGCCGACGGCTTTCCCATGATCGTCCAGTAGATGTGGCCGCCATCCGTGTCGACGACGATGCCATCGGGGATGCCGGTGCGGCCGGACACGAGAACCTTGAGGTCGGAACCGTCGGGCGCACTCGACACAACACGCCCGCCGCGGAGGTCGAGGAAGTAGACACGACCCGCGCCGCCAGGAATGGGACGTGCCGCCAACAACGCGGTTGCGGCGATGAAGAGGACAACGGCGCTAGTGCGAATGCTCAATGCTCAATACAGACGCAGCGCGGAGCTTCAGCTCCGGGTCAAAGACGCGCCACTAGGGTGGCGCGCTACGGGTGTCCCTATCCCTTTCCGCGTGGTGTTGCCGTCCCTCCCGATGGCTGGCCACCTCGCGAGTGTCCCTGACCGGAGGGTGCTCCGCCGCCGTGATTCTCGGGCGCGGCGCCTGGATTCCCGCGTGGAGCCGGAGTGCCGGTCTGTGGAGCAGGTGCGGAGGGACGATCGGCACCTGGCGCTCTCCGATCGCCGTATGTGTATCCGCCCGGCGCTGCGGGGGAGACGCTTCCTGCTGGCGGAGCGGTGCGTGGAACGCCGTAGATCGGGTTGTCGGTGCCGCGCGGCCGCGCCATCTCCGGCTGTCCCATCACATTCGGCTGATATTGCGGCGGAACCGCGGCCCGCGGCGCGTCCCCTCCGTCGTATGGACGCCGGGCGTACGGATTCTCGCGATAGGTCGGGACCTCGCCCGGTCGCGCCGTGGCCGGCTGTGCGCGATTGAATCGCCACGCGTCCGTCGTTGACGGCAAAGTTGCCGATGCGTCGCTGCCATCGGGGCGTGGCACTGCCGATCGCGCGGTGTCGGCGCGGCGATCCTGCGTGCCGACAGGCGGCGTTCGATTGGCGTTCATGCGAACGGTTGATTGATCCGTTGGCACCCCCCGGGGAACGGCCCGGCTGCCCGCATCCGCACGCGCGTCCGGCACGGCCGCTTCCGCGGCGCCGCTTCTCGACGGTGCAACCATCACCCGACGTCCCCCCTGACCGACGCGGGAGGCGTTCGGGTCGAGGTTGGTGTAGACCGTCGACGCTGGCGTGCGAGGCTGGGCCGTGCCGGCCACGTGAATAGGCGATGGCGATCGAGGCACCGCGTAGCCCCGCCAGGCGGGCGCGCTCGAAGTCGGCACGAATGCGGTCCGCGTCGTAGCATCGAACGCGTGTCCGCCGACGTAGTTCACATGGACGTAGCCGTGTCCGAAGTTGCGGTACGGGACGACGGTCCATGCGCGCCACGGGTCGTAACCAAATGTGAATCCGAAATTGAATACCGCGTGATTGTTGAAGCCCAGCGGACACCAGCTGACGTAGCCCGGAGCATACGCCCACGACACCCACGCCGGCCCCCAGCTATGTCCCGGGATCCAGAACCACGCCCCCGACGAAAAGCCCCATCGTCCGTAGTGATGCGTTGGCCACGCCCATGGGCCGACACCAACCCACGTCCATCCGTATGGCCGAAGCGTGACCCAGCGGCCATAGTAGTACGGTCGCCATCCGGCGGCGACCGAGGGATACCAGACGTATCCGTACGAGGTGTTGTATTGCCAACTGCCGTATTGATCGAACGCCGATGCATATGGCTGCACTTCGGTGGGCAGATACTGGGTCGACACGCCCAGCCGCTCGTCGCGTCGAGCCTCCGACCAGCGATCGAACGCATCCCATGAAGCCGAGTTGAAGGCGTAGGCGTAAGACGGCGCCGCGTTCGCACGCGCGTAGGCGCGTTCCCCGGCGCGCAGCGGCGTGCGGCCGCCATCGTTGACAAGTTCTGCGCTGCCACGCAGCACCGCAAGCTCGATTTGCTGGTCCGGTCCGTCGGCAAGGATCGAGATTCGATAGTCGCCGGGCTCGTGAATCATCGCTGAGGCCGACGGAGCGTCCACGCGGTACGACACCTGGCGATTCGCTCCTGCGATCATCAGTCGCACCCGCCCGTTCAACAAGCGCACGAGTTCATCCGACTGGAAGTCGACGGTCGTGTAGGTGTCCATGTGCAGCGTGCTGTTGTCGCCGAACAGGACCTCGAGCCGGCCGTTCTCGGTCCGCAAACGATCGCCGGAGAGCAGCGGCATGTTTGCTGGACTGGAATCCCGCTGACCGTCCCGCTCGAGGACCGCGGTGCCGTCGACGAAGGCGACGTGCGCAGGAGGATCCGCGACGTTCTGAGAACTGTTGTTACTGCCGATCGGCTGGGCCATTGCGAGCGAGCTGACGGCGACGCTGGCCGACAGGAAGCAGCAAACGACGACGATTTGGCATTTCACGAAACGGAAGAGGCGGCCCATAAAGACCTCGGCCGGTGTGGCAGGTTGGCAAGAGCCATTCTAACACCAACTTAGAGGAAGTCCACTAGAACAGCTTGATTATTTATCGCTCACATTTTATATTAATAACGTTATAAAGATTGCCGCTAAAGCTGAGCGGCGGGACGTGAGGACAACGGCATGAGCAAGATTATCGGTATCGACCTGGGGACCACCAACTCGGTTGTCGCTGTCATGGAAGGCGGAGAGCCGGTGGTGATCACCAATCCGGAGGGCAGCCGCATTACTCCCTCCGTTGTGGGATTCACGAAGTCCGGCGAGCGGCTCGTCGGTCAGGTGGCGAAGCGCCAGGCGGTAACCAACCCCGAGAACACTGTCTTCTCCATCAAGCGCTTCATGGGTCGCAAGTACGATGAAGTGAACGAGGAGATGAAGATGGTGCCCTACACCGTCGTGCGCGCCGGCAACGGCGACGTGCGGGTGAAGGCCGGGGGCAAGGAGTACTCGCCGCCTGAGATCTCCGCGATGATCCTTCAGAAATTGAAGCAGGCTGCCGAGGAGTATCTCGGCCAGACGGTCACGCAGGCGGTCATCACCGTGCCCGCCTATTTCAACGACGCTCAGCGTCAGGCCACGAAGGACGCCGGCCAGATTGCCGGTCTTGACGTGAAGCGCATCGTCAACGAGCCGACCGCGGCGGCGTTAGCCTACGGGCTCGACAAGAAGAAGGACGAGACGATTGCCGTCTACGACTTTGGCGGCGGCACGTTCGACATCTCGATTCTCGAAGTCGGCGAAGGCGTGGTCGAGGTGAAAGCGACCAACGGCGACACGCATCTGGGCGGCGACAATCTCGACCAGCGCGTGATCGACTGGATTGTTGCGGAGTTCAAGAAGCAGGAAGGCATCGATCTGTCCAAGGATCGGATGGCACTCCAGCGTCTGAAGGAAGCGGCTGAAAAGGCGAAGATGGAGCTCTCCACGGTGATGGAGACGGACATCAATCTGCCGTTCATCACGGCCGATCAGACCGGACCCAAGCACCTGACGATGAAGCTGACGCGGGCGAAGTTCGAGCAGATCGTCGAAGACCTGCTGCAGAAGACCGTCGGCCCGACCAAGCAGGCGCTTTCGGATGCCGGCGTGGATCCCTCCAAGATCGACGAGGTCGTTCTTGTTGGTGGTTCGACCCGCATCCCGCGCGTGCAGTCCATCGTCAAGGATCTGTTCGGCAAGGAACCGCACAAGGGCGTGAACCCGGACGAGGTCGTGGCGGTCGGCGCGGCGATTCAGGCGGGAGTCCTGGCCGGCGAGGTCAAGGATCTGTTGCTGCTCGACGTGACGCCGCTGTCGCTCGGCATCGAAACGCTGGGCGGCGTGATGACCACGCTGATTCCGCGCAACACCACGATTCCGACGCGAAAGAGCGAAACGTTCTCGACCGCGGCGGACAATCAGACCAGCGTCGAAGTGCACGTGCTGCAGGGTGAACGGCCGATGGCGCGGGACAACCGTCCGCTCGGCAAGTTCCATCTCGCAGGGCTGCCACCCGCGCCGCGCGGCGTGCCGCAGATCGAAGTTACGTTCGACATCGACGCGAACGGCATCGTGAACGTGTCGGCGAAGGACATGGCGACGCAGAAGGAACAGAAGATCACCATTACGTCGTCGAGCGGCCTGTCGAAGGACGAGGTCGACAAGATGATGAAGGAGGCGGAGTCGCACGCCGACGACGATCGCAAGCGAAAAGAGGAGATCGAGACTCGCAACCAGGCGGACTCCGCGGCGTACGCCGCGGAGCGGATGCTGAAGGACAACGGCGACAAGCTGTCGGCGTCTGACAAGCAGCCGATCGAGTCGGCGATTGAAAGCCTGAAACGTGCGATCGAGAAGAACGATGTGGCGGAGATGAAGCGCTCGATGGAAGCGCTGAACACGGCGCAACACAAAGCTGCCGAAACACTCTACAGGGCAGCGAGTGCAGGCGGTGGGGCGACCGGCTCCTCCGAGGGCGGTGCGAGCGGCTTCTCTGGCGGCGGCGCATCAGGTGGTGCTGCGGGCGGTGGTGCGTCGGGCAGCTCCGGCGACGTCATCGACGCGGAAGTGGTGGAGGAGGAGAAGAAGTAGGTGATTGAGTGCCAGGAGTGCCAGGAGTGCCAGGAGTGCCAGGGGTGCTGGGGGTGCCAAGGGTGCTAGGGGTGCCTAGAGTGCCAAGAGTGCCGGCACCTCTCGCACTGGGTGGCACTCGTGGCCTCCGGGGCACCCCTGGCACCCATGGCACTCCTGGCACCCATGGCACTCCTGGCACCCACGGCACCCTTGGCACTCCTGGCACCCAGATACTGGTATGGACTTCTACGTCATCCTAGGCCTCGGTCCGGGCGCGAGCGCGGCCGAGATCAAGCGCGCCTATCGAAGGTTGTCGCGCCGGTATCATCCGGGTGTGAACCCGGGCGATCGGCAGGCGCAGGCGGTCTTCGAGCGTGTTACCCAGGCCTATGAAACGTTGAGCGATCCGGCGCGGAGACGCGAATACGACGCGGCCGGCGGATTGGCGACACCGAGCGCGCAGCCGAACGGCTTCGAGTTTGCCGGGTTCGACTTTTCGTTTGCGGCGCACGGCACTGATGCGGCGACGTTCAGCGAGTTGTTTGCCGACGTTCTGCATCCGTCGCCGCATCACGAGGCGCATGCCGAGGCCGGCGCCGACCTGCACGCGTCGCTGGCCATCACATTTGAGGAGTCGCTACGCGGCGTCGATCGGCAGATCGTTGTCACTCGACAGGTGCTGTGCAGTGCGTGCGGCGGCGCGGGGCGGGTCGGTACTCCAGAAGGAAAGTGTCCGCATTGCCAGGCAACCGGCACGGTCCGCTGGGCACGCGGGCATATGGTGTTCTCGAAATCGTGTGCCGCGTGCGCGGGCACGGGTCGGCAACGCTTTCAGCGCTGCGAAGTGTGCAGTGCACACGGGCGTCTCGTTCGCAGCGAGCCGATCACCGTCCACATCCCCAAAGGGGTTCACGACGGAGCACGTCTGCGGATCGCGGAGCGCGGGAATACCGGACGCCGAGGCGGCCGCAACGGCGACTTGTTCGTGGACGTGCACGTGCAATCGCATCCACTCTTGCGTCGCGAAGGCGATCATCTGTTCATGACCGTCCCGGTCGCAGTCCACGAGGCGTTTCTCGGTGCGCGAATCGAGGTGCCGACACTCGATGGGCCGGTCAAGCTGCGGATACCGCCGGGGACGCAGGCAGGGCAACAGTTCAGAATTGGCGGTCGCGGCGTACCAACGCCGTCAGGGGCGCGCGGGGAATTGGTCCTCGAAGTCAGGCTCGTGCTGCCGGCAGCGTCCGACGAGCGTTCCAAAGAGTTGATGCGTGAATTCGGCCGGCTGAATGCCGACGACGTCAGGCGGGACTTACAACTATGACGGCGAAACGGACGGGCAAGGCGTATTACATGATCAGCGCGGTGGCGCAGAAGTACAACATCCACCCGCAGACGCTTCGCCTGTACGAGCGCGAAGGGCTCCTGAAACCGTCGCGGACGGAAGGCAACACGCGCCTCTACTCCGAAGAAGACCTCGAACAGCTCGAAACGATTCTGTCGCTGACGCGCGACCTGGGCGTCAATCTTGCCGGCGTCGAGATCATCCTCAACATGCGCCGGAAGATCGAGGCCATGCAGCACGAGGTCAACGAGTTCATCGACTACGTCAAACACGAGCTGTCGCGCGGCATCGGCGACTGGGAACAGCGGTTGAGCACCGCCCTCGTGAAGTCATCGCCTACCGATCTGGTGCGGTCGACGCCGCCACCACCGGCGCCGGAAACGGTCGTTGAGCCGGATCACGTCGAAGAGCCGCTCCGCAAAGCCTGACAACTGGGTTCGAGATTCACAACTCCCCCCGCCGCTACCTTATGATCCGTAGATGCCGGTAGCGGACGACTCCGACGCACTGCGAGCGTACCTTCAAGCGATCTCGCGGCTCCCGCGTTTGACGGCTGAGGAAGAACGCCAGCTGGCCACTCGCGTCAAATCCGACGGCGATGAAATCGCCCTACGTCGCCTGGTTGAAGGCAATCTGCGATTCGTCGTCAGCTACGCGAAACGGTATCGCGGTTTGGGAGTGCCGTTCCTCGATCTGATTCATGAAGGCAACCTGGGGCTGATGGAAGCGGCGCGCCGCTTCGATCCGGACCGCAACGTGAAGTTCATCACGTATGCGGTCTGGTGGGTGCGCCAGGCGATCACGCATGCGCTGTCGGCGCAGACGCGCGCCTTCGCATTGCCCCAGAAGCTCTCGGCCGTTGCCGCACGATTCGGTCGCGAGGTGTCGGATCTGACGGAGGAGTTGAACCGTACTCCGACCAATCGCGAGATCGCGAACGACCTCGACATCTCGGAAGGAGAGGTCGACGCACTGATGCGGATCGGCGATCGCGACGTGTCGTTGAGCGATCATGTCGGCGGACCGAACGACGGCGAAAGCCCCGAGCTTGGCGAACAGCTGCCGCAGGTCAGCGTTCCGCCGGCCGAGGAGATGTTGATTCGTCGGCAGCTGCACGCAGGCGTGCGCGGTGCGCTCCATGAACTCGGGAGACGTGAACGCGAAGTGATCGCGCTGCGCTTCGGTCTCGATCGCGACGGCGAGCCGAGAACGCTTCAGGAGGTGGGCGACATGCTGCACCTCACACGCGAACGGATCAGGCAGATCGAATCACGCGCGAAGGAGAAGCTTCGCCGCTCGAAGCGCGCCGGCGAACTGCGCAGTTATCTGAATTGATCGTGACGGTCGGATCGCATCGTTGCACGCGCGCAGGGCGATCGACCGAGCGATTCGAGATTGCGCATTCCGAAGTCGCGACTTACAATCAGCTTTCACTCGGTCCCACATCCAATCGACATGTCCTGCGCGCTCTGCGACGATACCGGCTGGAAGGCTGTTGAAGCCAATGGCGTGCGCCGGGTCGTCCGCTGCGATTGCTGGAAACAGAATCTCGCGGCACGACTGCTGCAGGATGCGCGCATCCCACCGCGCTATCGACGCTGCGATCTCGACACCTTCGTCACCTACCCCAATGAGAAGCTGCTCGCCGCCGTAAAGCACGCGCGACGCTTCGCAGACGAATTCCCTGCGCCGCGCAAGGGATTGTGTCTGATTGGACCGCCTGGAATCGGCAAGACTCACCTCGCGGTCGCGGTGTTGCGGTACGTCATCATCACCAAAGGGGCGCGCGGACTGTTCTACGACGTGCGCGATCTCCTCCGTGTCATTCGCAGCACCTACAACCCGCTGGTTCGCACTGCCGAAATGGACGTGCTCCGGCCGGTGATGGAGGCTGACCTGCTGGTGCTCGACGACATCGGTTCTGAGAAGACGTCGGAGTGGGTCGATGAGACGCTGAATCTGATCGTGAATACGCGATACAACGAGCGCCGCCACACGATCTTCACTTCGAATTACGACGATACGCCCGACGACGCCGATCCCGACTGTCTCAAGGCGCGGATCGGCTTCCGCATCCATTCGCGGCTGCACGAGATGTGCGAGTTCCTGGAGTACGACGGCGCTGACTACCGCCATCTTCCACCCAACGGTGGTGTCGACGATCTTGTGATGCTCTGGAAACGATCCCCTGGCCGTCGCGCGCTGCCGACTCGATCGAAGGGGCCGGTCCGCGCGCAGCTGAAACAGACCGACCTCAAAGGAGGAGAGCTGGGCTGGACCGGCGGTAAGGCCGGAACCTAATTCATCATTCAACATTCAGCAATCAGCATTTAGATGTTCGGTCTCTACCTGCACGTTCCCTTCTGTTCGTCCATCTGCAATTACTGCAACTTCAACCGCGGACTCTTTGATGCCGATTTGAAGGCGCGGTATGTCGATGCGCTGACGCGCGAAATCGCGTCGTCGGGTCGCGGCGAACCGGTCGATACCATTTTTTTCGGCGGTGGCACCCCTTCTCTCCTGGAGCCGTCGGAGCTGGCACAACTGATCGCGGCGAGCCGTGATGCTTTCTCCGTGAGCGAGGGGGCAGAAGTAACGCTCGAAACCAATCCCGAAACATCGTCGCTCGAACGGATGGCAGGGTTTCGTGCGGCAGGCGTCAATCGGATCAGCTTCGGCGTGCAGTCTTTTCGTGACGCAGAACTGAGGCGGTTGGGACGAATTCATACCGCCAATCGCGCCCGGGAAGCGGTGCGCGAGGCGCGCGACGCAGGGTTCCGAAATATCTCCCTCGATCTGATGATGTGGCTACCGGGGCAGACGCGGGACGACTGGCGGGAAAATGTCGATGCTCTGATTGACGTGTCGCCAGAACATGCGTCGTTGTATCTGCTGGAGCTGTATCCCAACGCTCCGCTGAAGGAGGACATGGCGCGAGCCGGATGGTCGCTCGCGCCTGACGATGATGCCGCGGAAATGTATCTCTCAGGGCTCGCGCAGCTCGATGCCGCAGGGTACGAGCAGTACGAAATCTCGAACGTCGCTCGTCCCGGGTTCGAGTCGCGTCACAACCTGAAATACTGGCAGGACGGCGAATGGATCGGGTTTGGCTGCAGTGCGCATTCAACGCGTGCTGGGGTTCGCTGGAAGAATGTCGCCTCCACGGAAGAGTACATTAGTCGCCTCCGCGCGGGACAGTCGCCTGTCGCGGAACGCCGGGTGCTTACACGCGAGAACCAGCTCGAGGAGGCGCTCTTCACCGGACTCCGGCTGACTGGAGGACTGGATTTGAATTCCGTAGGACGACAATACGACACGGACGTGTGGGCTCGATACGGCGAGGCGCTTCGGCCTTCACTCGAGGCGGGGTTGGCGGTTCGCGATGGCTCGAGACTGCGATTGTCGCGCGACGGCATGCTTCTCGCTAACGAGATCCTGTCGGTGTTTGTGTGACGGGATTTTTGGAGTTCTGCTAGGTAACCTTGCCGGGGGTACGGTAAAGTGTCCTCTTTGAATTACCTAGATGTTCGCGCTAAGGAGGAGATTGAATGCGTCGTCCCTTCGTAATTTCGACTTTCGGCCTGGCACTGGCGCTCGTCCCCGCCGTGCTGTTTGCTCAGGCGGCGCCGCCACAACAACCACCTGCTGGTCAGACGCCACCCGCTGGTCAGAACCCGCCGGCAGGACAGGCGGCTCCAGCACCGGCACAGCCCGCGGCTCCGAAGCTCGCGTTTACGAGTCCGAGCGGCGTCCTGCTTGTGCCGATCAAGCCTGATCAGACGGCAGCGTTCGAAGAATTTGCCAAGAAGCTGAAGGCCGGTCTCGCGAAAAGCGACGACGCGACGCTGAAGCAGCAGGCCGCCGGTCTGAAGATCTACAAGTCAGCCGAGCCGTTCGGGCAGAACGCACTCTACGTGATCGTGATCGACCCGGTCGTGCCCAACGCTGAATACGAGCTCTTCGCGATGCTGCAGAAAACGATGACGCCCGACGAGCTGCGCGCGCCGGAAACGCAGGAAATGTGGAAGCGCTTCCAGGGCGCTTTCGCTTCCGGCCCGAGCCGCCTCAGCCTCACACCGGTCGGCCAATAGCAAGGAAGAAGGGAAAAGGCCAGAACGAGCCTTTTCCCTTCTTCGATCTTCTTCTCTTCTAGAATTTCAGATTCAGCCCCACATAAAACCGCTGCGGGTTCGAGTAGAGCGGCGAGCCATGCAACGTGAACACTCGATAATCGATTCGGAGTCGCAACGGGCCGGCCAGTGACATCTTGATGCCGCCGCCGACGTTGATTCCGACGTTGTTGTCCGACCGAGTCCCGAGCGTTTCGTGAAACCCGCCCGCGCCGGCGGTGCCATAGAACTGCATGCCGGCGATCGGGAACGGCGTCTGGACCAGGCCATTGAACATGTAGGTCCACAAGCCTGGAGCCGACTGTTCACGGTCCTCGTTCGTGTGTGCGTACTCGAACTCGAAGCCGACAATCAGCAGCCCCACGCCGCCGCTGAGGCCTTTCACCGTGCGCGCGGTTGGTGTCGGATTCGCGCCGAGAAACGCGGTGAAGTCAGCTGACGCCGTTCGTGGAGCCAACAGCAAGAGAGACAAGACCAAAGGCACGAGGGAAAGGGATCGAAGCCGCATGAGGACAGCATAGCGCGAGACCTCGCTCGGGCCGCGGCGCTTTCCCTTTTCCCTTTTGCCTTGTACAGTTCTGCGTGATGGATTTTCGTCTCACAGACGAGCAGGAACTGTTGCGGCAAACTGTGCGGGAGTTTGCCGAGGCGGAGATCCGTCCCTACGTGATGGAGTGGGACGAAGCGCAGAAGTTCCCGATGGATCTGCTGCCGAAACTGGCAGAGCTTGGCTTGATGGGCATCCAGTTTTCGGAACAGTACGGCGGATCGCAGATGTCGTCGGTCGAATACTGCATCTGCATCGAAGAGCTGGCGCGGGTGTGTCCGGCGATTGCGTTGTCGGTGGCGGCGCACAACGGGCTGTGCACATCGCACATCGCGATGTTTGGCACCGATGCGCAGAAAGCGGAGTTCCTGCCGCGATTGGTGCGCGGCGAGGTGCTGGGCGCGTGGGGACTGACGGAATCCGGGGCTGGCAGCGACGCCGCGTCGATGCGAACGGCCGCCGTTCGTCAGGGCCAGTGCTGGGTTCTCAACGGCTCGAAGAGTTTCATCACCCACGGTGCGATCGGCGGCGTGATGGTGGTGATGGCAGTCACCGATCGCAGCATGGGCCATCGCGGCATCTCCGCCTTCATCGTCGAGCACGGCACGCCTGGGATGAAGGCAGGCAAAAAGGAGAACAAGCTGGGCATGCGTGCGAGCGACACGAGCGAGGTGGTATTCCAGGACTGCCGCGTGCCGGATGTGAGGCTGCTTGGAGAGGAAGGACAAGGTTTCATCAATACCTTGCAGGTGCTCGACGCCGGGCGAATTGGCATTGCGGCGCTGTCAGTCGGTTTGGCGCAGGGAGCGTACGAAGCGGCGCTCGAGTACTCAAAAGAGCGGCGGCAGTTCGGTCAACCGATTGCCGCGTTCCAGGCGATCCGATGGAAGCTCGCCGACAACGCCACGCGAATCGAGGCGGCGCGGCTGCTCACGTATCGAGCCGCGTACCTGAAGGATCGGGGTGCGCGGACGACACGTGAGTCGTCGATGGCCAAGCTTTTCGCCAGCGAAATCGCGGTGAAGGCCGCCGACGACTGCGTGCAGATTCATGGTGGCTATGGATTCGTGAAGGATTACCCGGCCGAGAAGTACTTCCGCGACGTGAAACTCGTCACGATCGGTGAAGGCACCAGCGAGATCCAGCGGCTGGTCATTGCGCGGCAGCTTCTGGGCCAGTGAACTCGCCGCCGAGCCTGTCCGCCCGTGTGCTTGCAGGTGATCTACGGGCGCTGGCGCGCGCCATCTCGCTCATCGAGGATGAAGCGCCGGCTGGAGCCGAGCTCGTCCGCCAGATCTTTCCCCACACAGGGCGCGCCTATCTGATTGGCATCACCGGGGCTCCCGGATCAGGCAAGAGCACGCTCGTCGATCGGCTCACGACCGAAATTCGCCGGCAGGAGAAGACCGTCGGCGTGGTGGCGGTCGACCCGACCAGCCCGTTCACCGGCGGAGCGATCCTCGGCGATCGCGTGCGGATGCAGGCGCACGCGGGAGACACGGGCGTCTTCATTCGCAGCATGGCGACGCGGGGACACCTCGGTGGTCTCGCGCGCGGGACGAGTGAGGTTGCCCTGGTGTTCGATGCCGCCGGCCGCGATATCGTCATCATTGAAACGGTTGGTGTTGGCCAGGACGAGATCGACATCGTCCGCACCGCCGACGTGTCGGTGGTGACGATCGTGCCGGGGTCTGGCGACGAGGTGCAGGCATTGAAGGCCGGGATCATGGAGATTGCCGACATCTTTGTCGTCAACAAATCGGACCGCGAGGGTGCGGACCGAACGGTCGCATCGATCGAGGCAAACCTGTCGCTCCAGACGTTCACGCCGGAGGAATGGCGGCCCCCGATTCTGAAGACCGAGGCGACTACCGGCCGCGGTGTTCCCGAGCTGCTCGGAGCGATCGAGCGGTTCCGTACGCACACGGCGGCGACGCAAGGGGCACGCCGGCGGGCGCGAGCGGAATATCGCGTGCGCGAATTGCTCGCGGCGCGCTTCATCGAGCATATAGAACGGCAGGTGTTTGCGGCTGGCGAGTTCGATCGATTACTCGATCAGATCGCGGCGCGAGACATCGATCCGTACTCGGCGGTCGACGCCATCATGAAGAGAGCGTTATGAAAGCGAGGCTGGATCACATCGGCATCGCCGTCGCGAATCTCGACGAGGCGCTCGCCTTCTACCGGGATGCGCTGGGTCTCGAGATTGAAGCGCCGGAGGAGGTCCCCTCGCAGCGAGTGCGTGCGCACTTTATTCCTGCGGGCGAAGCGGCTCTGGAGTTGCTGGAGGCGACCGCCGACGATTCGCCGATTGCCAGGTATGTATCGAAGCGAGGGCCGGGCCTTCATCACATCACGTTGTGCGTCGACGATATCGCGGCGGCACTGGCGCAGCTAAAGGCACGAGGGGTCAGACTGATCGATGAGACGCCGAGGCCCGGGGCACACGGATCGCTGGTGGCGTTCATTCACCCCGCCAGCGCGCATGGGGTGTTGGTGGAGTTGAAGCAGGCTCGCTTGCCAGAAGAGTGAAACGTACTGACGGTTAACGTCGAAGAGTCGAAGCTTCGAAGAGTCGAAGAGAAAGACACGAACACCACCGTTGACGCGCCCGCGCTTCGCGCGGGCTGAGCGAGGCAATGACGCCAAAAACAAGAGCGAGCGACCTACTGCTCTTGTTTTTGGTGTCATTACCCAGCTCGTGACGCCGGCCGAGGCCGGCGTCGCGTCAACGCGCGCATGGTGACCTTTACTCCAACGTCTTCGCATCTTCGAATCTTCGCTTCTTCGACGGAAGCCGTTGCCGCGTCGCAGCGCGACACGTATCGCGGTCGATTAAAACGCCCATGCAATTTGGTGACTTTGAACTGATCTCATTGTCCGACGGTTTCTTCCGCCTCGATGGCGGTGCCATGTTCGGCGTCGTTCCGAAGCCGCTGTGGGAGAAGCGCATTCCGGCCGACCATAAGAATCGTATTACCCTGGGCGCCCGGCCGCTGCTGGTGCGGTCGTCGAAGACCACCATGATCATCGACGCAGGGATTGGCGACAAGATGGACGCCAAGAGCACGGCCATCTACGGCATCGATCGGTCGCGCAATCTGGATCACTCGCTGGCGGATGCCGGGATCACCGCGGACGACATCGACCTGGTGTTGGCGTCTCACCTGCATTTCGACCATTCGGGCGGGTTCACCGCTCGCGCGGCAGATGGAACCATCGGTCCGCGTTTTTCCCGCGCGCGCTACGTCGCGCGGACGGCGGAGTGGGAGGATGCGACACATCCTCACGAGCGGAACCGCGCGAGCTATCTCCAGGAGAATTTCGTGCCGCTGATGACGGCCGGAGTCCTGGAACTGCGGCCCGACGACGGCCTGGTCGTGCCCGGCGTTCGAGTGGTTCGAACCGGCGGTCACACGATGCACCATCAGATCGTCGTCATCGAATCGGGCGGGCGAACGGCCGTCTTCACGGCCGACCTGATCCCAACCACCGCGCACGTCGACGAGCCTTGGATTATGGGGTATGACCTGTATCCGATGGACACGCTGGCCTTCAAGCGCACGTTTCTGCGCGAGGCGATCGATCGCGAGTTCCTGATCTTCTTCGAGCACGATCCTGTCGTCAGCGCCGGCTATATCCGAGAGAAGAACGGACGGAAGTACGTTGAGGCGGTTGAGGTACAATCGGTGACTTTGTGACTTGATGAAGTCGTGAATTCACCAAATCACCAATTCACTAATTCAGCCATTCACTAATTCACCGACTCACCAATTCACCATTTGATATGACTTCAATCGGCATCATCGGCGGGAGTGGTTTGTACGACATGGCGGAGCTGACCGATCGCCGTGAACAGCGTGTGGTCACTCCCTTTGGCGAGCCGTCCGCGCCGTACGTGACCGGGGTGTTGCGCGGGCAGCAGGTCGCCTTTCTCGCACGCCACGGTGTCGGGCACCGGCTGCTGCCGAGCGAGCTGAATTTTCGCGCGAACATCTTCGGCTTCAAAACCCTCGGCGTCGAGTACATCGTCTCGGCGAGTGCCGTCGGCTCGCTCAAAGAGCAATACCGGCCGCAGGACCTGCTCGTGCCCGATCAGTTTTTCGATCGCACGAAGGGGCGGGTCTCCACGTTCTTCGGCCGCGGCCTCGTCGCCCACGTCGGCTTCGCCCACCCGTTCTGCCAGACCCTCAGCGAGGTAGCGTACCAGGCCGCGCAGTCCGCCGGCTTACCGGCGGCGACGCCCAGCCTGCCGGAGTCGCCGGTCGTGCACAAAGGCGGCACCTACGTCTGCATGGAGGGGCCGCAGTTCTCGACGCTGGCGGAGTCGCAGTTATATCGATCGTGGGGCATGGACGTCATCGGAATGACGAACCTCCAGGAGGCAAAGCTCGCGCGCGAGGCGGAGATCTGCTACACGACGATTGCGCTGATCACCGACTACGACTGCTGGCATCCCTCGCACGATCACGTGACCGTCGAGATGATCGTCGCGAACCTGACGCAGAATGCCACCAATGCGCAACGCGTCATTGCCGAGGCGGTGTCGCGCCTGCCATTTCAGCGAACCTGTGAATGCGCAACCGCCTTGAAGTACGCGATCATCACCCGGCCGGATGCCATTCCGGCGGAGATCAAGCGCGAGCTGGCGCCGCTGGTGGGGAAATATCTTTCGTAGCGATTCGTTGTTCGTTGGTTCGTTGTTCGTTGGTTCGTTCGTTCGTTGGTTCGACTGTTCGTCCGGCCTCGGTTTGCGATTCAAGGATTCAGCGATTCAGGGATTCAACGATTCAACGATTCAGGGATTCAACGATTAGTGATTCGCGATTAGCGATGAGGGATTAGGGATTCGATGACCATTGTCGTGACCGGTTCGATTGCGTTCGACTATCTGATGTCCTTCCCGGGGAAGTTCACCGAGCACTTCCTTCCGGAGCATATGTCCCGGGTGAGCCTCAGTTTCCTCGTTGATTCGATGGACAAGCGGCGCGGGGGATGTGCGCCGAATATTGCTTACACGCTCGCGCTGCTCGGCGAGCGGCCGCGGCTGATGGCGACGGCGGGGCAGGATTTCTCGGATTACCGCCGCTGGCTCGAGGCGGCCAACGTCGACACCTCGCTGGTCCGCGAGATCGACGGGAAATTCACCGCCTCGTTTTTCTGCAGCACCGACCGCGACAGTAATCAGATCGCGTCGTTCTATACCGGCGCGATGTCGAATGCCGGCGAGCTCTCCTTCCGGGATGTTCCCGATTGCGGCCTCGCGATCATTTCACCGAACGACCCGGGCGCGATGCTGCAGTACGCCGAAGAGTGCCGCACGCTCGGCATTCCGTTCATCTGGGACCCCGGTCAGCAGTGCGCCCGCATGTCGGGGGACGAACTTCGCGACGGCATGGCGGGCGCGACGATCGTGATTTCCAACGACTACGAATTCGAACTGATCCGCCAGAAGACCGGCCTTGCCGAGGAGGACATCCTTCAGCGCAGCGGGGCGCTGGTGGTGACTCGGGGCGAGCACGGCTGTTCCATCATCGAGCGGCACGGCTCGACGCATGTCGCGGCGGTGCGCCCGCATCGGATCGTGGATCCCACGGGCGTCGGCGACGCGTTTCGTGGCGGGCTCCTGAAGGGCCTGGCCCGAGGCTGGAGCTACCGCATCTGCGCTCAGGTGGGCAGCGTGGCAGCGACCTATGCGCTCGAGCATCTGGGCGGCCAAAGTCACGCCTACACGTGGCCTGAGTTCCTCGAACGCTACGAGGAGCATTTCGGCCACGCGGCGAGCTTGTAAGGCGGCAGGCTTGTAGGGAAGGTCCTCGCGCGCGCACGATTTCGCGCCGTCCCAAAAGCCCAGAAGTCCCGATCGTGCGCACATTCGTCGAGCGAAACTTACGCATCGTTGTCGATGGATGGTCGGTTCGTTTTGCTATTTCCCCGATAATTCGCTATCGTCGCTGCGGAACGCGGCTTGCACCGCACACCGGTGAGGAGAAACACGTGAAACGCCTCGCCTTCGGCTCCTTGATTCTGAGCGTAACGTTTGGAGTTGCGGTCAGCGCCCAGACCCCCGCCCCGAGCCAGCCACCCGCGAATCCGGCAGCGCCGAGTGAGCCGTCTCAAGGTCAGCCTTCAAATCCACCGGCGTCCAGCCAGACCCCGCCAAGCCAACCGTCACAAGGGACCGTCTTCCGCAGCGGCGCCAGTCTGGTTGCACTCAACGTTACGGTTTCCGATGGCAAGCATCTGGTGCCGGGTCTGCTGCAGAACGATTTCTCGGTCTACGAGGATGGGGTGCTTCAGCACGTCCAGTTCTTCGAGTCGACCGAAGTGCCGATCGATCTGATCATCCTGATCGACACCAGCGCGAGCATGTCGGACAAGATGGAAGTCGTGCACGAGGCGGCGTCCGGGTTCCTGAAGACGCTTCGCGACCGCGACCGGGGTGCGGTCGTCACGTTCGGCGACAACGTCAACATCGTGCAGCCGCTGACGTCCGATCGTGCCGCGCTCGATCAGGCGGTGCGTCAGGCGCAAGCGCACGGGTCGACGGCACTGAACAACGCGCTCTACGTCGCGATGAAACAATTTGCGCGCTCGGCGCAGCAGAGCGGCGAGATCCGGCGTCAGGCGATTGCGATGCTCTCCGACGGCGAAGATACGTCCAGCGTCATCAGCTTTGACGATGTGCTCGCGATGGCCCGGAAGAGCGGCATCAACATCTACACGATCTGCCTGCAGAACAAGTATTCGATTTCGCGAGCCGAGAGCACGAAGCGGTTCTTTTCCGAGTCCGACTACGCGATGAAAACACTGGCACAGGAGACCGGTGCCTTGTCGTATTTCCCACAGTCGGTCCAGGAGCTCAAAGGCATTTACGGCAGCATCTCCGATGAGCTGTCGAACCAGTATTCGATCGGATATTCACCGTCGAACTGGCGGCCGGATGGCCGATTCAGGCGTATTGTCGTCAAAGTGAACGCCCACCCGGAGTTCCAGCCGCGGGCGCGTCAGGGCTATACGGCCGAGGCGCCGCACACCACGCAATCGCTGCAGAATCCCGATCGGTAGCCCAGCGCGAGTCGTCGCGCTGCGCGCGCGACAACTATCGCCGAAGGTACAATCGATTTCTGGTGCAACGGATTCTTCCGATCGGTCTTGCTGCCGGCGCGGTGCTTTGGAGCGCTGTGCTTCTTGCTGCTCCCTATGCGCTGACGAGCACGAATGGAGCTGTCGTTTCCGCGGCCGCTGCCGTCTACAGCGCCGCGGGAATGATCTGCCACCAGCGCGCTGCACGCTCCTTTCACCTCGCCGGCGTGCAGCTGCCCGTATGCGCTCGCTGCGCGGGCCTGTATTTTTCGGGCGCTCTCGGCGCGATCGTGGCCTGGCTCATCTCCACTCATCCGATCGTACCGAGGACGACACGGCAGGTGCTGTTGGTCGCAACCCTTCCCACAGCTCTCAGCGTCGGGATTGAGCTCGCCGGGCTCGCCCATCCCTCCAACGTGGTGCGGGCGCTTTGCTCCATGCCGCTCGGCGCGGCGGCGGCGTGGATCTTCGTGCAGTCGCTCAGGGCAGAGAGTGGATCAGTCTTCGGTGTTAGGTTGCCAGTTTTCGGTTTGAAGCCTTGAGTTTCTGTCTGTGGTTTTGGTCGTTCGTTGAGCAGGACGATCGAACCAAACTGTGAACGAACCGAGAACCACAAACCAGAACCAAGTACGAACAACCAAGAACGAACAACCAAGAACCAAAAACGAACCAAGAACCGAAAACGAAAAACCGAAACCAAAAACCGAGAACTGAAAACCGAAAACCGCGCTCAGGTTATCATGTCAAGAGGCTATGACGACCAAATCGACGGCAGCGGAACGTCCGCGTGCAACGGCGGAGCCCGGTACGCTCGTCCTGTTGTGTCTCGTGTCGTGGTTGGTTCCGGGGGCGGGGCACTTCTGGATGGGCCGGCGTCAGAAAGCCATCGTGTTCCTGATCGCGCTGCCGGCGATGTTCTTGATCGGCTTGTCGCTTCACGGTCGTGTGTTCCCGTTCGAGTTGTCGGATCCGCTCGTTGGTCTGGCCGCGATCGCCAACCTGCTTGCCGGCCTGCCCTGGGTCCTGACACGGATGCTCGACGCCGGCGGCGGCATGGTCACTGCGGTTACCTACGAATACGGCAACTGTTTTCTGATCGTCTCGGGCCTGCTGAACTTTCTCGTGATTCTCGACGCCTACGACATCGCGCTGGGGCGCAAGTGAATAGCGCTGTTCAAGCGCCTGGTTGCGACCGACGGAGTGGCGAACGAGCGCGCGAGTGAGCCCACGCGAGCGGTGCGGGGCTTTTGGGGCCCCCGCGACCCGCCTTCGCACCCGTCAGCTAGACCCGCGCTACGGCGAGGCAAGGCGACGCGAGAAACGGCGCGAGCGAGCGCAGCGAAGCGAGCCACGCGAACGGAGCGAGCCGGCGCAGCGGCTCGCGAGCGAGCGTGTCGGGGAGTCCGAGGGGCAAAGCCCCTCGGAGTAATGAATGACGAGCCACCTCTTTCTCTTGATCGTTTTCTCCTTTCTGGTCTCGGCCGTGTTCGGCGCACTTCTGCGCGACGATCCACGCCAGCAGATCCGCACCGCCGCCATGATGTTCGGGGGGTTCATCGTCACCGCGATCGTGCTCGGCTGGTTGATGTTTCCGTTTCCGCTGTGACGCCGCCGCGCGTTGATTTCCGGTCTCCACGCTGGCTGTGGGGGCCCGTCGTGCTTCAGCTGGCGATCATCTTCGCCGCATCCTCCATTCCCAACCTCCGCCACATTCCCGGCGGCATCTCGGACAAGTCAGGACACTCGATTGGCTATGCGATCCTCGGCGGTCTGATCCTGCGCGCGCTCGCCGGTGGACGCTTGCAGGGTGTGACCTGGAAACGGGTGATCGCGGCCATCGTGCTGTCGACGCTCTATGGCGTGAGCGACGAACTCCATCAGCTGTTCGTGCCCGGACGAAGCGCGGATCCATTCGACGTGCTCGCCGATACGGTGGGCGCAACCATCGGTACGTCAATCGGATGGCTCCTGAGCGTCGCAGGTCGCTGGGGTATACTCGGGTCTTCGTCATGACGCTCGATCCGCTCGAGAACATCCTCGTCGAACGCGACGGCGCCATCGTCACCCTCACGATCAACCGCCCCAAGGTCCTCAACGCGCTCAGCATCCAGACCGTCGACGAATTGCGACGCGCGGTGCTCGCGATCAAGTCGGACGAGATGGTTCGCGCGGTGATCCTGACCGGAGCGGGTGACAAATCGTTCGTTGCCGGGGCCGATATCAACGAGCTGGCGGCGCAGACGCCAATCGGCGGTCGAGAGCTCTCGCGGCGCGGTCAGCATGTGTTTGACCTGATCGAGCATCTGGGCAAACCGGTGATCGCGGCGATTAACGGGTATGCGCTTGGCGGCGGCTGTGAGCTCGCGCTCGCCTGCACCATCCGCATTGCGGTCGACAGCGCACGCCTGGGGCAGCCGGAGATCAATCTCGGCATCATCCCGGGATACGGCGGGTCGCAGCGGTTGGCGCGCCTTGTCGGCCGCGGCGCCGCGTTGGAACTGTTGCTGACCGGCGATCAGATTTCCGCCGCGGATGCCTACCGTCTGGGCCTGGTCAATCGGGTGGTGACCGCGGCGAACCTGATGGGGGAGGCGCGCAAGCTTGCGCACGCGCTCGCGTCGAAAGCGCCGATCGCAGTTCGCCACATTCTCGATGCCGTCAATCGCGGCCTCGAAATGCCGCTGCCGGACGCGCTGGATTACGAGGCGACGCTGTTCGGCCTGGTTGCGTCGACCGACGACATGCGCGAGGGCACCAAGGCCTTCCTGGAAAAGCGCAAGCCGGAGTTCAGGGGGAAGTAGTCAGTGCGCCACCAGGATGCCGCATCGTCACCCGGCACGTTGCCCGCCGCGGGCTATCGGTTTGCCGTGATCGTGTCGCGGTTCAACCAAGCCATTACGCGCGCGCTCGGCGAGGGAGCGCGACAGGCGCTCGCCGAAGCCGGAGCGTCCGACGCGGACGTTGAAGAGATGAGCGTGCCTGGCGCGTTCGAGCTGCCGCAGGCGGCGCGCTGCGCCGCCGAGACCGGCCGCTTCGACGCGGTGATTTGCCTCGGCTGCGTCATTCGCGGCGAGACGCCTCATTTCGAATACATCTCGTCGGCAGTGGCCCACGGCATCATGGAGGCGGCCGGTGAGACCGGAATTCCGATCGCCTTCGGGGTGTTGACGACCGACACCGAGTCACAGGCCCAGGAACGCGCCCGGCCGGGTCGCGACAACAAGGGCTGGGAAGCGGCCGCGGCGGGGATCGAGATGGCGGTGCTGTTCCGGCAACTCGGCCGCGCGCCGGCGCGGTCGACGCCGCGAACGTTTGGATTCGAGCCGGGCACGGCCCGCGGCGATTCATGACCGGCGCCGATCCAAGCGGACGCCGGCGCGGACGCGAAGCGGCGCTGCAGATGCTGTATCAGTGGGAAGTCGGCCGGGCGAGCGCGTATGAAGCGATTGCCACTTACTGGCCGGCCCACGACGCCAGCGGTGAACAGCCGGAAGCCGTGCGCGATTTCGCGAACGCGCTGGTGCGCGGCACCGTCGAGCGGGTGAAGGAAATCGATGGCCTGCTCTCGTCGCATGCCGAAAACTGGCGCGTCGAACGGATGGCCGTCATCGATCGCCTGGTCCTCCGGCTTGCGGTCTACGAGTTCCTCTCCG
>JBPYFA010000271.1:0-4802 GCA_051986585.1 Vicinamibacterales bacterium | reverse complement strand
CTGACATGGGAAAAGTCAGCAGGCGCGTTCCGCATTTGTGCCGACAGCTTCCGATCGATAACGCGACAGACAGAAGACAGGAAGAAACGGAAGGACGACCATGAAGAAGAGATTTCGGCTTCTGATGGCGACGGCAGTTCTGTGCTGCGCGGCACCTTGGCCTGCGATCGCGGAACCTATAGTCATCACCTCAGGCGTTCTCAGCCTTCCACAAATTTTCCGTGGCGGTCCACTGACGCTGACCGGAACGGATGGCGTCCGGTCGTTCAGTTTCGACGGATCCTTAAGTGGCGGAGAAACGAGCCCGGATCTCTTCGACTGTAGTCCCTGTGGGCCGAACCAAACCCAGATTTCAGCAGGAATCATCGCGTCGAACGCGATCTTCGGTACCGTGATGTATGGCGACGAAACTTACCTCACCAATGGCGGGTTTTCGGACCAGCGGGGATCGCTCTTTCTCGTGATCACGGGAATGGGTGCTTTGCCGGCACTTCCCTCAGCGGTCGGCGTGACAACGACGTTTCTGGTTCCGTTCATGGCCACAGGTCGCCTGATTCCTCCGTCAGATCCTGGCGGCCTGAGCAATTTGATTCAGGGTTCGGGCAACGTTGCCGTTACGCTGGTTGGCGATCCTGGGAACGGTGTGCAGGCCGCGTGGCAGTTTCAATCGGCCCAATATCGCTTCGGTGAGGCTCCGATACCGGAGCCCGCGTCGGTGTTGTTGCTAACGACAGGGCTGGCGGGTTTGGCGCTGAAGCGCCGCCCCCGCAAACGGATACCCTCGAGGCTGGACTGATCAGCCAGCAGATGCGTTAAAACTTGCGACCGTGCCGAGAGCTTCGATCGAGACGACGTAATTACGTCCGGACGAAGCGTCTGGCAGCGGTGACCCAGGCAACGCCGCCCGGAGCCACGGCACGCGTGCCGTCAATCCAGTTTTGCGCCTTGCGCCGCAGAAGTCTCCACTCTTCTTCGGCATCCCCGGCGTTCAATTCGAGCCACGCAATTGCGAGCGCCGTTGCCCATGCGCGCTGGCGATCCGATCGATCGCCGGCCCCGTCGGTCAGCGCCGCTGCGATCTCAGAAAGCTCTCGACCGAGAAGAGTTGCCAGCTCGGTCGTCAGCTCCCAATGCCCGTCGGCGTGCTGAAGGGCGACAAGGGCATGCATGGCGGACGACGGACCGATTGAGTCCGACGATAGTTTGCTTTTCCGCCCGAGCAAGCGTTCAACGAAGCTCCCGGCGAATCCGCGAGCCGAACTCGTTGGTTCCAACCGCGCTCGCTCGAGGCGAAGGGAGTTCCGCGCGTCACGCAGGACTTGCGTGTCCATCAAGTCCGGGGGCCCGAGTGTCGCGCCCAGCAGCATCCGTGTCGGCGCCGGCATCGATCGGATGCCACCCCAACCGCTGGTGAGTGCGATAGGCACGCGGCGAAGCTGCATGTCACCAACCACAGGCGTCTCCCGCCGTTCGACGGCGACAAAGGACGTTTCACGGGAAATCAGACCGTAGCGAATGCTCAAGTCGATGATTTCCTTGGTTACGCCCGTCTGCTTTCTTTCTCTCTGCCGGGATCCACGGTTCGCGAGCCATTCGGGGCCTTCCTCGAGCTCGCGAATTCTCGCGCGGGCGGCGAGCGTCGCGACAGATTTGCCGGTGACTTGACGTGCCGCTGCGAGATCGACTGCAAACGACAGCGGTCCCGACGGCGCGGTCGCGGATAGTCTGACCAGTGCCGGCCGCGCCGCCTTCGGGAATCCGTAAATGAGCAAACGACTCCCGGCGAACACGGGAGGCACTCTGGTTGGCATCGTCGTGACCGACGCACCGATCCATTCGACCGCGACGTCGTGCAAAGCGGGAGACAGCAACCGCCCGAATTGCCGAACCACCTTCGGTTCGATGCGCTCGCCGGGGTGAATGAATTCAGCCGACCCGCCGCCGGCCCGTGCCAGGCTGCGCACCAGGTGCTCGCTCGCACCGGCGCCGATTCCGAACGTGAAGATGCGAGCCTCGCTGGCATGCTGAGCCGCCAACGCAAGGACCGCGTCGGTGTTGGTCACCTGTCCATCCGTCAGAAGAACGATCTGCCGCGGCAGTTCGGCGTGACGTGGCTGCTCGAGCGCGAAGCGGAGGGCCGGCAGAATCTCAGTGCCGCCAAGATTGGCCCGCAATGCGGCAACGTGGGCGTTCGCGGCGTCCAGACTGTGCTGATCGTATGCGCGCGTCTGCGGAAAGAGCGACTCATGATTTGAACCGAACCCGATGATGTTGAAACGGCATCCGGAAATCATCGATCGGAGACAGAGCTGAAGCGCATTTCGCACTTCTTCGATCGACGTGCCATCCATCGATCCCGAGCGGTCAACAACGAAAATGATCTCGGCCGGTTTTGCCGTCTCGCTGAACGCCGGCACAAACGACACCGCCACCACCTCGGTGCCATCGTCTCCACGCTCGATCACGGCCTGCGGCGACTCGGTCTCCGCTGCTTCGATGGTCAACACGAAGTCGCGGTCGAGCGCGACCTGCTTCTGCGCCAGCTTCACCGTCCCATCGCAGCCGTCGATCGTGACGGAGATCGGATGCGACGGCGATTCGAGTCCGCAAATTCTGCCTGGCATGGCGATTCGGGTCGAGAGTTCCAGACCATACGGGACGTTCCATGCGACCGGCGGATTCAAGGTCTGCGCATCCGGTCGGCCGACACCGGCGTGATCCTGTGCGGGTGCGTAACGCGGCGACACGGTCGTGGGGATCGTGAATCTCGCCCGACCGCCATCAGCCGGGAGCTCGGTCACATACGTCAGGCGGACGAGCACTTGCTTTCCGGGCAGCAGATTTCCAATGCTTGCCTGGAAGACGTCGGGCCTCTCTTCGTCGAGCAGAAACGCGCCGTGTCCCTGCTCCATCGCTTCGTCGTAGGTCTCGAACGCGCGCTCGCGCTCCTGCACCTCACCAACCACGAGCGTACCGTCGACGATCGCTTCGAATCCGCAAACGGCGGCACCTTCACTGAGTGGGAACACGTAGACCGCTTCGATCGGTGTCGCTTCGCGATTGACGTAGCGATGCGCCACCGCCACGCGGGCGCAGAATCCGCTGATCTCCGCCTCGATGGCCACGCCAGTGAGGGGAACGGCGGCATGGGCGTCGTCGCGAATGAACAACCCGGCCGTGGTCGAGGTGGAGGTGTCAGGCATGATCAATCTTCTTTCTCGTACGTGTTACCGGTGTCAATGAAGTGGTCCCGGCACCACTCCGCCAGTTCTCGAAGCTGCACTGGTGTGGGCAGCCGGACCGTGCTCGCGACGTGCAACTCGACGCCAGGCGCCAGTGCGAGCCGGCGCCAGAGCGATCGCGACGGTAGTTCGCCAGACTGCGGCTGTTGCGGCGCACGCGGCTGCGGCTTCTGGCCCAGCAGTCCGCGGATGTCGTCGAGCGTGCGACCGCTCTCCTGCATCGACTTGACGCGCAGCAGCTGTGCGAGGTGCTCGGGCGAGTAGTGATTGCCACGGCCGAGGCCCAATGGGGGCGCTATCAGTCCCTCCTGCACGTAGTAGCGCACCGTCCGTCGAGAGACGCCACCGAGCGCGGCCAGTTCTCCAATCGCGTAACGGACAGCAGCGGACATCGCGGGGGAATTATATGACAGTTACTGTCGCATTATCAACTGTCACTATTTAATAGGAAAAAGCAGGATGACGGGTCATTGCTGCAACAAGTGCCGGGTGCGCGGCGCGCTAGACTAGCTTCACGATGCGTCGCTGGATGTTGATCGGTGCCGCGCTGCTCGTGCTGTCAGCCGTTGGGCTGTACTTTGGCGCCACGCGAATCCTGGCGTCGGACTACGCGCGAACGACGCTCGAGCAGCAGTTGACCAACCACCTCGGACAGCAAGTGCGCATTGGCAGGCTGAGCGCCGCGATTTATCCGCGTGTCGCGGTTGATCTCGACGAGGTGGCGATCGGCGCGCCCGCGACGATGACGGTCGCGCATGTCAGACTCGTTACCGGTCTCCGGGCCTTGTTTTCGCGAACGATCTCGGATGCCGAGCTGATTATCCGGAACAGCCGGCTCTCTCTCCCGCTGCCGATCGGATTGCTGTCCGCCGGCACTGGTGCCAGCACCGCCGACACCGGGTCAGGTCTCACGCTCGCGTCAATCAGCGTCATCTCGCTTGAAAATGTCGAGCTCGTGGCACCGCCGCGCGTGATGCGAATCGATCTGCGCGGATCGCTCGTCGGCGATCGGATGGATATCGATCGGCTCACGGTCCGCGGCAATCCGTCGAAGATCGATGGCAAGGGGACGATCTCGAGTATCAGCCGCCGCGAGGGGTCGATAGAGGCGACGGCGGATCCCCTCGACCTCGACGAGCTGATGGCGATCACGTCGGCGCTCACGTCAACAGCAAGCACGCCGGAGAAGCGTGGACCTGCGTCACCCATGCGATTGACAGTCGGGCTGAAGGCCGCGAAAGGTCAGTTCGACACCTACACCTTCAGTGACTTGTCGACCAGCATTGCCCTCGGGAACGGTACCGTGACGCTCACGCCGCTGGCCGTGCGGGCGTTCGGCGGGCAATTCAAAGGCCGCCTCGATGTCGATACTCGAACGAGTGCGCCGCAACTGCGACTGACCGGCCGTGTGGACGGTCTGGACGTAGCGCCGTTGATGAAAGCGAATGGGACCGCGGGTGGTCTGACTGGCACCCTCGGCGGCAGCGTGACGTTATCGGCGACTGGAGCGGACGCCGCAACCGTGCTGCAGACGGCGCGCGGTACGATTGCCGCCGCAAT
>JBPYFA010000270.1:0-23705 GCA_051986585.1 Vicinamibacterales bacterium | reverse complement strand
CGGAGAGGGCGAAGAGAACGGAGTTCACAACGAAGGAACGGAGTTAACGGAGACGAACGAAGAGAAGATGCATCCGGACATTCACGCTGAACGCATCCGGCGCGTGCGTGGATGTCCGGATGCATCTTTCCCTCCGTTCGCCTTCGTTTACTTCGTTCCTTCGTTGTGAACTCCGTTCTCTTCGCCCTCTCCGTCGACTCCGGACGCGTTACTATTCCAGTATGCGCTGGTCCCGAATTCTTCCATTCACGTTACTTTTCTTCTCTCTCACCACTCCGACCCCCGCGCAGCTCCGAGTCAAACCCGTCGGTGAGCTCCCGGGGGATGTCTCCCTGCGCCTCATGCTTCGGAAGCTCGCGTCGACTGGCACCTTCATGGAGACAACGGCCCATCCGGATGATGAGGACAATGCGCTGCTGGCGATGATGAGCCACGGCCGTGGGATGCGAACGACGCTGGTGTCGGCAACCCGCGGCGACGGCGGCCAGAACGAGATCGGGCCCGAGATCTTCCAGGCGCTCGGTGTGCTTCGGACCGAGGAGCTTCTGGCGGTGCACCGGTTCGACGGTGCGGAACAGTACTTCACGCGCGCCGTCGACTTCGGCTACTCCTTCAGCATCGAGGAGTCCATCGAGAAATGGGGCCACGACGAAATCGTCGGCGATTACGTGCGGCATATCCGGACGATCAGGCCGGATGTGATCATCGGTTTTCTCTGCGGTGGTGGCGGAGGTGGTCAACACCATCAGGCGTCGACGCGGCTGACGCTCGAGGCGTTCCGTGCCGCCGGCGACGCGTCGAAATATCCTGAGCAGATCAAAGAGGGGTTGCGGCCATGGCAGGCGAAACGAGTGTTCTGCACGGAGTTTGGCGGTCCGCAGGGACAAGCGGCCGCCGCGACGCCGGATCTCCTGCGCGTCACGACGAGCGAATTCGATCCGCTGCTTGGTCGCACCTACGCCGAGCTCGGCCTCGAAGCGCGCAGCATGCACAAATGCCAAGGCACCTCGCAGTTGTTGTTGCTGCCCGGTGCGGCACCAACCCGCACCTATCGTCTCAAGGACAGCGTGATCGGGCAGCCAGGTGTTGCGCCGAAAGATCTGTTCGAAGGAGTCGATACGTCTCTGGCAGGCTTAGCGAAATACGCCGGCGCTCAGCCGCCGGCGAATCTGGTGATTGCGCTCCAGACGATTGCTGCAGATGTTGAGCAAGCGAGACAAGCGATCGACGCCCACGGGCCCGAGGCAGCCGCGGCACCGCTCATCCAGGGACTCGCGACGCTTCGAACTCTGCGCGCATCGCTGAGCGCACAGCCGTCGGGCTCGGCTCAACCAGCGATCCAACTTCAGCCTGACGCGCGATACGAGATCGACTTCCGTCTGGCCCAGAAAGAGACCCAGTTCCAGGACGCACTCCTGCTGACGCACGGAATCCGGCTCGAAGCGCTCGCCGATGACGGCACCGTTGTCGTCGGTCAAACTGTGAAGGTTTCGACACTCGCTGGCAACAATGGCGCCGGCGACGTCACGCTGCGGTCCGTCAATCTCTCGGGAGTCGAGGCCTCGTCGGGCGGTTCGTCCTCGGCCGGTGCGGTTTGTACTCCCGCCGCTGGATCAATAGCGACCGGGAAGGCCGTGGCCTGCGATTCGACAGTGAAGATTGCGCAGGCGCCGCTCTCGACGCCGTACTGGACGCCGCGCGGTGACGCCGCACGATACGACTTCGACAAGGACGTCCCCTTTGGCGTGCCGTTCCGGCCGACGCCGTTTCGTGCCACCTTCACGCTGACGATCGGCGGCGCCGAGGTGCGCATCGATCGCAACGTGGAATTCCGTTACAGCGACCTCGTCGCGGGAGAGAAACGGATGGAATTGCAGGTCGTCCCGCCGTTCGCCGTGCAGACGACGCCGGATATTGCGGTCGTTCCAATGGCAACGCCAACGGCGCCACCTCGGGCGAGTGGAGCGCGCGAACTCGAGCGAGAACGGCAAGCCGAGCGAGAAGAAGGGCCGCGGTCCGCGAAGCCGGCGTCAACGACGGCAGCGGTTCGCCCAACAGCCGGGGCACGTGCTCGAACGATCGTCGTCACCGTGACGAACAACGTGAGCGGCGCCATCAACGCATCAGCCATGCTGGAAGCGCCGCCTGGATGGACGGTATCGCCCGCGTCCGCGCCGCTGAAGTTTGAGCGATCGGACGAACAGGTGAGCGCCTCGTTCAAGGTCACGCCTCCGGCCAACGCCCGGCCTGGTGAAGCGGCGGTGCAAGCTGTCGTGTCCGCTCCCAACTTGATTTCGCGCGCCGGCTACGAGGTGGTCGAGTACCCCCACATTCATCGCCGGCACGTTGTCGAGGCCGCCGCAACGCGGGTCAAAGTGATCGATGTGCGAATCGCCCCCGGGCTGAAGGTTGGCTACGTGATGGGTGTAGGCGATGAGATGCCCGCGGCGATTCAGCAACTGGGTGCCGAGGTGCACATGATCGACGCTGCGGAACTCGCGTCGGGAGATCTCAGCCGATACAACGTGATCGTCACCGGCGTGCGCGCGTACGAACGCCGTCCCGATTTGCGCGCCAACAACAGTCGGCTTCTCACCTACGTCAGGAATGGCGGCGTGCTGCTCGTCAATTACAACAAGCAGGAATTCAATCAGGCGCAGTATGGGCCGTATCCCGCCAAGAACGGGCAGGATCGGGTGACCGATGAAAACGCGCCGGTCGAGGTGCTCCTTCCCAAGGATCCAATCTTCAACGTGCCGAATCGAATCGGGCCGGAAGCCTGGGCCGGCTGGGTTCAGGAGCGCGGCACGTACTTTCTTGCCGAGCGCGACCCTCGCTACATCGATCTCGTTCGCATGACCGATCCGTTCCCCTTGAACCCGGGGGCGAAAACTGGCGCGCTGGTCGAAGCGCAGTACGGCAAGGGACGCTGGATTTACATTGGCCTCGGTTTGTGGCGCCAGCTTCCCGCCGGGACCGAGGGCGCATACCGTCTCCTGGCGAACCTGCTCAGCCTGGGAAAGAAGTAGGGATGCGATTCTCTCCGGAGTACATCGCCTGCGTACTGAACACCAACTTCGAAGACGCGAAGGCGCTGTTCCTTGCTCCGTTGATGCGTATTCAATACGCGCACCTGGTGATGCTCGCCGAGCAGGGGGTTGTTCAGGGGGCCCAGGCACACGAGGTCCGCGTTGCGCTTGACGGCATCTCCGTCTCGGATGTTCGTCAGGCACACTACGACGGCAGCTGTGAGGATCTCTTCTTCTTTGTCGAACGGCTGATCGTGAACGCGTGCGGTGAAGAGGCGGCCGGCCGGCTCCATACGGCGCGGTCGCGGAACGACATCGACATGACGATGTATCGCATGCAGCAGCGCTCGCTGATTCTTACTCTGCATGAGAGCACGTTACGGCTCCGCGAGGCGCTAATCCGTCAAGCCGACATGTACCGCGATGCGATTTTTGCCGCCCACACGCATACCCAACCAGCGCAGCCAACCACGGTCGCGCACTATCTTCATGCCGCCATAGAACAATTGGAACGCGATGCCGTGCGGCTCGCGGCGGCGTACGCGAGCACGAACCGAAACCCACTCGGCTCGTGCGCGATTACGGGAACCGGCTTTCCGATCAGCCGTCAGCGGACGAGCGATCTTCTTGGGTTCGACGGTCCGACCGGCAACACCTACGGGAGCATCGCAACGGTCGATTACCTGCTGGAAAGCGCGTCAGCGGCGGCCGTGCTCCTCGCCGGGCTCGGCCGAGTGATCCAGGATTTGCTCCTGTGGTGCACGAGCGAGTTTGGATACCTGCGTCTCGCCGACGAGTTCGTGCAGTCGAGTAGCATCATGCCGCAGAAGCGAAACCCGGTCGCGCTCGAACATGCCCGGGCCATCAGCAGCAAGGCGCTCGCGCAGGCGACTGGCGTGTTTCTCGCCGTCCACAACACCCCTTTCGGTGACATCGTCGACACCGAGGACGACTTGCAGCCGTTCGTCTACGCGATGTTCAACGACGCCGATCGAGCGGTGCGGCTGGTTGCGGCGGCGATGAGCACGGCGACGTTCGATCGCGAGCGGCTCGCCGCGAACGCAGAGAAGGGATGGATCACGGCGACTGAGTTGGCCGATACGCTCACGCGCGACGAGGGTGTTCCATTCAAGGCGAGTCATGCAATCGCGGCACGGCTGATCTCCGAGGCCTCGCGCCGGCCCACGGAGTCACGAGCGAAGCTCCTGCGAGAGGTGTCGGCATCGGTCATCGGCCGCCCGATCGAATTCGACGATGCGCGCCTCGAGACCGTCCTCAGCGCACGGCATTTCATCGACGTCCGAACGACTCCCGGCGGCCCCGCGCCCGCGGAAATCACGCGGGCCCTGGCTGAATCTCGCCAACGGCTGGAAGCTGATTCGACATGGCTCAGTGAAGCCCGCAGCAATCTTCAGCGCGCGGATGCCGCACTGACACAGGCTGCGAAGTCTCTCTGACATCAACGGCTTTCACTGTCGAGCTGTGACGTTACCACCGTAACGCGTCGAAGCATCGAAGGGTCGAAGATTCGAAGAAAACCCCATAACCACGTATTAGTCCCCGAGCGCTGGCGGGACGCCGGTCCGGCGGACCGGCGTCCGAAAACGCAACAAGATCGGAGATACAAGCACCTCGTGAGGAGAATGGTGTTTGTATCTCCGATCTTGTTTCGTTTTCGACCGCGCATCGCGCGGTCCCGCCAGCGTTCGTGGCGAATCGAAGATATCTGTCGCGGGCAGATCGAGAGCATTCCTTCGGTTCTTCGATTCTTCGTACCTTCGACGTTAACCGTCGGTACGTTTCAGCGTGACAAGGGGAAGCTGCGGCTAGAGCGTCACAATCCAGTGGCGGCCAAGCTCGAGGGGTAGCACCTGCAGCAATGTGTCGACCAGCGCAGGGCCATATCGGTTGACGAAGTAGACCAGCGTCAGCGTGCGTTCCTGCGGTTGTCCGAGCGGGAAGATCTGCGCCTGGGCGCGCGAGAATTGACGACGGAGCGTTTCATCGCGCCGCTTGGCGGCTTGAATCACCTTGCCCTGGAGCGATTTCAGATCGTGCTCCATCTTTCCCATCGTCGTCTTGGCGGCGCCGGCGAGCGTCGGATCGAGGGCCGGCATCGCATCGATGACGCGCTGCAGCGCGGCGCGCAAGGTGTCATCGGCGTGCTTGAGCGACTGTTCGATTTCGGGTGGAAGCTGCGCCTGAAGCAGTCGATTCAGCGCCGATTCATCACGCGAACGCAGATCATCGAGCGCGACCTGATGCTTGTTGAGAAACCGCGCCGCCGCACCGTCCACGAGCGTGGCGCTGGCCCTTGGAAAGATCAGCGGCATGGGGATGTCGAAATGCTGATAGACCTCGCGCAGCTGACCGAGGTAGGCCAGCTCGCTCGGACCGGACACGTAACAGATCGTCGGGAACAGCGTGTCCTGGACGAGCGGGCGCAGCAGCACATTGGGACTGAATCGGCCGGGATTGGTTCGCGCTTCCTCCACGAGCGACGAGAGCGCAACCGGCTCATCGCCGACGACAAAGCCGTCTGCCTCGCGACGAATCGGTTGGCGCGCGCCGTTGAGATGGAAGAGACAGACGCTGCCCGCTTGCGGCACAACCTGCGGTTGATGCCCGCGCGCGAGCAGTTTCTCTCCCCCTGATGCAGCGAGCGCCGCTGTGCGCCCTGGCGATTCGAGCTCGCGTGCGAACACCGGCGCGGCGAGTGGTTTCGCCGCAGGATCGGCCGCTTCGAAGACCACCAGTCCGTGCGCACCAAGCACGCTCTCGATCCATTTCGAGAACGCTTCGGCCATTCCCGTCCGCGGCCGATAGGCGTCACGAACGGCGTGATTGACCTGTGCGGTGAAATCCGTGGATGGCAGGGCAGCTACGAGGTCATCGATCGATTTGGACACGCGCTCGTCGAGGAACAGCTGCGCAATCGGCAGTTCGCCGGCTCCGGGAAGATCGGCGAGCGTGATCGTCTTCGGCTGAAAGTCCGCGTCGAGCACGGTGCTGCTGCGGATTTCCTCCCAATCATGATCTTCGGCATCGACCCAGAAGACGGGTACCGCTGGAACGCCGTGCTCCGCCGACACTCTGGCGGCGAGTTGGATTGCGGTGACCGCCTTAAGGAGCGTAAAGAGCGGACCGCCGAAGACACCGGCCTGTTGCCCCGTCGCAATCACAACCGTCCGGGGATCTGCCAGCCGTGCGGCCGCCTGCCGCGCCCTTTCTGGCGCCGCTCGTCGGGCTTGCTGGGCGGCTACGATCTCCGCGATCGCGGGATTCCGCCGATGGGATTGCGACCGCGAGATCGCGTCGGTCCAGCTTTCCGGTCGGGAGGGATCGCCCGCGTACAGGTCGCTCAGTTTCTGAAAGTTGAATGCGTACTCGCCGACCAGGGGCCGCATCCATTCAAGCGTGCGAACGTCAATCGCCGACGGACCGGGCTCGTCCAGGGCCGCACCCGCGGACAAGTCGGGCTTGTGTGACTCGGCTGACACCGCCCCGTACTCTGTCAGAGTTCGCGAATAAGTCAAGAATCGCTGCCTGTCGCCTTTCGACGCGCCGAGCCCGCCGCAGGATCCCGTGCTTCAGCTTCGAGCGTGGAACAATCTGTGCTACATTTTTTTGTCCCACCTCTTTAATGACCAGAGACGACACGGCTGCCTTCGCTCCACCGCCTGCGTTCGGACCGTTCAGGGTCCTGCATCAAATCGGCATTGGCGCGCTCGGTCCCGTCTTCCGTACCTACGAACCGACACGAGATCGTCTGGTCGCGGTGAAAGTGTTCCGCCTCGATGTCACACCCGAACAGGCACAATCGCTGGCCGATGAGCTGGCGAAGGCGGCCGATGCGGGGTTGTTTCACCCGTCGATCGTTGAACCGATTGCGGCTGGCGTCGAGGGAACATCGGCCTATCGCGCTGACGAATACGTGGCAGCCGAGTCGCTCGACGTCGCGATGCGCCACTACGCGCCGGCGCCACTCGATCGCGCCCTGCCGTTCCTGACGCAGCTCGCCGGCGCGATTGACTTCGCACGGGCAGCCGGCGTTGGACATGGCGGTCTACACCTGCGCGACGTATTCGTCACACCAGATGAAGCCCGCGCCAGCGGCTTTGGCATCGTCGAAGCGCTCGAGCGCGTCGGCGTCCGTGCCCCCGTGCGACGGCCATACAGTGCGCCCGAGCGGATTGCCGGCGGCGAATGGGGCGCACCGGCCGACGTCTTCTCGCTCGCGGCGATTGCGTATGAGCTGCTCACCGGCCGTCGGCCTTCCGGGACGGGAGAACAAATCGGTGAGCTGACCGGTGACAACCTGGCCGGCCGTGCAGCAGCGATCCGAGCGGTGCTGGCGCGCGCAATGGACGATCAGCCCGGTCGCCGTTATCCGACCGCGCTGGGACTCGCCTCAGCGCTTGAGGCCGCTGCACGCACTGGTGCGATGGAGCCGGCAGCTGCGATTGCAGTTCCAGCCATGCCGGAGGTTCAATCGGCGGCGAAGGAAGTGCCGGCGCCGCCTATACCGGTAGCTCCGCCTGCCGCTGAGCCGCCCGCCGTGCCATCGGTATCCGAATCCGCTCCCGTCATCGCCGTCCCGTCCTCACTCGGACTCAAAGAAGCAGCAGTTTCCGACGATATCGTCAACGAGCGCGAGGCTGACGCGGCGCATCATGAATTGATCCGCGAGAGCGTGGACGAACCGCCACCGACGCTGTTTGATGACGTGGAGGAGGAGGCGGGCGCGGATCTCGGGATCAATGAGAGCGCCGTCGCCGCGGATCACCCGGACCAATGGAAGTTCCAACACGAAACGACCGAGAAGGTCGCGCCGATCATGGCTGCGGATCGCCTCCGCAGCTCGCCGCGCGAGGAACGTACATTTGCGCCGGCGATGAACCCTGAGGTGTTGACCACCATCGAACGTCCTCGGGTGGCGATGCTGCCGATTGCCGTGACCGCCATCGTGTGTCTTCTGGTGGGTTACATGATACGCGGCGCGGTGAGCGAAAACGGCGCACCAGCCGCGCCCGCTGCAACCGAGGCGGCCAAGACCAATCCGCCGGCGACCAGCGGCGAACCGCAGACATCACCACCGTCCGGGCAATCGCGCGGGCAAGCATCAGGCCGCGCGTACAGTGAGCAATCCGTCACCCCGCCGGCTGGAGCGGCACCTGCTCCACGTGGAGAAGCGCCGCCAGTGCCAGGTGACGCGCCGTCGGCTCCTGGGCCGGCTGGCGCATCCCCGATGGGATCAAACGGCGGCGCGCACAACTCGGCTCGCCTCACCGTGCTTTCGACCCCCTCACGCGCAGGCGTCACGGTGAATGGAAAGTGGAGAGGACGCACGCCGCTGACGCTCGACACGCTGCCGCTCGGCGCCTACAACGTGCGCGTCGTGCAGCCGGGCTTCGTGAGCTCGAACGAGGATCTCGTGCTGACGTCACGTCAGCCGATGAAGACCGTATCGGTGCGTCTGCAACCGGTCAGTGCGAAGACCACGGCGCCCTCGACGCCCGCGACATCGCAGCGCCCGGCAGCTTCGGCGCACACACCTGCCGTCCATGAGGTTACGCCAGGAAGTTACGCCGGCACGATCTACGTCGATTCGCGCCCGCGCGGCGCAACCGTCCTGATCGACGGCAAGCCGATGGGCACCACTCCTGCGAGCATTCCGGGTATCCCGATCGGTTCACACGTCGTCCGGCTGGAGCTTGCCGATCACCACGCGTGGACGACCAGCACCAGCGTTGCTGCCGGAGAGCAGGCGCGCGTCACCGGATCGCTCGAACCAATACGATGAAAGCTACTCTCGCACTTGAAAATGGTCTCTGGTACGAAGGAGACTCGGCTGGGTCTGCGGGTGAGACCGGCGGAGAAGTCGTCTTCAATACCAGCCTGACCGGTTACCAGGAAATCCTGACCGATCCGTCCTACGCGGGGCAGATCGTGACGATGACCTCTCCGGAGATTGGCAACTACGGGATCGCGCCGGAGGACGGCGAGTCCCGCGCGCCGCAGGTCGCCGGGTTCATCATCCGCGCCGAGTCTCCAGTGGCGAGCAACTGGAGAGCCGATAGCACGCTGCGTGACTACCTCGTGCGTCACAACGTCGTCGCCATCTCGGACATCGATACGCGGGCATTGACGCGCGTGCTGCGATCGGCCGGCGTGATGCGCGGCGTGATCGCCACCGGCGAGGCGGATCCGCGCGTTCTGATTGAGAAGGCCCGCGCGCTGCCGTCGATGGAAGGATCGGATCTGGTCAAAGGCGTGACCTGCGACGAGCCGTTCGACTGGAAGCCTTCCAACCCTGATGAATTTGCCCCGTACCCGCAGCGTCGTGCGAGGCGGCCGCTGAAGATTGCGGCCTACGACTACGGCATGAAATGGAACATCCTGCGGCGTTTTACCGCCTATGGTTGCGACGTCCGAGTCTATCCCGCGACGGTTCCTGCCTCAGAGTTGCTCGCTTCGAATCCCGATGGCGTGTTCTTGAGCAACGGCCCGGGCGATCCCGCGGTGCTCGATTACGCGGTGCAGAACGCGCGCGATCTGATCGAGGCGGATGTGCCGGTATTCGGCATCTGTCTCGGTCACCAGGTGTTGTCGCTGGCGATGGGCGGATCGACGTACAAGCTGAAATTTGGACATCGCGGGGCGAACCATCCCGTCAAGGAACTGGATAGCGGCCGCGTGGAAATCACGTCGCAGAATCATGGCTTTGCGGTCGATCCCGATTCACTGCCGAAAGATGTCAGGGTCACGCACACGAATCTGTACGACGGAACGGTCGAAGGCCTGCGGCACATGACCAAGCCGGTGTTCTGCGTGCAATATCATCCGGAAGCGGCACCCGGTCCCCACGATGCCGACTATCTGTTCCGGCAGTTTCTCGACGAGATGGAAAAGCGAGCGTAATGCCCAAGCGCACCGACATCAAACGCGTGCTCGTGATTGGCTCGGGACCGATCGTCATCGGTCAGGCCTGCGAGTTCGATTACTCAGGCACCCAGGCGTGCAAGGCGCTGAGAGCGGAGGGACTCGAAGTCATTCTCGTCAACAGCAACCCGGCGACGATCATGACCGATCCGGAGATCTCCGACCGGACCTACGTCGAGCCGCTGACGCCGGAGATCGTCGAGAAGATCATCGCGCGTGAGCGCCCCGATGCCGTCCTGCCCACGGTCGGTGGCCAGACCGCGCTCAACCTCGCCGTCGCGCTGGCCAAACAGGGAACGCTGGAGAAGTACGGGGTCGAGCTGATTGGCGCCTCAGTCGACGCGATCAATCTCGCCGAGGACCGGCTGAAGTTTCGCGATGCGATGCGCGAGATCGGCGCCGATGTCCCGGAGAGTCGTTACGTCGGCAACATGGAAGACGCGCTCGCGGCGGTCGACGACCTCGGATTTCCCATCATCATCCGGCCGTCGTTCACGCTCGGCGGCGTCGGCGGCGGCATCGCCTACAACATCGAAGAGTTCCGCGAGCTGGCGAGCCGGGGGATCGACCTGAGCCCGGTGCACGAAGTTCTGCTGGAAGAATCAGTCATCGGCTGGAAAGAATTCGAGCTCGAGGTGATGCGCGATTGCGCCGACAACTTCGTCGTCATCTGCTCGATCGAGAACGTCGATCCGATGGGCGTGCACACGGGTGACAGCATTACCGTCGCGCCGGCGCTGACGCTGACCGACAAGGAATATCAGCGGATGCGCGATCTCGGCCGGCGGATTATCCGCCGGGTCGGCGTCGAGACCGGCGGCTCGAACATCCAGTTCGCCATCAACCCGGAGAATGGCCGGATCATCGTCATCGAGATGAACCCGCGCGTGTCGCGCTCGTCGGCGCTGGCCTCGAAGGCGACCGGATTTCCAATCGCGAAGATCGCGGCGAAGCTCGCGCTCGGGTATCACCTCGACGAGATTCCCAACGACATCACACGGCTGACGCCTGCGTCGTTCGAGCCGACGATCGACTACGTGGTCGTCAAGGTGCCGCGGTGGACGTTCGAGAAGTTCCCGCGGGCGGATCGAACGCTGACGACACAGATGAAGTCAGTCGGCGAGGTGATGGCGATCGGCCGGACGTTCAAGGAAGCGTTCATGAAAGCGTTCGCTTCACTGGAGCTCGGCGCTAGCGGCCTGCTGTTCGGCGAGAACACTCGACGCCGCACGTCCGGCTTGACGGCGGAGGAGGAGGAAGGCGCGCTGCAGCGAGAGCTGAGCGTGCCCAACGATCGTCGCATGTGGGCAGTGTTCCGCGCCTTCGACCGCGGCTGGACCGTCGATGAGGTCCATGAGCTGACGCGCATCGATCGCTGGTTCCTGGTGCAGTTTTCCCAGATCGTCGAGCTGGCCCGATCGGCGAGCCTGGTCGGTCTTCGTGGCATCTCGCGCGACATGCTCCGGACCCTCAAGCGAGCGGGGTTCAGCGACCGCGAACTAGGCCCGATCCTCGGTGCGGATGAGGCAGCGGTCCAAAACACGCGCATCGAGCACGATTTGAAGCCCGCATACAAGCGGATCGACACCTGCGCCGCGGAATTCGAATCGTTTACGCCTTATCTCTACGGCACGTTCGAACAAGAGTGTGAAGCGGACCCGACCCCGCGCCAGAAGGTCGTGATTCTCGGCAGCGGCCCGAACCGCATTGGCCAGGGTATCGAGTTCGATTACTGCTGCTGTCACGCGGCGTTCGCATTGCGTGAAGAGGGGTTCGAGACCGTCATGGTCAACTGCAACCCCGAGACGGTCTCCACCGACTACGACACCGTCGATCGGCTGTATTTCGAGCCCCTGACGTTCGAGGCGGTCTCGTCGATCATCGCCCGGGAACAGTCACAGGGGGGCGACGTTTCGTGTGTCGTTCAGTATGGCGGACAGACTCCGCTGAAGCTCGCGCTTCCGCTGCAGGAAGCGGGCATCAAGATCATCGGCACCTCGCCTGATTCGATCGATCTCGCGGAGGACCGCGAGCGCTTTGCGCAGCTGCTTTGGGATCTCGGCATCCCGCAGGCGCCGAGCGGCACCGCGCTGACGCCGGAGGAAGCGCGCGACGTCGCGGAAAAGATCGGCTTCCCGCTCGTGGTGCGTCCGTCATACGTGCTCGGCGGACGAGCCATGGCGATCGTCTACGACATGGCTGCGCTCGACCGCTACATGATTGCCGCCGTGTCGGCGTCTCCCGGACATCCCATCCTCATCGACAAGTTCCTCGAAGATGCCGTCGAGCTCGATGTCGACGCCGTCGCGGATGCGACCGGCAACGTGATCATCGGCGGCATCATGGAGCACATCGAGGAGGCCGGCATCCATTCCGGCGACAGCTCGTGCGTGATTCCGCCCTACAAGGTGATCGATCGCCACGTCGCCACCATCCGCGACTACACGCGCAGCATCGCCCGGGCGCTGAAAGTCGTCGGCCTGATGAACACGCAGTTCGCAATCAAAGACGACGAGATTTACGTGCTGGAGGTGAACCCGCGCGCGTCGCGGACCGTGCCGTACCTGTCGAAGGCCACGGGTGTGCCGCTGGCCAAGGTTGCCGCTCGCGTGATGATCGGGCGGACGCTCGACCAGTTGGGCATCACCGAGGATCTGGAGGTTTCCGGAGTATTCGTCAAGACGCCGGTCTTCCCGTTCGTGAGATTCCCGGGCGTCGACACGATTCTCGGTCCCGAGATGAAATCGACCGGTGAAGTGATGGGCGGCGCGCCAACCTTCGGGACGGCGTTCGCGAAGGCGCAGATTGGCGCCGGCATGCAACTGCCGACCGAGGGCACGGCGTTCATCAGCGTCAACAATCACGACAAGCCCGCCGTCGTCCAGATCGCGCGCGACCTGCGCGACCTCGGCTTCCACCTGGTTGCCACGCGCGGCACCGCGAGCTACCTTCGCGCGCACGGCATCAACGCCGAAATCGTGTTCAAGGTCAACGAGGGTCGGCCCCACGTAGGCGACGAGATTCTCAATGATCAGATTCAGATGGTGATCAACACGCCGCTCGGCCGCGAGTCGTTCTTCGACGACCGCACCGTTCGACGGATTGCGATGATGCACGGCGTGCTCTCGATCACCACCCTCACCGGAGCCGCGGCGACGGTCAACGCGATCAAAGCGCTGCGATCCGAGGGGCTGACCGTCCGTGCCTTGCAGGAATACCACGCAGAAAGTGCCACGCGGAAGGCCTAGCGCGCGTTGTGATTTGTGCGCGCTCCCGTGGTGACGGAGGCGACGGAGGGCACGGGACAAGCTTTCAACACGGAGACACGGAGGCACGGAGTTTAATGCCTTGTAACGTGCCGTGGTGAGAGGCCTGCCAGTAAGTCATTCGTTCTGCTGCGTTTAATCCAGCCGAACGCCGCGATTTTTCGACAACCCGAGAAAGCTCCGTGTCCCCGTCTCTCCGTGTTGAAAGCTTGTCCCGTGCCCTCCGTCACCTCCGTCGGCTCTGCAACCCACTTGCATCACCCCCGAGGTGCGCGTTCCGGCATCGCTCGTCGCCATCCCGCTGTTCGTCGGCTGCGGCGCGGGCATTCTCCTCGCGGGTCACACTGAACCCGAGCTCCCGCTTCGTCTGGCGCTGGCGTCCGGCCTCGCGCTCGTTGCGGCCCTCGGCTTCTTCGCTGACGAATTCGCAGCGGCTGTCGCTCTGACCACCGTTGTCGGTTGTGCGCTGAGCGGTGTCTCGGCGGGTCTCATCAGCGCATCCTTCGCGTATCAGCCTGATTTGCTCACCTGGTTCGGTGCGCGCGACTCAATGATGCGCGACGTGCCAGCGCTTCTCGAAGGCGAGCTCGCCGAGGATGCGTCGCTGTCACCCGCGGGTGTGTCGCTGCTTCTCGATACGCGCTGGATTCTTGATCCTGGCGGCAGTCAGCGGCGTCGAACCGCGGGCGGCGTTCGGCTTACCGTGTTAGGCGCATCGGCAGCAAGTGTGATGAACGCCTGGCGTGCAGGCCGGACGATCCGCGCGCCGGTGTTGCTGCGCGAGCCGACGGCCTACGGCAATCCAGGCCTGCCGGATGATGTGCGTGGCCTGGCGCGACGAGGCGTCGTGCTGATCGGGACGATCAAGAGCGGATCGCTCATTGACATCGTCGATCACGGCAACGCTTTGTCAAAAGCGGCGGCCGCGGCGCGTGCCTGGGCGCGTCGACAGCTGGGCCGCTATGTCGGCAGCTGGGAACAGCGATCCGGCGCGATCGCGATAGCGATTCTCATTGGCGATCGATCTGGACTTTCAGAGATCGACGAACGCCGCCTGCAGGACGCCGGCACCTATCACGTGATTGCCATTTCGGGAGGAAACATCGCCATCCTGGCGGCGATACTCCTCGGCATCCTGCGATTTCTCAACGCGCCGGACAGCCCGTCGGCGGGCATCACGATTGCGGCGTTGCTGTTTTACGGACAGATCGCCAGCGGCGGCGCGTCGGTCGCCAGAGCGGTCACCGCCGCCTGTGTGTATCTGGGCGGCCGCATGCTCGACCAGCGCGGTCCTCCACTGAATGCGCTTGCCGTCGCCGCGTTCATCGGCCTGGCGATCTCGCCGCTCGCGGCCTTCGACGGTGGCTTCATCCTCTCGTTTGGCGCCACCGCCGGCATTCTGGTCGGGGTGCCTCGGCTCTCCGATGCACTCGATCGTGGCTCGGCGATCGCCCGTCGCCGCCAGGCGTCGCGTCAATCGTGGCTTCGCCGCGCGCTCTCGAGTGCCGCGCGCGCAGTGGGATCGCTCTTCGTGGCCACGATCTGCGCCGAAATCGCGTTGACGCCGGTCAGCGCGCTGTTCTTCTCCCGCATCACGGTCGCTGGCCTGGCGTTGAACTTCCTCGCGATTCCGTTGATGGCTGTCGCTCAGGCGGCCGCGATGTGCACCCTGGCAGCGAGTCTCGGGCCTGAGCGCGTCGCGTACGCGTGCGGCTATGTCACCTACCTGGCCTCGTCTTACCTCGTTCGCTCAGCGACGTTGGTCGAGTACGCGCCGTGGACCTCTCAGCTCGTCGTTCCACCGCCGTGGTGGCTGATCGCCAGCTATTACCTGAGCTGTGTCGGTCTCCTCACGCGACGATACTGGCGATTCGGGCTGATCGGCGTTGTATGCGCGACGGCCCTGATGTTCATTCCGCCGTCGTTCGCACTTCCGTTTCCCCCTCCGAGATCCGGGATCTTCCGCGTCGTCTTTCTCGACGTGGGGCAGGGGGACGCCACGCTCGTGCAATGTCCGGACACGCGGGTGATCCTGATCGATGCTGGCGGAGTTCCTGGTTCGGGCTTCGATATCGGCGAGCGTGTCGTCTCGCCCGCGTTGCGCGCCCTCGGGATCCGCTCGATCGACACGCTGGTCCTGACACACGGAGACCCGGATCACATCGGCGGTGCGCCCGCCGTTGTTCGGCGATTCGATCCGCGGCAGGTGTGGGAGGGCGTGCCAGTGCCGCCGCACCCCGGTTTGCACGATCTGATGCTGGCTGCATTGGCGTCCGGCGCATCGTGGCGCACCGTGCAGTCCAATGACCACGAGCTCGACGGCGGGCTTCAAATCCGCGTCCTGCATCCGCCGCCTCCCGACTGGGAACGTCAGCGCGTGCGAAACGAGGATTCCGTTGTTCTCGAACTACGGCTTGGCGACGTCTCGATCGTGCTGCCAGGGGACATCGGCCGCGAAGCCGAGCAGCTCCTGACCCCGCACCTGGCGACCGGACCGATCACGATTGTCAAAGCGCCCCACCACGGCAGCGCCACATCCAGCACGGATGCTTTTGTGGCGGCGCTTCATCCTGCTGCAGTGATCTTCAGCGTCGGGCGAGGCAACCACTTCGGCCACCCCGCGCCGCCGGTCGTCGCTCGCTACCTCTCGGCCCACGCTGTCGTATTCCGCACTGACGAAGACGGCGCCATTGTGCTCGATACGGATGGGAGGACGGTGGCGATGCGAACCTGGGTGTCGGGTCGAAGGGTCACGTTGCCCTGATCACATTGAAACGACAGTCACAGTCACCGTGAACGGGCTGACGGCTTACGTCGAAGATTCGAAGTTTCGAAGAATCGAAGGAGGAGAGATGTTAAGCAAATATGATGACCTGCCGCCAGAGATAGAGGCCATCGTGTCGTCGGTGATTAGATGTGCGATAAGGGTCCATCGCGAATTGGGACCAGGTTTCAAGGAATCGATTTACCACGCTGCGATGAAGCTCGAGATGGAATCATGTCGGATCTCATTCGAGAGCGAGAAACCGATTCTGGTGAAGTACCGCGATTGGATGATTCCGGGTCAGAAGGTGGATCTTATCGTCGAGGGTCTCGTAATCGTAGAACTCAAGGTCGTTCCGCGCCTCCGAGTGCTCCATCGATGCCAGCTGCAGTCCTACTTGAAGGCGACGGGACTACCCGTGGGACTGCTCATGAATTTCAATGCGCGCTTGCTAAAGCAAGGCCTGCAGCGAGTGTTGCCGCTCGGGCCGCGCGAAGCGCGGCTGAAGTAATGCGCGACCGGTGAATACAAACCGCTCATGTTTCGGATGCGGCTTGTAATTACCGGTCACGCATTACTTCCGTCGCCGGCCTTCGGCCGGCGGCCGAGCGGCTCGCTGACGCGAACCTGAACCTGGTCGGCTTTCTCTCTTCGACTCTTCGAACCTTCGCTTCTTCGACGTAGCCGGCGGCCCGTGCAGCTCGACGTTGGCTGTCGCCGCAACAGATTTAACGGCCTTCCACTGCGTCTCCATCTCCTCCAGCGTCGCGTCGTGAACCGAGCGTCCTTGCTGCTCGAACGCGCGCTCCAGTGCCTCGAAGCGGGCGCTGAACTTGGCATTCGCCTTCCGCAACGCCGACTCCGGCTCTATCCCCAGCTTTCGAGACAGGTTGGCGATCGAGAACAGCAGATCGCCCATCTCTTCTTCCGTCCGTTCGACCCCTTCTGTCCCGATCGCGCGCCGCAGTTCGTTCACTTCTTCTTCAATCTTGTCGACGACGTCGCTGGTCTTCGCCCAATCGAATCCGACGGCGGCGACACGCGTGCCGATTTCGTGCGCGCGTAGCAGCGACGGCAGTGTCGCCGGCACACCGCGAAGCAGCGATCGACGCTGGCCTGCGTCCTTCTGTTCACGCGCCTTGATCTGTTCCCACTGCTCGACGACCTGGCGCGGAGTCCGGATCTTCGAGCCCGTAGTGCCAAAAATGTGAGGATGTCTGCGGATCAGCTTCTCGGAGATCGCGCGAATCGAGTCGGTGATCGAAAAGCGGCCCTCGTCCGTCTCGATTTGCGCCAGAAAGACCCCTTCGAACAGGAGATCGCCGATCTCGCCGCGCAGTGCGTCATGGTCGGCGCGATCGATCGCGTCGAGCACCTCATACGTCTCTTCGAGAACGAAGCCGCGCAGCGACTGAATCGTCTGTTCGCGATCCCACGGGCAGCCATCCGGTCTGCGCAGCCTCGCCATGATCGCGACCAGTCTGGCGAATTCACGTCCTGCCGTTCGCTGCGATTGCTGCCCTGTCGACTCGTTTCGCCGTGGGCGTGGTGCTGCCCGACGACGAGCGTTGCCCGACCGTGTGGCCATTGGCGACTATGCTAGCATTCGATCGTGGAGACGCCAGAGCCCGGCATTACATTCAGCAACTTCATCCTGTCGCTGGCGACGACGGCCGCGGTGCATTTTGGCGACCTCGCCGACCCGAACACCGGTCAGAAGGAGTCACCGAATCTGCAGGCGGCGGCGCAGATGATCGAGCTCATCGCCATGCTCCAGGAAATGACCAAGGGCAACCTGATCGAACCTGAAGCACGCCTTGTCGACGATCTGTTGTACGAGCTGCGCGTCCGCTTCGTCCAGGCGCAGCAGGGCGACAAACGCATCGTCCAGCCGTAGCCTCCAGCTCACTTGCGAATCACGTTTCTTGGCACCGGAACGTCGCACGGCGTGCCGATGATCGGCTGCGACTGCGAGACGTGTCGCTCGACCGATCCGCGCGACAAACGCTGGCGCGCTTCAATCTATGTCGAGATGGACGACGGGCAGGCGGTGCTCGTCGATGCGGGACCCGACATTCGAGCACAGTCGCTCGCGTTTGGCGTCAGGCGCGTCGACGCGATCGTGTTCACGCACGGCCATGCCGATCACATCATGGGCCTCGACGACATCCGCCGGTTCAATGTGATCCAGCAGCGGCCCATGCCCTGCTACGGCGACGAAGCCACGCTCAACGATCTGCGCCGGACTTTTTTCTACGTCTTCGACCCGAACACGCCGCGAGGCGGAGGGATACCGCAGCTCGATCTGTTCCGAATCGCCGGTCCCTTTTGCATCGGACGGCAGGAGATCATCCCGGTCCCAATTCTGCACGGGAAGCGACCCATTCTCGGCTTGCGCATCGGGGCATTCGCATACCTGACCGATTGCAGTCGCATCCCCGAAGAGTCGTGGCCCCTTCTCGACGGGCTCGATCTGCTGGTGCTCGACGCGTTGCGAGAGACGCCGCATCCGACGCACTTTTCGCTCGCCGAAGCGATCGAGGCGACCAGGCGAATCGCGCCTCGACGGGCGTGCTTTACCCACATGTGCCACAATCTTCGGCACGCTGACACGTGCGCGAAGCTGCCCGCCGGCATGGAACTCGCGTACGACGGACTCAGGGTTGAACTCTGAAATTTCTGATGGCTCAATGCTGATTGCTGACTGAATGTTGACCAAGCAGAAGGTCGCGCGATCTACGCCAAGGCTCCCACGCGATCTCGCCGAAGCGCGCTTCTCTGGTTCGCGCGCGAAGGCGAAGGCCCCAGCGCGAAGTAAGACACGATGATTGCTCACTTTCCCGATGACCCGCCGCTTCGCTGGCACAATCCTGTGCTCGCGTTGGGAAACTTCGATGGCCTGCATCGCGGGCACATGAAGATCATCGACCGCGTGCGGCGGCGGGCAGGGGAGCGCGGTGGAACGCCGGCGGCGATGACGTTCGAGCCACATCCGCCCCGCGTGCTTCGCCCCGACAAGGCGCCACCACTCCTGATGACGAAGGAGCAGAAGATCGAGGCGCTGACGCGATCCGGCATGCAGGGCGTCGCCGTGGTTCGATTCACGCTCGAGCTGTCGAAATGGGACCCGGAGATGTTCGTTCGTCTCGTCCTGGTCGAATGGCTCCACGTCGTCGAGGTATGGGTCGGTGCGAATTTCCTGTTCGGCCACGAGCGCGCTGGCACTTTCAGCGTGCTCCGGTCGCTCGGCGCGCGCTACGGCTTCCGAGCGGAAAAGATCGATCCGATCCGGTATAAGGATTTCGTCGTCAGCAGCACGAGGGTCCGCCGCCTGCTTGCGGAGGGCCGGGTCGACGAGGCAGGCGCATTGCTCGGCCACCACTATTTCATCGATGGCACCGTCGCTCGGGGCGCCGGTCGCGGCCGCGAGCTTGGATTTCCAACCGCGAACCTGACGACCTGCAATGAGCTGATCCCGCCAAGCGGCGTCTACGCCACGACCGCAACCATCGACGAAGTCGTCCATCCGTCGATTACGAATATCGGCATGCGGCCGACCTTCGGTGATGTCGAACGTCCCGTCATCGAGACGCACATCTTCGACTGGAACCGGGACTTGTACGATTCGTCCCTGCGGCTGTCCTTCGTGCAGCGGCTTCGGGACGAGCGAGCGTTTCCGGACGTCGATTCGCTCCGCGCACAGATCGAGGCCGACTGCCGCAGCGCGCGGCGGTTGTTCGGTCGCATTTCGCTGTAGAATCTTCAGCATGTCTCAAGGTCCGGAACGTGCGCCGGATGGAAGTCTGCTGCGTCTGTCGGTGCCCGCCAAGGGCGAGCTGCACATGATCGCCGTCGATATCGCCAAACGTGTGGCCGAGTACCTGCGCGAAGGGGTACCGGACATCATGGGACTGCGGGTGGCCATCGAGGGGGTGGCGTCCAAGGTTGCGCCGGCGACGGCCGACGCCGAGATCGTCTTCGAATTCCGGGAACTGAATGGCGAACTTCAGATCGAGGCGCGCTGCGGCAGCCGATCGTCTGAAGTGCGCTGCCCGCTGCCTGCCTGACGTGCGTTGGTGACGCACTCTCCACAGCCAGTGACGTCGATGCGTTTGTACAACACGCTCACCCGCCGGGAAGAGGAGTTCGCACCCGCGCACGACAACACCGTGCGGATGTACACGTGCGGGTTGACCGTGTACGCGCGCGGGCACATCGGCAACTTTCGCACCTTCGTCGCGCTCGATCTGCTGCGCCGCGCGCTCGCGCATGAAGCCGGCTACACCGTGCGCCAGGTGATGAACTTCACCGACGTTGACGATCGGACGATCCTGGAATCGAAGAAGGCGAACGTGCCGCTGCGCGAGTACACGGATCGCTATATCGATCTGTTTCGGCAGGATGCCGCGGCGCTCGGACTCGAGCCGGTGGAGGAGAACCCACGGGCGACTGACGCGGAGAATCTGTCGGCCATGGCCGACACGATCAAGGCGCTCGAGGAAAACGGTCACACCTATCGCAGCGACGGCTCGATCTACTTCAAGATTTCCACGTTTCCTGAATACGGCAAGCTCGCGCATCTCGATCACTCCGGCATCAAGAGCGGCGCCCGGATCGATTCCGACAAGTACGAAAAGGAAGACGCGCGCGACTTCGTGCTGTGGAAAGCGACGAAGGAAGGCGAACCGACCTGGGATCCGGGAATTGGGCCCGGACGTCCCGGATGGCACATCGAGTGCTCGGCCATGGCGCTCCGGCTCCTCGGTCCTGCGCCGATCGACATACACGCGGGCGGCGTCGACCTGATCTTTCCGCATCACGAAAACGAAATCGCGCAGAGCGAGGGCGCCACCAACCAGCAGTTCTCCCGGTTCTGGGTGCACGTCGAGCACCTGATGATCGAGACTGGACCGGAGGACGACACGAAAGGTCCCGAGAAGATGTCGAAGTCCCTCGGGAACGTGTACAACCTGCAGGACATCGTCGACCACGGGTTCCGGCCTTCAGCGCTTCGCTATTTGTATCTCGGCGTACACTACCGCAAGCAGCTGAAATTCTCGTGGACGGCCATGTCGCAGGCGGAGGAAGCACTCAAGCGGCTGACCGATTTCCTCGCGCGTCTCGACTCGCTCCCGGAACGGGAACGCAATCCGGAAGTTGCCGCCCGACTCAAGGAGGCAACCGACGGGTTTTCCGCGCACATCCTCCACGACGTCAACAGCGCCGCGGCCATCGGCGTGATGTTCGATCTCGTGCGTGCGCTCAACTCGGCGATCGACGCGGGCGAGCTTGGGGCATTAGACGCCGCCGCCGTTCGCCAGACGTTCGATCGCTTCGACAGAGTGCTCGGAATTTTCTCGCTTCGTCGCGCCGAAGATCAGACGCCGCCGGTACCAGTCGATGAGATCGAGCAACTGATCGCCGCTCGAAAGGCCGCTCGACTGGCGCGCAATTTCGCCGAAGCCGATCGCATCAGAAAGGATCTGGACGCCCGCGGCATCCTCCTCGAAGACACCGGCTCGACCACGAGGTGGAAACGCAAGTAGCTCCGGTGTTGCAGGTTGGCGAGCGCCTGCGGCCCGAGCGAGGCGACGGAGTGAAGCGCGGCGTGGCGGCGCCGCCGAGCGAGAGCGCGTGGGGGTGGGGCCCCACGCGCAGTGAGAAAAGCAGACAACCGGCCGGATAGCATCGATCGACGAATTGTTCTCAATGCACGCTCCTGACATCAAGACGCCGCTCCCCGGCCCGAAGGCCAAGGCGATCATCGAACGCGACAAGCAGTTCGTCTCGCCGTCCTACACGCGCGACTATCCATTCGTGATCGCGCGCGGCGAGGGAGCGGTGGGCGAGGACGTCGACGGCAACCGGTTTCTCGACTGCGCGGCCGGAATTGCCGTCAACTCGACCGGCGTATCGCATCCGGAGGTCGTCCAGGCGATTTCCGAGCAGGCGCAGAAGTTCATTCACATGTCGGGGACGGACTTCTACTACGAGCCGCAGGTGCGCCTGGCCGAGGAACTGGCGTCGATTGCACCGATCAACGGCCCGGTGCGAACGTTTTTCGGCAACTCAGGGACGGAAGCGACCGAGGCCTCGATCAAGCTCGCGCGTTATCACACGAAGCGACAGAACATCATCGCGTTTCTGGGTTCGTTCCATGGACGCTCGATGGGTTCGCTGTCGCTGACCGCGAGCAAGGTCATCCAAAGGCGCGGATTCGGTCCGCTGCTTCCCGGCGTGTATCACGCGCCGTATCCGGATCCGTATCGATTCAACGGCAGTGCGGATCAATGCGCGGCTGCGTCGTTGTCCTTCATCAAAGATCAGCTGTTCACCCAACTCGTCGCGCCGGACGAAGTCGCCGCGATCGTTGTCGAGCCCATTCAAGGAGAGGGGGGTTATGTCGTGCCTCCGCCCGCCTTCCTTCACGGGCTACGTGAACTCGCCACCGAGCACGGCATCGTCCTCATCGTCGATGAGGTGCAGTCTGGCATGGGCCGGACCGGGAAGATGTTTGCCTCGGAGCACTTCGATCTCAAAGCTGATGTCGTCAACATCGCCAAGGGCATCGCGTCCGGTCTGCCGCTTGGTGTGACCTGCGCGCGCGCCGACATCATGTCCTGGCCGCCTGGCGCCCACGCGAGCACGTTTGGCGGCAACCCCGTATCGTGCGCCGCCGCAAATGCCACGATCAAGCTGATCAAGGAAGGGCTGGTCGCGAACGCGGCCGCCGTTGGCGCTCACCTCGCGAACGGCCTGCGCGAATTGCAGCAGAAGCATCGTGTGATCGGCGACGTCCGCGGCATCGGCCTGATGATCGGCGTCGAGCTGGTGCGCGACCGCGAAACGAAAGAGCGAGCCGTCAACGAGCGGAACGCGCTCGTGCAGTCCATGTTCCGCCGCGGCGTCCTGATACTCGGCGCAGGAAAGAACGCCATCCGCATTGCTCCGCCACTCGTCTTCACAGTGGCGCAGGCCGACACCCTGCTTCGCGTAATGGACGACGCACTCGCCGAGCTCTCGTCGCACTCGTAGCACGCGCCGCAAGCCGGCACCTCTAGCACCCCTGGCACTCCGGGCACCCTTGGCACCCTTGGCACCCCAATCCCACTTCTTTGACTTCCGCCCAGTGCAATCTTGCGACTTTCACCCACTGCAAATCTGTGGCTTTCGCCTTAAGGCGGAAGATCGGCGAACTGCAATCTCGTGGCTTCCGCCTTTGGGCGGAACAGTGGCCCACTGGAAATCTGTGGCTTCCGCCTTTGGGCGGAAGAGCGGCCCACTGCAAATTTGTGGCTTCCGCCTTTGGGCGGAAGAGTGGCCCACTGCAAATTTGTGGCTTCCGCCTTTAGGCGGAAGTGCGGGAGAGCGCTGGAGCACGCGTCCGCGGCCCCTCACTCTTGCATCATGAGGAGGCTAGTCATGACGATCCGGCGTCAAAGATTGGGAAAACGGGGGGAAGATCTCGCGGTAGACGAACTGAAGCGTCGCGGGTACGCAGTTCTTGCGCGCCGCTATCGCACGCGGCATGGCGAAATCGACATCGTGGCTCGCGACGGCGACGTCATTGTCTTCGTCGAGGTGAAGGCCAAGGAGAGCGCCGAGTTCGGCAGCGCGTCCGAGGCGGTGACTGCTCGCAAGCAGCGGCGTGTGATCTCGATGGCGGTCGACTACCTGGCGCGGAATCGGCTGACCACGAAGCCG